>MGOE01000070.1 GCA_001797035.1 Chloroflexi bacterium RBG_16_72_14
CTCGGCGACCAGCCGGTACGCATCCAGGTCCTCGGGCGTGACCCACGCGTCCTGCCAGGCGGTGATCCCGAAGCGGTGCAGGTGAGCCTGGGCGAGCTCGATCCCGCTTGCCCGCTCCTCGAGGGTCGGGGCCGGGATGAGTCGGCGGACGATCTCCATCGCCCCCTCGTGGAGCGTGCCGCTCGGCTCGCCCGTAGCGTCGCGCTCGATCCGGCCGTCGGGGGGATCCGGCGTGTCGCGGCCGATCCCGGCCAGGGCGAGCGCGCGGCTGTTCACCCAGGCGCCGTGCGCATCGCGATTCATGAAGAAGGCCGGACGGTCCGGCGCGGCCGCGTCGAGGTCGTTCCGCGACGGGGTCCCGCCGGGGAACGCCTCCATGTACCAGCCATCGCCCAGGATCCACGGCCGGTCGGGCTGGGCGGTCGCATAGGCGCGGATCGCGTCGAGGTAGCTGTCGAGCTGGCGCGGCAGTTCGTGGAGCGGGCAGCGGCTCAGGTTCAGCCCCGCCATCGACGGGTGGACGTGGGCGTCCTGGAAGCCCGGCACGAGCGTCCGGCCGGCGAGATCGATGCGCCGCGTGCGAGGTCCGACGTGGGACTCGACGTCAGCCACGGAGCCGACCGCGACGATCCGTCCGCCACGAACGGCGACCGCGGAGGACGTCCGCCGGACGGCGTCCATCGTGACCACCGGGCCGCCGGCCAGGACCAGGTCGGCGGCCGACTCGCTCGGGTTCATCGCTGCGTCCCCTGGTTCATGACGTGGCCGCGGGCCTCCAGACCTCATCATCGGTCGCCGAGTCTACGCCCGCCCTGGCCGCGACGGTCACGAGCCGGCGACCCGTGGATCGCCGTACCCGCCGCCCCCGCCCGTCACGATCGTGACCGTGGAACCGGGTTCGAGGATCACGGTCGCCTTCGATGCCACCACGATCCGCCGGCCTGCCGGGTCACGGACGATCAGACGCGTCGGGCGGCCGTCACCGCCGCCGGCCGCGCCCCACGGTCGCCAGCGCTGATCCGTCTGCTCGCAATACAGCACGACCGGTTGCGCTGCCGCGAGCACCTCGTACGTTCGGCGGAGCCCAAGGCCGCCCGACCAGCGGCCCCGACCCGCTGACCCGGGCACCAGCTCGGAGCGGACGAGCCGCCAGGGGTACTCCAGCTCGCACACCTCGGCCGACAGCAGGCCGACGTTCGACATGTGGGTGTCGACGGCGTCGAGGCCGTCGCCGCCGGGCATCGTCATGCCCCCCGGGCCGCCGCCCGGACCCGCCGTCCCCTGCGCATGGAGGCGTCGTGGACCGTGCGCCCCGGTCCCGCCACCAACGACATCCTGGAGCACGACCGATCGTCCCGTGCGGGGTGACGGTCCCTCCGCCATGAGCGAGAAGAAGCCGACGAAGTGACCCGCGACCGGCAAGTCGGGCCACAGGCGCGCCGCCGCGCGGATCATCGTGTCGGCCAGCCGCTGGCAGGTCAGATGCCGCACGCTGACGGCGGCCGGTCGGCGCGGATGGAGGATCGAGCCCTCCGGGCAGACGATCGTGACCGGGCGCAGCGCCCCATCGTTGGCCGGGATGTCGGATCCGGCGACGGCGCGCACCAGATATGCCACGCAGGCCCGCGTGCTTGCCCAGGGGTTGTTCAGGCCGCCGGGGACCTGGCCGGCCGAGCCCGAAAGGTCGACCGTCAGTCGGTCGCCGGTCTTTGTCAACCGCGCCTGAAACCGGGTCGGCGGACCGCCGGCGCCGTCGTCGTCGAGGAAGCCTTCAGCCTCGGCCTCCCCGTCGGGCAGCGCCGCGAGCGCCGCCCGGGTCCGCCGCTCAGCGTGGTCCAGGAGCGCCGCGAAGGCCCGCCGCACGGTCGCCGGCCCATGGTGCTCGGCGATCTCGAGCAGCCGCGCCTCGCCGATCCGGCAGGCCGCGACCTGTGCCCGCAGATCGGCGAGCGTGGAGACGGGATCGCGGACGTTGGCGCCGATCAGCGCCACCAGGTCGGCCTGCGGGCCACGCGCCGTGGCAAGGCGGACCGGCGGCAGGATCAGGCCCTCGCCGAAGACCTGCCGGTTGTCGGCGCCCTCGGTGCCCGGGTTTGGCCCGCCGAAGTCGACCTGGTGGGCGACGGTCCCGACCCACCCCAGGAGTGCGGGCGGACCGCCACGGGGGGCTCCGCGGGCCACGAAGACGGGCCGGATGACGTTGACGTCGGGCGTGTGGGCGCCCCCCTCGTACGGATCGTTGGAGACGAACACGTCGCCGGGGGCGATCGAAGGGCCGTGACGCCGCAGCGTCGCCTGCACCACGAGCGACATCGCGCCGAGCTGTGCCGGGATGAACTCACCCTGCGCCACGAGCTGTCCGGCGGCATCGAACACCGCGCAGCTGTAGTCGAGCATCTCGCGGATGATCGGGCTGTAGCTGGCGTGGCGGAGTGCCGCTCCCATCTCGACGCTCGTCGCCCGGAGGGCCGCTTCGAGCAGCGCGAAGGTGACCGGATCGAGGCCGTCAGCGGGGCTGCCCCGCTGACGAGGCCGTGCGGATGGGAGACGGCGTCGTTCGGCACCGGCCTCGGTCCGTGTCACGTCCGCGTCTCCCGGATGCGGATCTCGCCCCAGGCGCCGACCCGTCCGACCATGCCGGTCGGGATGATCGTCGTCGCGTCGAGTTGCTCGACGATCGCCGGGCCGATCAATCGGTCCCCGGCTCGCAGGTCGTCGCGGCGCCACAGTCGGGCCCTCACGCGCTCCTGGCGACTCACCGCCACGAGCGTCCGGTGGCCGAGGTCCGCCGCCGCATCCGGGCGACCGCCACGGGCGCCGCGCGCCACCCGAGCGGGCTCCGCGTGCGGGAGCACGCCGATGGCGACCAGACGCGCCGTCACCGCCTCGACGGGTTCGTCGGGTGCATCGTGGCCATAGGCTTCGCGATGGGCGCGATGGAACGCCTGGGGCAGCTCTCGGACGGCGCGCCGCGAGATCGCCGGGACGGGCACCGACAGCTCATAGCCCTGGCCGAGGTACCGGCAGTCGACGACCGCGGCCAGGCGCCGGTCGCCGGGCGCGACACCCTCGGCGCTCAGCCGACGCTCGAGGTCGGCGGCCGCGGTCCGCAGCCACGCCAGGAGGCGGTCCTCGTCGCGGCTGCCGAAACGCAGCAGCAGCGTCTGCGATTCGTCGAACCGCAGATCCGCGCCGACGAGCCCGGCCGCCGACAAGAGCCCCGGCGTGGGCGGGACGACGACCTCGGCAAGCCGCAGGTCTCGCATCAGCGTGGGCGCAAGGAGCGGGCCGGCGCCGCCAAAGGCGACGAGCGGCAGCCCACGCGGGTCGATGCCTCGTTCGATGGAGACGCGTCGGATGGCACCCGCGATGTGGGCGGTGGCGATGGCGAGGATGCCGCGCGCCGTCTCCTCGAGCGACAGACCAAGCGGCCCGGCCAGCGTCGCGATAGCCCCCTCGGCCGCGGACCGGTCCAGCCGGACGCTCCCCGCCAGTGGGGTCGACTCGTCCAGGCCGCCCGTGATGAGGTGAGCGTCGGTGATCGTGGGTTCCGTCCCGCCGCGTCCGTAGGCCGCCGGTCCGGGGTCCGCGCCGGAGCTGCGCGGTCCGACGCGCAGGGCACCGGCCGGATCGAGCCAGGCCACGCTGCCACCACCGGCGCCGGCGGTCGCGATATCCAGGGCCGGCGCAAGGACCGGTACGCCGTCGTGCGCCTGTGTGGCGCGCTTGGGCGCGTGCCCACCGCGGACGAGGCAGACATCGACGCTCGTACCGCCCATGTCGAGCGTCAGGAGGTCGGTCAGGCCCAAGCGCTGCCCGATCTCGATCGCTCCGCCGACGCCGCCGGCGGGCCCGGACAAGAGGAGCCGATGCGGTTCTCGGGCGGCGCGGTCCGCGGCCACGAGCCCTCCACCCGACTCCATGATGAGGAGGCTGCCCGGCACCCCGAGGGCCGCCACCCCAGCCGCGGCCCGGTCAAGGTAGCGACCGACCACCGGACCGAGCCCTGCCGCGATGACCGTCGTCGCTGTGCGCGGATACTCACGGAACTCCCGGGCGACCTCGCTCGAGATGACGACCGGGACCTCGGGCAGGGCGCGTCGAAGCGCCTCGCCGAGGGCCCGCTCATGTGCAGGCTCGATGAAGCTGAAGAGGAGCGAGATGGCGACGGCCGCGGGACGGCGGCGACGCACGGCCGCCACGACCCGCTCGATCTCGGCCGCCGCGAGCGGCACCAGGATCGTCCCGTCCCCGGCGATGCGCTCCTGGACGACGAGCCGGTCGCGCCGCACGACCAGCTCGCGCGGACGCGGCTGGAAGAGGTCGTACATCGCCGGGCGCTGGCCATCTCGGATGGCCAGGACGTCGCGGAACCCGTCCGTGGCACACAGCACGACGCGCGCCAGCGACCCGGTCAACAGCGCGTTCGTCGCGACGGTCGTGCCGTGAACGACGCGCGTCACCGCGCCCGGGGTGACCCCGGCCAGCGTCAGGGCAGCCATCGCGTCGAGCAGCCCCCGCGCGGGATCGTCGGGGGTCGAAGGGACCTTGGCCGTCCGCACCAGGCCGTCGGCGCGCACGGCGACCGCGTCCGTGAAGGTGCCCCCGATGTCGATCCCGACCGCCCAGGTCGTATCAGCCACGCCGGGTCACGGCCTCGGTCGGCCGCGAGTGGGTCGATCCGGGCCGAGCCTTCCTAGTCCGGCGGCAGCTCCTTGTACATCAGGCTCGTGTCGACCCCTCGGGCCCGGTTGCGTGCCGCCTGGACAAGGTAGATCACGATCCCGGCCACGAAGGCCAGGACGGTCATCGTCACCCCGGTCCGGTTGAGGTAGTCGAGCTGACTCTCACCCTCGCCGATGCCCACGAAGCCGAGGATCGGGCTGACGCCGGCGTACCAGTAGAGGACGATCGCGAAGACGAGCCAGACTGCGCCCAGGATCGGGAGCGACGACGCGTAGGGGGCATCGCGGACGAGGTCCGGCCGGGTCCAGCGCACGAGCAGGGCGTTGACGCCGGGCATGATCCAGGTGAGCGCGGCGGCCAGGATGCTGAACCAGAGCGTCGAGACGAGGTTCAGCTTGCCGTCCACCGGGGCCAGGAAGCCCAGGCCGATCGACGACAGGATCGGGAAGTTCTGCAGCAGGGCGAAGATCGCCGCCACGAACAGAGCCGCGAAGATCGCGTTCGCCGGCGCCCGCAGCCGCTCCGAAACCTGACCGAACCACTCCGGCACCTGGCGATCCAGGCTCCAGGCCAGCTGCATCCGGCTCAGGAAGTTCACGTAGACCGGGCAGAGAAGGAACGGGAAGAGCGTCACCGACACGCTGACGAGCGTCCAGATCGGCCATAGCCCTGGCGTCGCGATGACGGCCGACAAGGGCATCGAGTTCGGCTGACCGAGCGGCAGCGCCGGATCCGTGAAGAAGCCCCAGTACAGGGCGCCCCAGGCGACCTGCCCGTCGAGGCCGAGGCGGAAGCTGATCCAGTCGGTATAGACGGAGTTCATCAGAACGGCGATGAGCAGCGCGCCGAGCAGCGCGATCAGGGTCCCGCGCCGGACGTTGCCCCGGATCTCCCCGGAGATGTAGGCCGAGTACTGGAAGCCGATGTAGTTGAGCAGGACGATCCCGGCGATGAAGGCGAAGGAATCGGGCGCGAGGTTCAGGCCGTCCGCCTTGAGGCCCCCGTCGGCAGCGACCGCCGCAAGCTGGTCTACGGTCACCCCGTTGGCGTAGGTCGGCAGGTTGGCCGCGAAGTTCTCGGGCGTGAAGGTGAGCATGCCCAGCACGAACATCACGACGGCGCCCAGGAGCCCCAGCACGGCGAGGCCGGTGATGATGCGGTGGAAGCGCCTGGTCGGCTGGAAGGCGATGACCGCGATGAGGGCGAGGACGATGAGCGCGGCCACGAAGCCGGGGACCCCGGTCACGGCGCCGCTTTCCGCTTCCGTGAACCAGGCGTTGGCCCCCGCGAAGAACTCATTGCCGGTGCCGATGCCGATGATCCGGCCCGTCACCTGGAGGTTGCGGACCACGATCGGGACCTCGAAGGCGATGATCGCGAGGGACGCGAAAGCGAGCGTCCAGCCCTCGAGCCAGCCGAGGAACGGACCGACGCGCGGCACGATCCGGCTGGTGAAGACGTAGTCGCCGCCCGAGCGGGGCATGACGGTCGTCAACGAGGCGAAGATGAGGGCGAGCAGGACGGCCGCGCCACCGACGATGATCGCTCCCCAGCCGTAGGTCGTGAACCAGGCGAACGTCCCGATGGGCACGAAGGCCAGCGAGTAGAAGACGGGATACCAGCCGACGCCAGCACCGATGAACGCGGCGGTGTTGAAGAAGAGCGCGTTGACGACGCTCACCTCGCGCACCAGCCCCGATGACTGGCGCGTGAAGAGTGCCCTGCCCGTGGTCTCGGCGGCCATGGTCGTGAACCCTCCCTCGGTTCGAGTCGACCGCGGACGCTCGGTCA
>MGOE01000071.1:0-845 GCA_001797035.1 Chloroflexi bacterium RBG_16_72_14
AGGAGCTGGTCATCCGCGACATGGACCTCGACATGGTCACCGAGGTCCGCCAGACCTGGCAGTTCTACCGCGACCGGCGCCCGGACCAGTACGGCGATCTCGTGGCGCCGTAGAAAAACGGGCCGACCGGCACGCTGGACACCGGAGCGCCATCCGGTATCATCCCGCGCGGCTAGGCTGCCAAGGAGGAGGGCAGCCGAGCCGCCTGCATTCCTGGGGGACCGGCAGGAGGACGTCGATGCAGTTCGGGTTCACGCTCAAGCCCGACCACTCGATCGAGCGCACGATCGCGCTCGCCAGGCAGGCCGAGGCGGCGGGCTTCGAGTACGGCTGGCTGTTCGACAGCCACGTCCTGTGGCGGGACCCGTATCCGCTGCTGACCCTCATGGCGCAGGCGACGAAGACCCTGCGCCTGGGGACCTGCGTCACGAACCCGGCCACGCGCGAGCCGTCGGTCACCGCGTCCACGCTGGCGGTGCTCGACGAGCTGTCCGGCGGTCGGATGGACCTGGGCATCGGCCGTGGCGACTCCGCACGCCGCGTGCTCGGCAAACCGCCGACCTCGATGAAGGACCTGGAGCTCGCGGTGCACGTCATCCGGGCCCTGGTCGAAGGACGACCGGTCGAGTTCGAGGGGGCGATGCTCGAGCTGCCCTGGGCGAGCGGCCATCGGATCCCGGTCTGGATCGCCGGCTACGGCCCGGTCGCGCTCAAGCTCACCGGGCGGATCGCGGACGGCGCGATGCTCCAGATCGGCGACCCGGACCTGATCCGCTGGTTCGTGTCCCAGGTCCGGGCCTCGGCGGTCGAGGCCGGTCGCGACCCGAGCGCGGTCAAGGGGATGG
>MGOE01000071.1:854-1229 GCA_001797035.1 Chloroflexi bacterium RBG_16_72_14
CCGGCGCATGTCGGCGACCTCGCCGAGGGCCGTGACAGGACGCGCTGGTTCCCGGCCCTCGTGTCCAACCACGTCGTGGACCTCGTCAACAAGTACCCGCGCGAGGACCTGCCCGAGGAGCTGACGCAGTACATCCGCGACCGCGAGGGCTACGACTACCTGCACCACGCCGAGGTCGGCAGCTCCAATGCCTCGTTCGTGACCGACGAGATCGTCGACCGATTCTGCGTCCTGGGCTCCGTGGAGCAGCACGTCGAGCGCTTGCGCGCGCTGGCCGAGGCGGGCGTGGACCAGTTCAACCTCTACCTCATGAACGGCAACGAGGAGGAGCAGCTCGAGGTCTACGGCCGGGAGGTCATCCCCGCCGTTCGGGCG
>MGOE01000071.1:1237-6208 GCA_001797035.1 Chloroflexi bacterium RBG_16_72_14
CGCAACGGGCTGACGCCCGCCCTCGATCGCACGACCGGCGGGCGCCGCACCCGGACCTGGCCGGCTCGGTGCCACCGCACACCGCAGTTCGCGCGGGTGGTGCGCGATCGGTGCCGAGCGGGGTGGTCCGGTCGGGTCCCGCAGCCGAATGCCCCTCTCACACCGGTACCCGACGACGCCGGACACTCCACGCACACCGCATCGCGGAGGTGGGGAGTGGCAACCAGCCTGGTGGCACGGTCAGTCCCGAGGCGACGGGTCGCGGCGCTTGCAGCCGGCGCCGCGCTCATGGCGGCTTCGATCGCCGTCGCGCTCCCCGCGCGCCCGGCCATGGCCGCCGGGCTGTCGGTCGACCTCGACCAGTGGGCCAGCCTCGAGGGCGCGTGGCAGAACGGCAACCTCAACGGGAACAACGCGCGCTATCCGGAGGGCGGCGTCATCCCGTTCCGGCTGGCGATCGAAGGCCTCGCGGCCGGCAACCACCGGATCACGATCAGCTACGACTTCACCGCGTCCGGGCACAAGGCGTACGACTTCCTCGCGACGTGGAACGCGACCAACAGCCCCGGCCTGTGCGTGCCCAGCGGCGGCGCGATCTCGTCGATGTGCCCGCGGCTGCCGGCGTCGTCCAGCCTCGCCTTCCCGTCGGATCCGTACGTCGCGGATGGGCTGTCGGTCCGCGGCGCCCAGGCGTGGTCGGGGGTCGCGCGCCGGCTCACGATCTTCGGCGGCACGATCACGTCGATCACGGGCCCCACGCACGCCGGATCGCCGAGCGGCAACTCCACCGGCGAGCTCCTCGTCCGGTTCCGATCCACGGGCTCCGCGGTCCTGCTCGCCTGGGGCGGCCACCTGGCCCAGTCCTCGTACTGGGACACGGCCGCAGGCGGGGCGCGCGACGGGGCGTCGCTGGTCTCCGGCGCGCCGTGGCACATGCGGACGCTCGGGCTGGACGGTGGCGGCAACCGCAACCAGGACCGGAGCATCCAGCCTTCCGCGGTCGTCGGTGAGCTGCCGCCGGCGGTGGTGCTCCCCACCCCACGCCCGACGGCGACACCGCCGGGATCCGCGCCCCGTCCCGGCAGCCCGGGGGGTCCGGGGGCAGCCCCCACGATCCCGCCGACGGCGACCGCGGCACCGGCACCCGTCCGCGGCGAGCGCGCGCTCGTGGACGCGGCGGTCCTGCTGGCGGGTGGGATGGGGCTGGGCGTCGTGCTCCTGCGGACCGCGCCGACGCGACGGCGCCGGCCGTAGGCCTCGGTGCAGCCGGCCCGGTCGCAGGTGATCGGCCGGGGCTGATCGTGGCCCGCTCGGCCCTTGGCCGTGGAGCGCCACGGCGCGATCCTCGGTGCGAGGGTTGCGCGCATGACGGTGCTGGTGGCTGCCTGGCATCCGGTGGGTGAGACGACGACCACGTTCGCCGCCCACCTGCACGGGCGTGACCTCGCGGTCGTGCGGGTCGCGGAGCGAGGCTGGCACTGGCGGGTGGTGTCGCCGCACGGCGGGCTGCTCGCGGAGGGCGAGGCGCGGACCCGTGTCGAGGCGGAGCGGGCCGCCGAGGACGAGGCGACCGCCGTCCATCCGCCGACCTCGGACCTGCTGGACCGGCTGCTGACCTGACGCCGGTGCCCGAACGCACCGCCGATCCGGGACGGGCCGCCGTGCCGGCCGGCGGTGGTGCGGTCCGGTGCGGTGCGGTGCAGGGTCAGGGGTCGGAGGTCATTCTCGACCGGCGACCGGCCACGACGCACACTGGGAGCCCGCTGGAGGTGCCCGATGCCGTCGTTGTCCCTGTTCCGCCGTCGCGACCCGTGGTGGGAGATCGACGGGCCCGCCGCCCGACGAGCGCGCCGCAAGCAGCATCTCGTCGCCGGGATCGCGTTCATGGCGGCGCTGGCCGCGGTGGGGGCCGCGGCGTTCGCCTGGGCGATCCAGCTCGGCATCGCCGGCGCGTTCGGGGTGCACGCGGCGCTCGGCATCGGCTGAGGCGCCGCCTCCGCGTGCGGTTCCCGCCGTGCGTCGCACGCACGAAATCCCGCCGGGATCGCTGCGATCGTGCGTCCCACGCACGGGATGACGCGATTCGGGCCTGAACGCCGCGATTCCTTGCCGTCATCGTGCGTGCCACGCACGATGACGTCGCCACGGTCCAGGAAGCGTGCGTCCCACGCACGGCCAGGCCCGGGGGGACGGGCTGGCGCTGCAGGGGTCGCCGGGCTCGGACGCGGGCTCGAGCCGGGGCTCGGACGCGCGGCCCGAGCGGGGGGCTCGAGCGGGGCTCTCGAACGGGGGCTCGGACCAGCGGCGCGGCACGGGCGCGCCGTGCCAGGCGAGCGGCCGGCGCCCGCGCCTCGCTACGATGTCTGCCACGCAGCGGCGGCCGGATGGCCGCGCCCGCGCCCGGTCCCAGCGCGAGGAGACATCATGCGAACCCTGATCGCCAACGGCACGATCGTCACCGCCGACGGCTCCTGGCGAGGCGACGTCCTGGTGGACGGCGAGGTCATCGCCCAGATCGGCTCCGAGCTGCCGGCGGCCGGTGTCACCGCCGACGAGACCATCGACGCCGCGGGCCGGTACGTGATCCCGGGCGCCATCGACGTCCACACCCACATGGAGCTGCCGTTTGGCGGCACCTTCGCCAAGGACACGTTCGAGACCGGCAGCCGCGCGGCCGCCTTCGGCGGCACCACGACGATCGTGGACTTCGCCGTCCAGTCGAAGGGTCAGGCCCTCCGCGCAGGCCTCGACACCTGGCACGCCAAGGCCGAGGGAACCACGGTCATCGACTACGGGTTCCACATGATCATGAGCGACGTCAACGACGACACGCTGGCCGAGATGGACCAGCTGGTCGCCGAGGGCGTGCCGGACTTCAAGCTGTTCACCGCCTACCCGGGCGTGTTCTTCAGCGACGACGCCGCGATCTTCCGCGCGATGCAGCAGACCGGGAAGAACGGCGGCCTGATCATGATGCACGCCGAGAACGGCCCGGTCATCGACATCGTCGCGGCGGATCTCGTCGCCGCCGGCAAGACCGACCCGCTGTACCACGGGATCGCCCGCTACCCCGTGTTCGAGGGCGAGGCGACCAACCGCGTGATCCGCCTGGCCGAGGCCGCCCAGGTGCCGGTCTACATCGTCCACCTGTCCGCCGCCGATGCCCTCGACGCGGTCCGCCACGCCCGTGACCGAGGCTCGATGGCGTTCGCCGAGACCTGCCCCCAGTACCTGTTCCTGTCCCTCGACGACCTGGGCAACGGGTTCGAGGGGGCGAAGTTCGTCTGCTCGCCGCCGCTGCGCACGCCGGAGCACCAGGAGCAGCTCTGGACGGGGCTCCGGAAGGACGACCTCCAGGTGGTCTCGACCGACCACTGCCCGTTCGACTTCCACGGGCAGAAGGAGCTCGGCCGCGGCGACTTCCGCAAGGTCCCCAACGGCCTGCCGGCCGTCGAGGACCGCGTTGACCTGCTGCACGACGGCGGCGTGGTGGGCGGCCGGATCTCGAAGGAGCGCTGGGTGGACGTGATCTCCACCGCGCCGGCGAAGCTGTTCGGGATGTACCCGCGCAAGGGCGCGATCGCCGTGGGCAGCGACGCGGACCTCGTGGTCTATGACCCCGAGCGGACCCGCGTGATCAGCGCCGCGACCCACCACATGAACGTGGACTACAGCTGCTACGAGGGCCGCGAGGTTCAGGGAGCCTCGGACGTCGTGATGAGCCGGGGCACCGTCGTCGTCCGCGACGGCACGTTCTCGGGGCGCAAGGGCCACGGGCAGTTCATCCCGCGGGCGACCGCCGACTACGCCCGGCTGGCGTAGGGCCCGGACCACGCCGCCGCCATGGCCCGGGCCACGCCGCCGCCATGACCCGGACCACGCCCCCGCCATGACCCGGACCACGCCCCCGCCGAGCCATCGGGTCGCCGACCAGTTCCCGGCCCTCGCCAGGCGCGATCGCGTCATCTGCCGGACGTGCCCCGGCTGGCCCATCGCGCAGGTCTACCAGCGGTGAGCGTCGACGAGGGATCCGTCATGCGCTGCGGCGGGGACGTCGCCGAGCTGGCCGGCGTCCGGGCGTTCGTCCGCCGGTCCGCGGCGGCGCTGGGGGCCGACGGGGCCGCCACCGAGGACATCGTCCAGGCCGTCGACGAGTGGGTGACGAACGTGGCGCTGCACGGCTATCGTGGGGCCGGCGGACCGGTGGAGGTCGAGCTCGCACGCGACGAGGCGGGCATCGTCGTCCGTATTCGGGACCACGCACCCGTGTTCGACCCGGCGGCCGCGCCGCCGTTCGACCCGTCCATGCCGCT
The DNA here is from genome assembly GCA_001797035.1 of Chloroflexi bacterium RBG_16_72_14. Taxonomy (GTDB): domain Bacteria; phylum Chloroflexota; class Limnocylindria; order Limnocylindrales; family CSP1-4; genus CAIXZV01. The sequence goes on from MGOE01000071.1 coordinate 5,551, forward strand.
GGAGCGGCGACGTCCCGGTGGCATGGGGATCCACCTCGTCCGCGAGATCACGGACCGCTTCACGCACCGCCCGCTCCCGGGCGGCGGCAACGAGGTCACCATGCACCTGGCGACCGACAGCACTGGAGGAGGCGCGTGAACACGACGGTGGACCTGTCGACACCCGGGGTCCCGGTTGTCGCCCTCGACGGCGAGCTCGATGCATCCAACTACCGGGCGCTGATCGCGCTCGGCCAACAGCTGTACGCGGACGGGGCCCGGCGGCTCGTCCTCGACATGAGCGCGCTCAGCTACATGGCAAGCTCCGGGATCGTGGCGCTCCACAGCCTTGCGCTGGTGTTCGGGGGCCACGAACCGCCCGATCCCGAGGCTGGCTGGCAGGCGATCCACGAGGTCAGCACGGATGTCGCCCAGGGTGGGCCGGTGGACCACCTGCGACTCGTCTCGCCCGGGCCTGCCGTCGCCCGGACGCTCGAGCGGACCGGCCTGACCGGCATGCTGCCGGTGTTCGAATCGCGCGAGGCCGCGCTCGCCGGGTGAGGGACGCGCCCGGCCGCCCGCCGTTCCGCCCGTTGTCCCGCCCGACGGGTCGCCCATGACCGGGCTCGACGACCTGGTCGACCCCGCGTCGGTGGCCGGGCTGCTGGCGCTCGCGTCG
>MGOE01000071.1:6479-16210 GCA_001797035.1 Chloroflexi bacterium RBG_16_72_14
CCCCCGCCGCTTCCCGAACGTGTCCGGGTGGTCGTTCGGCGCGCACTACGAGCCCGCCCGGGAGGTGGGCGGCGACCTGTTCGACGTGTTCCCGCTGCGCGGGCGGACGGACGCCTTCGCCCTGCTCGTCGCCGACGTCACCGGCAAGGGCATCCCGGCCGCGCTCCTCATGGCCGACGTGCGCGCCCTCCTGCACGCGGCCACCGACAACGCCGACGGCCCGGCTGACGCCCTGACGCGCGTGAACCGGATCCTCGTCACGGAACGCGCCACGTCGCTGTTCGTGACGGCCGCGCTGCTGGTCGTGGACGCGGCCAGCGGGCTGGCCCGCCACGCGAGCGCGGGCCACGACCCCGTGCTGGTGGCGCGGTCCGCGGGCAGCGTGGAGGCGCTCGAGGCCGGCGGCCCGATCCTGGGCGCCTTCCGCGACGCCCCGTTCGCGGAGGTGACGACGCTGATCGGCCCGGACGACGCGATCGTGCTGTACACCGACGGCGTCACCGAGGCGCGTGACGAGCGCCGCCGGTTCTACGGTGAAGAGCGGCTGTTCAACGTCCTCGATTCGGCCTGCGGCACCCCGGCCGACGGCATCGTGGCCACCGTGGTGCGTGACGTGGAGGCGTTCCGCGGAGCCGCCGAGCCGTTCGACGACATCACCCTGCTGGTGGCGCAGCGGCAGCGCGGGGACTGAGCCGGTCCGCCTCGATCGCGACCAGTCGGAACGCCGTCGGGTCGTCGTCCACGTCGACGAACCGCAGCGTGGCGCCTTCGGCGAGCGTGCCGCGGGCAGCCTCCTGCCAGTGGAACTCGACGGCCTCGCGCGACACGCCGGCGGCCTCGCCGGCCTCGAGCTCGACGACCGTGACGCGCGTGGCACCGGCCTCCTCGGCGCGGGTGAGGACCAGCTCGAGCACGCGCTCGGCGACACCGGCCTCGTGCATCAGCGATCGCCCAGCAGGGCGAGGACCTGTTCCACGGCGCCCGGGACCGCCGCGGCCACGGCCGGTGTCAGCCGCTCCGTGAACTCGCCCACCCGCTGGGCCTCGATCGTCACGATCGCGATCTCGTCGGGCAGCGCCGCGCCCAGCGTCCGGCCCAGCTCCAGCGCGGTGCGGAGCGTGACGTCGTGCGGCGAGTCGAGGTGGGTCGCGTCGCGGCCCGGGATCGTGCCGGGCTCGAGCAGCCTGACCGTCCCCGCCGGATCGAGCCCGGTCAACACCGCGTCCACGAGGATCGCCCGGCGGGCGCCGACCAGCCGCTCCATCAGCGCGAGGCCGCCGACCGCGAGCAGGTCGAAGTCCACGCCCGGGGCTCGTGCCCGGCGCGCCTCCGCCCAGCGCGCGTCCGCCCGGCGGACCACCAGCCAGCCGACGCCGTCGTCGCCCAGGACCGGGTTGCCGAGGCCGATCACGAGCGTCCCGGCGGTCGCCGGGAGCGTGCCGCGACCGGGCGCCTCAGCAGTGCTGGCGCCGGACATCGACGACACCCCCCGCCGCATCGCGGATCGTGACCTCCAGCGCCTCGAGCATCTGGTCGAAGGCGCGCGGATGCTCCTTCTCGCGCCACCGCTCCCCGCTGTCGGGCCTCGTGACCAGGCAGCCGAGGTAGGGGGCGACCCGCAGGCCGCGCAGCGGCCGGGTCACGCGCCCCCGGATCGCGTCCATGCCCACGTCGTGGACGATGACCTCGAACAGGTGCCGGACGTCGACCGCGCCCGGGGTGCACGACAGGCCGCCGAGAAGTACTCGCTGGCACCGCAGCAGTTCCAGTCCGGGACCTCGTGGAGGTCGAGACCCAGCGGACCGGCGACCCCGGCCAGCGAGGACGCGTATCCGCGGGCCGAGCCGCTCATCGAGCAGCCGGGGTAGTACAGCAGCCGCGTCATCGTCCGGCTTCGAGCTCGGCGGCGCGACCGAGGATCCGGCGCAGCCCCCCGACGTCACGGATCGGGTGGGGCCGCAGCTCCATCCGCCGGCTGGTCAGCATGCCGAGCCCGGCCGGGGCCATGCCCGGGATCCGGGTCGGGAAGTGGCGCAGGTAGTGCCGGGCGACGAGCCCGATCTCGTAGCTCCGGCCGTAGCGGGTGATGTTGGCGATGAAGGTCCGCGAGAAATCGGGTGCCGCGGACTCGGGTGACCGGCCCTCCCGGGCGGCGATCGACTTGAGCCCGTACATCACGTCCGGGATGTGCACCTCCTGCGGGCACCGGACCGCGCAGTAGTAGCAGGACACGCACATCCAGGCCGTGTTGGACCCGAGCACCTCGTCCCGCATCCCGGCGCGCACCATGGCGAACAGGCGGCGCGGCGTGTGGTCCATGTCCGCGGCGGAGGGGCGGCTGCCGCCGCACGTCCCGCACTGGATGCACAGCCCCAGCCGGGAGTCACCCGGGAAAGCGGAGATGACCTCCGCCAGGAAGCCGTGGTCGACGGCCCGTGCGGCGACGCCGGTGCTGGCGGCCACGGGGTCAGTTGCCGACGCCGACCGGCTGCTCCAGCTCGAGCCCGAGCGCGTCGCGTGCCTTCGCCTCGTCGTCCACGCAGAAGGTGATGTCGACCACGCCCGGCCGGCGCCCGACCTCCAGCATGCCGGTGATGTTCACCCCGGCGGCCGCAAGCTTCGCAGTGACATCGGCCAGGCCGCCGGGCCGATCCTCGACCTCGACGATGACCGGCAGGCCCTCGATGAACTCGTGGCCCATGCCATGGAGGATCCTGCGGGCCGCCGCGTCGTCGTCCGTGGTCACGAACATGCATGCCAGCGGCCCCGCGCCGATGCACCCGACGTGCTGGATGTTGACGCCCCGGGCGGCGAAGGCGTGGGCGAGGTGGGCGAGCTCGCCGGGCCGGTTCTCCAGCTGGACCACGAACTGCTTCGCCATCGATGTCTCCAGGTTCCAATGGGTCCGGACGACCCGTACGCCCGGTGACCCCGTGCCCGGATCCGATCGCCGTCGGGGACGCGCTGGGAAAGACGCCCGTCGAGCGGACTCCTGCGCCAGCCTGGACGGGGCCCGGGTGATCGGCAAAGTGCCGATCGACGTGATGTGGGTCGCCGGACGGCGTGTCGAGGGAGGCCGTCCGCACTGGCGGTGGACGAAGCGGCGTCGTCGGCGGGGTTCGCCGGCGGGGTGTCGTGGCAGGGTTCGCCGGCGGTACGATCGAGGCCCTCAGCCGAGGAGACCCCGATGTACGTGACCCTCGTCCACGTCCATGTCAGGCCGGAGCACGTGGACGCGTTCATGGACGCGACCCGTGCCAACCACGAGGCATCCATCCGCGAGCCCGGCAACGTCCGGTTCGACGTCCTGCGCTCCGTCGACGACCCGGATCGCTTCGTCCTGTACGAGTGGTACGTGGACGAGGACGCGGCGAAGGCGCACAAGACGACCCCCCACTACGACGCCTGGCGCGAGGCCGTCGCGGACTGGCTGGCCGAGCCACGGTCCGGGGTGCGCTACGTGGGCCTGTTGCCCGCGACCCCGCCCACGGAGTGAGCGTGGACGTCCCGGCATTCACGCTCGGCAGGCTGCCGCGCATCGAGTTCGGGGCCGGTGCCTTCGGGCGCGTGCCCGGAGTCGTGGCGCGGCACGGGAGCCGCGCATTGCTGGTGACGGGCCGCCGGTCACTCGAGGCGGCCGGGCGGCGGGACGTCCTGGTCGAAGGCCTGCTGGCGGCGGGGGTGGAGCCGGTGGGGGCGGTCACCGTCGGCGGCGAGCCGTCGCCAGCGCTCGTGGACGGCGCCGTCGCCGCCCACCGCGGGAACGGCGTCGAGGTCGTCCTGGGCATCGGTGGCGGCAGCGTGCTGGACGCCGCCAAGGCGATCGCGGGCCTGCTGCACACGGCGACCAGCGTCACCGACCACCTCGAGGGCGTCGGCGCGCAGCTCCCCTACCCCGGCCCCGCCGTCCCACTCGTCGCCGTCCCTACGACCGCCGGCACGGGCAGCGAGGCGACCCGCAACGCGGTCATCTCCGAGCGCGGGCCGGGGGGCTGGAAGCGGTCGTTCCGCGACGAGCGCCTGGTGGCGGCGGACGCGGTGGTGGACCCGGACCTGCTCGCCGGGCTGCCGCCGGTCGCGATATCCACCAACGGGATGGACGCGCTCACCCAGCTGCTGGAGGCCTACCTGTCGCTGCGGGCGGGCCCGATGACGGACGCGCTGGCGCTGGCGGGGCTGGCGTCGGCGCGCGACGGCCTGCTGGCGTGGCACGCCGACCCCGACGGACCCGGGGCGCCGGCGGCCCGCTCGCGGATGGCCTATGCGGCGCTGCTGTCGGGCATCTGCCTCGCGCACGCGGGTCTCGGCGCCGTGCACGGCCTCGCCTCGCCGCTCGGGGCGCTGTTCCCGGTCCCCCACGGGGCCGCCTGCGGCGCGACGCTGGCCGCCGTGACCGCGGCCAACATCGGCGCGCTGGCGGACCGCGAGCCGGGCTCGCCGGCGCTGGCCCGCTATGCCGCCCTGGGGCGGCTGCTGGCCGAGCTCCCGGCCACCACCCCCGACGTCGAGGCAAGGCGAGCGCTGGTGATCACCCTGACCGCCTGGACCGCCGCCCTCGAGGTCCCGCGGCTGCGGGCATTCGGGGTCGGCGAGGCCGACATCGAGGCGATCGTGGCGGACGCGCGAGGCAGCTCGATGCGCACGAACCCGATCGTGCTCACGGACCACGAGCTCGCGTCCGTCCTCGCGGCGTGCCTGTAGGCGCCCTCGCGGGCCCGCCGGCCGGCACGTGAGCCCGCCCGGCGGGCGCCGCCCCGACCGCGTGGGTCAGCCCATCGTCGGCGTCATCACCCGCTGTCCGAGCACGGATCGCGCCTTCGCCGGGTCGTCCGTCGCGAATGCCACCTGGACGGTGCCGCCGGACATGCCGATCGGCGTCGCGCCCTCGATGTTGATGCCCGCCTCGGCGAGCTTGTTCGCGACCGCCGCCAGCGTGCCGGGTCGCGCTTCGAGGCCAACGGTCACCAGCTCGATCTCGCGCGACGTGCACTGCTGCTCGGCGAGCACCTTGCGCGTGCCGGGCTCGTCGTTGGTGATGAGGAGGATGGCCCCCGAGCCTCCGGCCGTGACCCCCGCGAAGCCGGTGATGTCGATCCCGCGGTCGGCGATCGCCTGCGCGATCCTCGCCATCGCTCCGGGACGGTTGTCTAGCTCCACGATGAAGGCGTTCATCTGACGCGCACCTCCGCGATTCGCCACATCGACCCGGCGATCCGGCCGGGGACGCCGCCGCAGCGGGCCGGTGAGCCCGCCGATTCTACGCCCCCCCCGCGAGCGTCCCGCGTCGCGCTGCCCGGCCATCGGGCGCCACGCAACGGGCCGAACGCCCCTTGCGGACCTTGATCACCGGGCGCAGCGTTCGGGACATCGGCACCTGGCGGGGCAACCCGAACGGAGCCGTCCCTGTCGTCTCTGGTGACCGCGTCCCGGACTGGGCAGTGCCTGGATCGGCGGCCACGGTTTCGTGGCGTGCTGGTCGCGAGGTCGCGACACGTCCCCGTCGCCGGTGCCCGCGCCACACCGCCGATCCTGCTCCGCTGCTCGTTCAGCGCGGCCACGATGGGGGCGCCGCCCGGTTCCACGCCACCGGTGATCCGTCACGCGATGCGCTTCGTCCGGCGAGAGGGTGGGCCGGTTCGCCGGCCGGCCACGAGAGGAGAGGCATGGAACCAGGCGAAGGGACCCTCGGTCGGCTGCTGGTCGCCCACCACGTGTCGCGACGGGCATTCCTCAGGTTCTGCTCGGCGATGGCGGCGGCGCTCGCGCTGCCCCCGATGTACGCGCCGCGGATCGCCCGGGCGCTGGACGTCGCCCAGCGAGTGCCGGTCATCTGGCTCGAAGGCCAGGACTGTGCCGGGAACACCGAGGGGTTCCTGCGGGCGTCGCATCCGACGGTCGCGGACCTCGTCCTGGAGATCCTCTCGGTGGACTACCACGAGACCCTCATGGCGCCTGCCGGCACGGCGGCGGAGCGGAGTCGCAGCGACACCGTCGGTGCCTTCCCGGGCGCCTACATCGCCGTCGTGGAGGGGGGGATCCCGGTCGCGGAGGGCGGCGTCTACTGCGCCATCGGCGGACGGTCGTTCCGGTCGATCGTCGAGGAGGTCTGCGGTGGAGCCCTCGCCACGATCGCGGTGGGAACCTGCGCCTATGACGGCGGCCTGCCGGGGGCGAACGGGGGACCCACCGAGGCCGTGGGCGTGTCCGCGATCGTGCCGGGCAAGACGATCATCAACCTGCCCGGCTGCCCGATGAACGTCCAGAACCTGACCGCGACGATCGTCCACTACCTCACGTTCGGGACGTTCCCGGCCGTTGACAGCCGCGGCCGTCCGACCTTCGCCTATGGCCAGCTCCTCCACGACCAGTGCGAGCGGCGGGCGCACTTCGATGCCGGCGAATACGTGCTGGGCTGGGGCGACGAGGGTCATCGCAAGGGCTGGTGCCTGTACAAGATGGGGTGCAAGGGCCCCGAGACGTTCGCCAACTGCCCCACGGTTCGCTTCAACGACCGGACGAGCTGGCCGGTGAAGGCAGGGCACGGTTGCGTCGGCTGTACGATGCCGCGCTTCTGGGACCAGATGAGCCCGTTCTACCGGCGCCTGTCCAACCCGCCCGGGTTCGCCGTGGACGTCACCGCGGACGAGGTCGGCCTCGCGTTCGTCGGGGCGGTGACCGGGCTGACGGTGATCCATGGGGCGGCGAGCTACGCCCGGGCGCGCCGGGCGCGCGCGAGCGACGAGGCCATATCACGACCGGCGGGGGGGCCGGCGGGCGGACCGCCGCCATCCGGCGACGGGCGACCGGAGGTGGCATGACATGACGCGCCTGGTCATCGATCCGATCACCCGGATCGAGGGGCACCTGCGGATCGAGGTCGAGGCGTCAAACGGCGCCGTCACCGATGCGTGGAGCGCAGGGACGATGTTCCGCGGTCTCGAGCTGGTGCTCCGCGGCAGGGACCCCCGCGACGCGTGGGTGTTCGCCCAGCGGGCCTGCGGGGTGTGCACGACGGTCCACGCGCTGGCATCGGTCCGGGCCGTGGAGAACGCGCTGGAGCTGACGATCCCGGCCAACGCCCGGATCATCAGGAACCTCATCGCGGGGATCCAGTTCGTCCAGGACCACGTCATCCACTTCTACCACCTGCACGCGCTGGACTGGGTCGACGTCGTCTCTGCGCTGTCGGCGGATCCCGCGAAGACGGCCGACCTCGCCGAATCGATCAGCCCGTACCCTGATTCGAGCGTGAGCTACTTCAGGGCCGTCCGGGACCGGCTCGAGGCGTTCACCGCCACCGGCCAGCTGGGCCCGTTCGCCAACGGCTACTGGGGCCATCCGGCGTATCGGCTGACCCCGGAAGCCAACCTGCTGGCCGTGGCTCACTACCTGGCGGCGCTCGAATGGCAGCGCAACGTCATCCGCATCCAGGCACTCCTCGGCGGCAAGAACCCGCACCCCCAGACGTACGTGGTCGGCGGCATGGCGATCGGCATCGATCCCAACTCCCCCACCGCGCTGACCATGCGTCGCCTGTCCGAGGTGGCCCAGCTCATCGACGAGGCCAGGACATTCGTCGACCAGGTCTACCTGCCCGACGTGATGGCCGTCGCGGGCTTCTACAAGGACTGGGCGGGCATCGGCGCGGGCATCGGCAACTACATGTCGTACGGGGACTTCCCGCTCGGCGACCCGACCGATCCACGGACGTTCTACCTGCCCCGCGGCATCGTCATGGGCCGTGATCTCGGCGCCGTTCTGCCCGTCGACCACGCGAAGGTCGCCGAGAGCGTCGCCCACAGCTGGTACGCGTACAGCGATGGCGACGCCACCCCCCACCATCCCTGGAAGGGCGAGACCCAGCCGGCGTACGCCGGTCCGCCGCTGCCCTACGAGTCGCTCGAGTGGCACGACAAGTACTCGTGGCTGAAGGCACCGCGCTACGACGGGCAGCCGATGGAGGTGGGTCCGCTCGCGCGCATGCTCGTCGCCTACGCGTCGGGCCACCCCGAGGTCAGGGAGGCCGTCGACGACGCCCTCCGCGCCCTCGGGGTAGGGCCGGAGGCCCTGTTCAGCACGCTCGGCCGGGTCGCGGCGCGGGCGATCGAGACGAGCCTCATCGCGGCCAGGCTCGAGGAGTGGCTCTGCGACCTCGAGGCCAACCTGCGGACGGGCGACCTGGCGGTCGCCGACGCCTCGCGCTGGGATCCCTCGACATGGCCCGCCCATGCCGAGGGCTTCGGCATGGTGGAGGCGCCGCGCGGCTCGCTCGGTCACTGGGTGGTCATCGACGACCAGGCGATCACCAACTACCAGCTCGTCGTCCCGAGCACGTGGAACGGATCCCCGCGCGACGCGGCGGGTCGCCGGGGTGCGTGGGAGGAGGCGCTCGTCGGGACGCCCCTCGCCGACCCGCAGCGGCCGGTCGAGATCCTGCGCACCATCCACTCCTTCGATCCGTGTCTCGCGTGCGCGGTCCACGTCTACGACCCCCTGCGGGGCACGTCGACCACCGTGACGGTCGGGTAGGGGCCGAGCGATGGACAGCTCGACAGCCGGTCGCGTCCCGACCGCCGGCGAGCACCCGTTCGACGCGGTGCCCACGGGCCACGAGACGCTCATCCTCACCCAGCCGTGGCAGCGGGTGCGCGTCCACGTGTGGGAGGTGCCCGTCCGGATCACGCACTGGCTGACCGTCCTGTGCGTCGTCGTGCTGAGCGTGACCGGCGGCTACATCGCGGACCCGTTCCTGATCCCGGCCGGCGGCCAGACGATGGGCGTGGTCCGGTTCGTTCACACGGTCACGGCCTACTTGTTCGTGGCGTCGGGCATCGTCCGCACCTACTGGCTGTTCCGGGGCAACCGGTTCGCCCACTGGCGCGCGTTCATCCCGACGAACCGCCGGCATCTCAACGAGTTCCGGTCGCAGACCGGCTGGTACCTGTTCATCCGGAGCGAGCTGCCGGGGATCCTGGGACACAACGCCCTCGCCGCGGCCACGTACCTCGTCGTGTTCTTCCTGTTCCTCGTGCAGGTCGTCACCGGCTTTGGCCTGGACGCCCTGCATGGCGACCCGGTGGTGGTGGCCCTGTTCGGGTGGATGCCGGACCTGTTCGGCGTCCAGACGATCCGGCTCGTCCACCACCTCGTGATGTGGATCATCCTGGGCTTCATGGTCCACCACGTGTACTCTGCGCTCCTCGTCGACCATGTCGAGAAGAACGGACTCATGTCCAGCATCTTCTCCGGCTACAAGTTCGCCACGCGACGTGACGTCGCCCGGGCGCGCGATGGCGGCATCGAGCTCGAGGAGATGCTCCGGTGACCCGGGCCGGGGACATCCTCGTCCTCGGCATCGGCAACATCCTGCTGCAGGACGAGGGCGTCGGCGTCCGGGTGGCGCGCGCCCTCGCCGGCGCGACGGCCCTCGACGGCGGCGAGCTGCCACCAGGGACCCGGGTCGTCGACGGCGGCACGCTCGGCCTCGACCTGCTGCCGCAGCTCGCCGGAGCCCGGGCGCTCATCGCCATCGACGCGGCCGAGCTCGGCCTGGCGCCCGGTGAGACCACCATCCTCCGCGGCGCCGACGGACGGGCGGCGACCGCGATGGCGCACTCGGCGCATGATGTCGGCCTGGCCGAGCTCCTCGGGACGGCCCGCCTCGCGGGCTGCCTTCCCCCGGTCGTGACGATCGTCGGCATCCAGGCCGGCTGCATCGCGCCCGGCCTGGA
>MGOE01000071.1:16221-16585 GCA_001797035.1 Chloroflexi bacterium RBG_16_72_14
CCGGTGGCCGCGGCGGTCGCGCGAGCCGTGGACCTCGTCCGACGCGAGGCGTGGAGCGCGTGAGGGCGCCGCGATGCGTCGGCCGCGGCGGGCGGCGCCGCGATGTGTCGGCCGCGGCGGACGACGCTCAGCGGGTGCGGGGGAAGCCCAGGTCCACCTTCGAGGTGCCGGGGTCCGGCCAGCGCGACGTGACCACCTTTGCGCGCGTGTAGAAGGCGATCCCGTCGGGCCCGTACATGTGCAGGTCCCCGAACAGCGACGCCTTCCAGCCGCCGAAGCTGTAGTAGGCGACCGGGACCGGGACCGGGACGTTGACGCCGACCATCCCCGCGTTGACGTCGAACTCGAACTGTCGGGCCGCGCC
>MGOE01000071.1:16604-27676 GCA_001797035.1 Chloroflexi bacterium RBG_16_72_14
TCCCGTTGCCGTACGGGTTGTCGTTGATGAGCCCAAGGCCCTCCTCGTACGTGTCCACCCGCACGACGGTGAGCACCGGGCCGAAGATCTCGTCGCGGTAGCTGTCCATGCCCGGCCGGACATGGTCGATCAGCGACACGCCCAGGAAGAAGCCCTCGGACTCACGGAACAGCGGGTGCTCCCGGCCGTCGGCGACGACCGTCGCGCCCTGGGCCTCGGCGCCCTCGAGGTAGGAGGCGACCTTGTCGCGGTGCTGGCGGGTCACCAGCGGCCCCATCTCGGCCGACGGGTCCGTGCCCGGCCCGACCTTGATCTTCGGCAGCCGTGCCTTGATGGCCTCGACCAGCGGATCCGCGACGCCGCCCACGGCCACCACGGTCGCGATCGCCATGCACCGCTCCCCCGATGAGCCGTACGCGGCCGACACGGCGGCGTCGGCGGCCATGTCCACGTCGGCATCGGGCAGCACCAGCATGTGGTTCTTGGCGCCACCCAGGGCCTGCACGCGCTTCCCGTTCCGGGTCCCGGTCTCGTAGATGTACTTCGCGATCGGCGTGGAGCCGACGAACGAGACGGCGGCGATGTCCGGGTGCTCGAGGATCCGGTCCACCGCCACCTTGTCGCCCTGGATCACGTTGAACACGCCGTCGGGCACGCCGGCCTCGTGCAGCAGCTCGGCGAGCAACATCGAGGCCGAGGGGTCCTTCTCGGAGGGCTTGAGGATGAACGTGTTGCCGCACGCGATCGCGTTGCCGAACATCCACATCGGCACCATCGCCGGGAAGTTGAACGGCGTGATGCCGGCCACGACGCCCAGCGGCTGGTGCACCTGGTGGACGTCCACGCCCGTCGAGGCCTGCTCGCTGAAGCCACCCTTGAGGAGGTGCGCGACGCCGCACGCGAACTCCAGGTTCTCTAGGCCGCGGGCGAGCTCGCCGAGCGCATCAGAGGGCACCTTGCCGTGCTCGGCCGTGAGCAGGGCGGCGATGTCCCTGCGGTGGTGGTCGACGAGGTTCCGGATGCGGAACATGATGTCGGTGCGCTTCGACAGCGAGGTCGCGCGCCAGGCCGGGAATGCGGCCTTCGCCGCCGCGACGGCGCGGTCCACCTCGTCCGCGGAGGCGAAGTCCACCCACCTTGCCTGGGTACCGGACGCCGGGTCGTAGACCGGCCCGCGACGGCCGGACGCACCCGCGACGGGGTGCCCTCCGATCCAGTGGCCGACGATGGGGAGCGTGGATGCGGCGGCAGGGCCCGCGGGATCGGCGAGCTGGGTCATCGGGTTGGACCTCATGGGACGCGGGGACGACAGGTCGCTGCACGCACTCTAGCGCGCGATCGCCGCGACGGCGAGGGGGTCAGAACCGCGGTCGCGTCGCGGGGTCCGGCCACTCCATGTCGCGGCCGGCGCCGCCTGACGGGCCCGCCGGCCGGCCGCCGGGCACGGCCCGGCGGCGGTCCACGACCGTCACCAGGACGAGCAGCACCAGGGAACCGGCGACGATCGCGATCGAGATCAGCTGGTCCATGGCGAGCGCCCCGGCCACCGTCTCGTCGCGCCAGGTCAGGGCGACCAGCGCCCGGACGCTCGCCCACAGCGCGAGCCCGAGCAGGAATGCGGCCCCCGTGCGCCGCCGGAACGCCCCCGCCGCGAGCAGGGCCAGCAGCACCAGGAGCACGGCGGCCGTCGCCAGGGCCTCGTACACCTGCGAGGGATGGGACGGGATCTCGGGTGCCAGCGACCCCCACGGGCCCGGCCCCGCGAACGCCAGCGCCCAGGCGCCGTCGAACGGCAGGCCCTGGCCGCTCCCCCCGAGCACGAGCGCGGCCTTGCCCGCGGCGATCCCGAGCAGCAGCGGCAGGACCAGGGTGTGCATCCAGCGGCCCACCGAGGTGCCCAGCAGGCCCGCCACGATCGCGGCCGTGACGAGGCCTCCCACCACGGCCAGCGACAGCTGGAGGCTGCCCTGCGAGGTGTCCAGCACCGCCTGCGGGTTCGCCCGGTAGTAGTCGAGGTGCAGCAGGACGTAGCCCAGCCGCCCGCCGGCGACCGCACCCGGCAGCGCGGCGACCGCGATGAACAGCAGGTCGTCGGCACGCAGGTGGTTGCGCTCGCCCTCCTCGAGACCCGGCGCGTCAGGCTCGCGTGTCACGTCCACGGGCGTCCGGCGGGCGACCAGGGCGGCGACCACGAGGCAGACCAGCACCACGACCGCCAGCGCGATCGTCTCCAGGCGCACGGTCCAGTCCCCGACCGTGACGATCGGGTCGAATGCGAGCTCGATGACGGCGGTGACCGGAACGATGGACGGCACGACGGGGGCAGTCTACCCGCCGGGACCCGCGGCGAGCGGCAGACATGCGCGACCCCCGGCTGAAAGACCGGGGGTCGCTCGGTTGTGTCGGTTTGGCGGCCGTCGCGGACGGCCGCAGTGGTTACGGAGTGTCGACCCGGACGATCGTCGGGTTGGGCATCCCGGCCGCGCCGCCGTACACGACGGAGCCGAGGTACTTGGTCCCGGCGGCGAGGCCGCTGAACGAGAGGCCGATCGTGCCCGAGCCGCCGATGGTGGCGGTGGCGGGCGCGGTCACCGTCATGTTGCCGGCATCGGTGCCGTCAAGCACCCAGGCGAACATCGTGAACGGCGAGGGGTTGGCGGTCGCGAACCCGTGCACCCAGGCCGTGTAGGTCCCGGCGACCGGGTTGACGAGGTTGACCTCCTCGTCGGAGGTGCCGCTGCCGCTGATCCCGACCAGCGTCCCGCCACGGTAGACGTACAGGTCGAGGTCGCTGGCGGTGGTCGCGGAGTTGAACAGCGAGAACCGGGCGAACGTCGTCCCGGCCGGGACGACGACGTCGAAGCTCACGGTGTGGGCGCTGGCCACCGGCTCGAAGTTGCCGTCCGCGTCCGTGCTCACGGAACCGGCGAACGTGGCGGCCGGGATGAGCCCGCGCGGCGTCGCCGTGAACGGGCCCTCGTAGCCGAACTTCACGCCGTAGCTGATCGGGCCGCCCGTGCCGTTGACCTGGGCCGGCGCCGCGAGGGCGACCGGCTTGACGACGATCGGGCTGCGGACGGCGTGCGTGCCGTCGGTCCAGGTGAGCTGGCCGCCGGTGTACACGTTGAGCGCCGCCGTGGTCCGGGTGAACGTGACCGTGAAGGTCCCGGTCTGGCCCGGGTTGAGCGTGAGCGAGGCGGGCGAGACGGTCGTCGTGATCCCGGTCATGCCGGTGACCGCCGCGGTGTACGTCGCCGCCGAGCCGCCCACGTTGGTGACCTTGCGGGTCACGCTCTGGACGCCGGCCAGGTCGCCGATCGCGATCGAGGCGCCGTTGTAGTCGCTCGGGTCGGTCGAGTAGCCCAGGCCGGTGAGGGCGGCACAGGTGGCCGGGCCCACGGCCGCGGTCGTGCCGCACAGGAAGGCGAGCCAGTCGTTCCAGCCCGCGTTGTACACGAGGCCGGGATCCGCGGCCGGGGTCGGGGCCACGTGGCCCGCGCCCTGGCGGAAGATGAGGACCGGGTTGGTGTTCGGGGGCGGGGTCCCGCCGTCGAGCACGTCGTAGGCGGTCGTCATGAGCGCCGACTTGATCGCCATCGGCGACCAGGACGGATGGAGGTCCATGAGCAGCGCGGCGAGGCCGGCCACATGCGGGCTGGACATCGACGTGCCGCTGTAGAGGTTGAAGTCACGCCCGGCGTTGCCTGGCGGCGCAACCGCGGCCAGGATGTCCTGGCCTGGCGCGATGACGTCGGGCTTGAGGAGGTCGCCGCCGCCCGCCGCCAGCGGACCGCGGGACGAGAAGGCCGCGGTGAACGGCGCGTCGGCGTCGTACACGATCGTGGCGGCGTTGATCGTCGCCGTGGCGCCCGGCAGGGCCGCGTACGCCTTGACGGCGGCGCGGTCGGTACTCTGCAGGTGGACCGTCGGCACGAAGTGGAAGTCGGCGTTGATCGAGTTGGGGCTGGTGTTGACCAGGATCATGCCCACGCCGCCGGCCTCCTGGACGGCGAGGCTCTTGTTGACGCGCGCGATCACGCCGCGATCGCAGACGACGATCTTGCCCGCGACCTTGGCCGGGTCGAGGACGTTGCCGCCGTCGGCCGAGCTGTAGCACAGCGCGACCTCGGTCGCATCGGCGCCGGGCAGTCCGGCCGCCGTGGAATCGATGAGCGGGAACGGGCCGGTGGCCGTGGCGACCGACGCGCCGTTGTAGGTGGTGCCGTCACCGAGCGTCACCGAGCCGCGGCCGTCGCGGTTGTGCGTGCCGGCGGCGACGGTCGTCGTCCACGGCGACGGATGCGCGACGGTCCCCGACGCGGGGCCGCTGTTGCCCGCGGACTGCGCGACGAAGACCCCCGCGCGGGCCGCGAACAGGTACGAGATCTCGACCGGGTCGGCGAAGTTGGTCGTGGTGCCGCTGATCGAGTAGTTGATGACGTCCACGCCGTCGGCGACGGCCGTATCGATGGCCGCGACGAGGTCGGCGGTGGAGCCGCTGGCCGTCGACGCGTCCTGCGTGGACCACAGCGCCTTGTACATGGCGATCCGCGCCCGCGGCGCCATGCCGCTGATGGTGCCGAACACGGAGGCCGGGCCCGTGGCCGGCACGCCGTAGTTGCCACCGGACGTGGACGAGGTGTGGGTCCCGTGGCCGTTGTAGTCGCGGGCGGAGTTGAACTCCCAGGGCTTGCTGGCGTCGACGCCGGCGTTGCCACCCTGGCTGGCGTTGAACCACTGGGCGCCGATGAGCTTCTGGTTGCACATCGAGGCCACGAAGCCCTCGCCCGGCACGCACTTGCCGTGCCAACCGGGGATCTGCTGGAACGCGCGCTTGGCACTCGGGGAGGAGCTCGGCGTGCCGTCCGCGGTCACGCGGTCGGCGAAGCTCAGCGACTCGGGCCAGATGCCGGAGTCGACGATGCCGATGATCAGCCCCTCGCCGGCGTTGGCGACACCACCCAGCTGCTCCCACAGGCCGCCGGGACCGGTCAGGCCGAGGAACTCCGGCGTGGACGAGGTGTCCGCGGTGCGCGTCTCGTCGGGCGAGACCGCGAGCACGCCGGGCGTCCGGGCCATCCTGTTGGCCTGCGCGGCAGTCAGCTTCGCGGCGAAGCCGTTGTACGAGTACACGTAGTCGTACAGCTTCGTGCCGCCGACCTTGGCCAGCGCCGCGGCGTGCTTGCCCTTGAGGAAGTCGACGTAGGCGACGACCTTGCCCGCGTTGGGGTCGATCTTCGCGCCGGCCGCGGGGGCGGTGGCCCTGAGGCCCTTGATGCCGCCCGTGTAGGCGACCACGGGCTGCTGGCTCATCTGGACGAGGTAGATGCCGTCGTGCGTGAACGGCCCGGCGGCGGGCGTCTTCGCGGCGACGGCGGTCGGCATCAGTGCCGCGAGCAGCAGCATCGAGCCGGCGACCGAAGCGAGCACTCTCCGGTTCATGGTCCTCCTCAGGCGATGCCTGGTCTCCTCCGTGCCCCGCGGACGGCCGGCACGCGGCGCCGGCACGCGTCCCCGGGGTGGCCGTTGCGCGGGCGACCTGCAGGGGTCGTCCGCTGTCGCCCCAAGGTAACCCCCGGGATGCCCGCTGTCAGCCTCCCTTCGGCCTCTTGGGCGGGCGCCGGGTGCCTGGCGTTGCCCCCGGGCACCACTTCGTGCCGCCGTCAGGCCGGCAGCGCCGCCACCAGCTCCTTGACCGCGGCCGCCGACCTGTCGAACGCGGCCTGCTCATCGGCCGTGAGCGTGATCTCGAACACCCGCTCGAGGCCGCCCCGCCCCAGCACCACCGGCACGCCGACGAACAGCCCGTCGACGCCGAACTCGCCCTGCAGGTACGTGGCGCAGGGCAGGACCCGCTTCCGGTCGCGCAGGATCGCGTCCACCATCTCGAACGTGCACGCCGCCGGCGCGTAGTACGCGGAGCCGGTCTTGAGCAGGGCGACGATCTCGGCGCCGCCGTTGGCCGTCCGCGTCTCGAGCGCCTTGACGCGCTCCTCGGGGAGCAGCTCGGTGATCGGCACGCCGGCCACCGTCGAGTACCGGGACAGTGGCACCATGGTGTCGCCGTGGCCGCCCAGGACGAACGCGTGCACGTCCTCGACCGAGACGCCCATCTCCATCGCGATGAACGTCCGGAACCGGGCGGAGTCGAGCACCCCGGCCATCCCCAGCACGCGCTCGCGCGGGAAGCCGGAGGCCCGCATCGCGACGTGGCACATCACGTCGAGCGGGTTGGTGACGACGATGATGATCGCGTCGGGCGACACGGCGGCCGCCGACGTCACGACACCCCCGACGATCCCGGCGTTGGTCGCGATCAGGTCGTCGCGACTCATGCCCGGCTTGCGCGGGATGCCCGAGGTCACGACGATGATGTCAGAGCCGGCGGTGTCCGCGTAGTCGTTGGTGCCGGTGATCCGCGCGTCGTGGCCCACGACGGGCGCGGCCTCGGCGAGGTCGAGGCCCTTGCCCTGTGGCATCCCCTCGACGATGTCCACGAGGACGACGTCGGCCAGCCCGGCCTCGGCGATCCGCTGGGCCGTGGTGGCGCCGACGTTGCCGGCGCCGATGACGGTGACCTTGTTGCGTGCCATGGCGTTGCTCGCCTCCGGTCTGCCTGTGGTGCCGCGGGACGTCCCGCCGCATGCGTCGTTTGTCCGGGTCCGATTGTGCTCCCGTCGATGGCCCGCCGACGGCCCGTGCCGCAGCCTTGGGCCGTCGCCACCCGCTCCGGAGCCTGATCCCGTGTCCATGAACCTCGCGGCCCTTCCCGTCGCCGCGCTCACCCTCGTCGGCTTCCTCCTCGCGGTGCTCGGCGTGTTCGGCGGCGGCCTCGAGGTGATCGGCCTGGGTGTCGCCAGCCTCGTCGCGGCCGCCCTCACCGGGGCCCTCGCGACCCGCCGCGCCTGAGCGGGTCGCCGCCTTCGTCCCGGCTGTCCGGCAGCCGCCGGCCGGCCGGGGGTTCGCTCCCTATCCTTCCGCGCCGGGGTCGGGGCCCACCGGCGCCGGACCGGCGTTGCGGATCGCATCGCTCACGCCGGCGGCGTAGGTCGCGAAGTTGGCGTGGAACATCGCGGCCAGCCGGCGCGCGGCCTCGTCGTAGGCGGCCGCGTCCGGCCAGGTGTTGCGCGGGACGAGCACCTCGCTCGGGACCCCCGGCACGGCGACCGGGACCGCGACCCGGAAGATCGGGTCCTCGACCGTCGCCACGCCGTCCAGCTCCCCGTTGAGCGCGGCGCGGACCATGTTCCGGGTGTGGTTGATGTTCATCCGGTGGCCGACGCCGTACGGGCCGCCCGTCCAGCCCGTGTTGACCAGCCAGACCGGCACGTCGAAGCGCTCCAGCCGGTCCACCAGCATCGCCGCGTACTCACCGGGATGGCGAGGCAGGAACGGGGCGCCGAACGCCGCCGAGAATGTCGCCGACGGCTCCTTCACGCCGATCTCGGTGCCGGCCAGCTTGGCCGTGTAGCCGCTGATGAAGTGGTACGCCGCCTGCTCCCTCGTCAGCCTCGAGATCGGCGGCAGGACCCCGAACGCGTCCGCGGTCAGGAACACGACGCTCTTCGGGCCGCCGGCGACCCCGGTGGGATCCGCGTTGCCGATGAAGTGGAGCGGGTAGGCCGCGCGGGTGTTCTCGGTGTAGCGCTCGGAGTCGAGGTCCAGCTCCCGGGTCGCGGGGTCGAGGTCCGTGTTCTCCAGGATCGTCCCGAAGCGCTTCGTGGTGGCGAAGATGTCGGGCTCGTACATCGAGCTCAGGCGGATGGTCTTCGCGTAGCAGCCGCCCTCGAAGTTGAACGTGTAGCCGTCGCCCCAGCCGTGCTCGTCGTCCCCGATCAGGCTGCGCAGCGGGTCCGCGGACAGCGTCGTCTTGCCGGTGCCACTGAGGCCGAAGAAGACCGCGGCGTCGCCCGCCTCGCCCACGTTGATCGAGGAGTGCATCGGGAGCACCCCCTCGTCGGGCATCAGGTAGTTCATGACCGTGAACGCGGACTTCTTGATCTCGCCCGCGTACATCGTGCCGACGATGATGACCTCCATCCGCCGCAGGTGGAGGAGGATCGCCGTCCCGCTCCGCGTGCCCTCGGTCGCGGGGTCCGCCTGGAAGCTCGGGACGTTGATGATCGTGAAGTTGGGCTGGAAGGTCGCGAGGTCCTCTCGTGGCGGCCGGCGGAACAGGTTGCGGGCAAAGATGCTGGCCCACGCCGTCTCGGTGTACACCCGCAGCGACCGGCGATGCTCCGGGTGGGCGCCGATGTACATGTCCTGCGCGTACAGCTGCCGGTCGGCGACGTGGGCAAGCAGGCGGGCGCGGAGCCGGTCGTAGTGCGGTTCGCTGATCTCGTGGTTGACGTCGCCCCACCACACCTTCGCCTCGCTCCACGGCTCGCGGACGACGAACTTGTCCTTCGGCGAGCGGCCGGTGTGCTCACCGGTACGGACGACGAGGGGGCCCCCAGCCGCGATCTCGCCCTCGCCGGCCCGCACGGCGCGTTCGTAGAGCTCGGCCGTGGACAGGTTCGCGAGGACGCTGCCGCCGATGGCGGCGGTTGGGGTGGTTGGGGCGGGCAGCGTCATGGTCACGATCTCGTCCTCGACTGCGGCGCGGGCGCGTGGCCCGCGCGGGCTCGCTGACCGGCCGCGCGTGACGGGCTGGGCCCGGGAGTCGGCTTCCACAGTCAAGGTTGCGATTCGGTTTCGGGCGATTGTAGCGGGTCCGGTGGCCCGCGGCGCCAGGGCCAATGGTCCCGGCGCGTGTGCGCTCCGGCGCTGACTCGGCTGTGAGTCATCTCGCGGGTCGCCACGCACAGCTCGGGCGCCGAAACGCCGGTCTTGGGTCCCAGCCCAGCGTGGACATCGGCCCGTTGCCTCACACCGGAGTCACGGCCGCGATGGACGGCGCGGCCCGCGCGGCACGGCGCGGGTCCGGCCCTACGCCCCGTCCAGCGCCTGCGCCAGGTCCGCGACAAGGTCGCCGGCGGCCTCGATCCCCACCGACAGGCGAACCAGCGCCGGGTCCACCGCCAACGGCGACGACGCCACCGACATGTGCGTCATCGCCGCCGGCAGCTCGATCAGGGACTCCACACCGCCCAGCGACTCGCCCAGGGTGAACAGCCGGGTGGCCTCGCAGATCGCGATCGCGCGCTCCGCGGCGGTCCGGCCACGGCGCCCGCCCTCCGCCGGCAGGAACGACACCATGCCGCCGAACGCGGGCGAGCCGCCGAGGCGCATCTGCCGGGCCGCGATCGCCGCCTGCGGATGCGCGTGCCGGCCATCGGCGAGCCCTGGATATCGGACGGCGGCCACGTCGTCGCGGTCGGCGAGGTCCCGGGCGACCGCCATGGCGTTCGCACAGTGCCGCTCCATGCGCACGGCCAGGGTGCGCAGGCCCCGCAGGACGAGGAAGCAGTCGAACGGGCCGGGAACGGCGCCCATCGCGTTCTGGAGGAACCGCAGGCGCTCGGCGACGGCGTCGTCGGAGGTCACGGCCACGCCGAGCACGGTGTCCGAGTGACCGCCCAGGTATTTCGTCGCCGAATGGAAGACGATGTCTGCGCCGAGCTCGAGCGGCCGCTGGAGCGCCGGCGAGGCGAACGTGTTGTCGACGACGACGAGCGGCGGGTGACGGCCCGACTGGGTGGCCCGCTCCCGCACGAGCCCCGAAGACGCGGCGATGTCGGTCACCTTGAGCAGCGGGTTGGACGGCGACTCGAACCAGACGAGGCGGGTCTGCCCGGTGAGGGCCTCCCAGAGCGCGTCCGGGCCAGCGGCGAGGTCGACATACCGCGCCTCGCCCGCACCGGCCGGCCGGTGGACTCGCTCGAGGTAACGGAACGTGCCGCCGTAGACGTCGTCGCCGACGACGATCTCCTCGCCGGCGGCCGCCAGCTGCGCGATCGCCGCCGTCGTCGCGGAGCCGCTGGCGAACGCGATTCCGTGTCGGCCGCCCTCGAGGTCGGCCACCGCCCGCTCCAGGCGTGCCCGGGTCGGGTTCTGCGTCCTCGAGTACTCGTAGCCCGCGCGCGGCCGGCCGACGCCGTCCTGGGCGTAGGTCGCCGTCTGGTAGATCGGCGGCGAGACGGCGCCGGTCAGCTCGTCCGGCTCGGCGCCGGCGTGGACGGCGCGGGTTGCGAAGGCGTCGCGGGCGTCGGGATCGTCGTGCATCGCCGGGCATCATCGCACCGTTCGTTGCGCCGGGGGGTCACTCCCTGCGGTTCACGTCGATCGTCCTCGCGGGCGTCGGAGGCGATCGCGAGGGCCGGCGGCCGCCGTTGACGATCGTCGTATCGTCGATGGAACACCCGCACGAGGGCAGCACCACGGCTCGACGACGCGTCCCCGTCCCGGCCGACGGCCAGCCGGCAGCCACCGGCCATATCGCGGTGCTCGATGCGGCGCCCAACGCGATCGTCGCGATCGATGCCGACGCCCGGATCGTGTATGCGAACCCCCAGGTCGCCAAGACGTTCGGCTATCGCGTCGAGGAGCTGGTCGGGCAGCCGGTCGAGAAGCTGCTCCCGGTCCGGGTCATCGATCGGCACCTGCGCCACCGGGACGCCTTCATCGCCAACCCGGTCGCACGGCCGATGGGCATCGGCCTTGACCTGTCCGGGCGCCGCCGTGACGGCACGGAGTTCCCGGTCGAGATCAGCCTCTCGCCGATCCAGACCGAGTCGGGCCTCCAGGTGTTCGCGACGATCGTCGACATCACGGCCCGCAAGGCCGCCGAGGCGCAGCTGCTGCAGGCGCAGAAGCTGGAGTCCATCGGGCGCCTCGCCGGCGGCATCGCCCACGACTTCAACAACATGCTGTTCGCGATCCGCGGGTACGCGGAGATGCTCGAGGAGGACCTCAGCCCGGAGCGGCGCGCCGACCTCGACACGGACCTCGCCCACCGCAACGCCGCCGCGATCGGCACGGTCGTCGACCGCGCGAGCCAGCTCACCGGCCAGCTGCTCGCGTTCAGCCGCCGCCAGGTCGTGACGCCGCGGGTCCTCGACCTCAACGACGGCATCCGGGCCGTGGAGCCGATGCTCCGCCGCCTGATCGGCGAGACCGTGGAGCTGCGG
>MGOE01000071.1:27697-34785 GCA_001797035.1 Chloroflexi bacterium RBG_16_72_14
GGCCGGGTCCGCGCCGATGCAGGGCAGCTGGACCAGATCCTGGTCAACCTCGTGGTCAACGCCCGGGACGCGATGCCGGACGGTGGCCGGGTCACGATCGAGACCGGCAACGTCACGTTCGATCTCGGCTACGCGATCGAGCACTTCGACGTCACGCCGGGCCCGTTCGTCATGCTGGCGGTCAGCGACACGGGCCAGGGCATGGACCGCGAGACGCGCGAGCACGTGTTCGAGCCGTTCTTCACGACCAAGGAGCTCGGCCGGGGCACGGGTCTCGGGCTGGCCACGATCTACGGCATCGTCAAGCAGGCTGGCGGCCACATCTGGCTGTACTCGGAGCCGGGGCGCGGCACCACCTTCAAGCTGTACTTCCCGCGGGTCGACGAGCCGGTCGCTGAAGCGGCGGACAGCGGCGGGCCGCGCGAGGTTGCCCGGCGGGGCACGGTCCTCGTGGTCGAGGACGAGCCCGCGGTCCGCGACATGACGCGCCAGGTGCTCCGCCGCGCCGGCTGGAACGTGATCGAGGTGGCCGGCGGCGCCGACGCGTGGGGAATGATCGAGGCGATGCTCCAGCCCTTCGACGCGCTGGTCACGGACGTCGTCATGCCGGGGCTGTCGGGGATCGAGCTGGCCGAGCGCGTGCTCGACCGGTACCCCGGGATCCGGGTGGCACTGCTGTCGGGGTACACGGCGGAGACGCTGGACCTCGAGCGCGTCCTCGCGCGTGGCGCGGCGTTCGTGGCCAAGCCCGTCTCGTCGCGCGACCTGCTGGCCGCGATCGAGCTCGGGGCGGCTCGTCCCGCGGGGCCATCCGCCTGACCTGCGCGCAATCGGGCCTGCCCCGTGCGCCGTCGGCCGAGCCAGCGACCCCGCGTCAGCGGGAGTGCGCGAGGTACTCGAGGAGGTCCAGCTTGGTGACGACCCCCGCCGGTCGCCGGCCCCTGATGGCGAGCAGCGCCGGGGCGCCGGACGAGAGCAGCGCGAACGCCTGGTCCACCGACGCCGTGACATCGAGGGTCGGCAACGGCCGGTCCATGACCTCGCCGACCGTCCGCTCGACGACCTCGGGGTTGCGGTAGGTGCGCTCGAGCAGGCCCTTCTCGCTCACGGAGCCCACGATCCCCTCGAGGGCGTCGCCGTCGGCCTGCTCTGACACGGGAAGCTGGCTGATCCCGTACAGCTGGAGCAGGTCGATCGCCGCGCCCACGCGGTCCGTCGTCCGCGCGAGCACCACGTCCGGGATGTCCGGCCCGTGGTGGCGGGCGCCGATCAGCTCCGCCACCCGCACGACCGCCCCGGTCGTCGCGAGCAGCCCGTTGGCCCGCATCCACTCGTCGTTGTAGAGCTTGGACAGGTAGTTGCGCCCGCCGTCCGGGAGGACCACGACGATGACCGCCTCGGCCGCCGTGGCGGGCTCGTCGCGCATCAGCCGCTCCGCCTCGTCGAGCGCGGCCAGCATCGCCGTCCCGCACGATTCGCCGGCCAGGATCCCCTCCTCGCGCGTGATCCGGCGGGCCATCGCGAATGCGTCGCGGTCCGACACGCGGACCCAACGGTCCACGATCGCCGGGTCGTAAGTGCCCGGGAAGAAGTCCTCGCCCACCCCCTCGGTCAGGTAGGGGCGCGCGGTGTCGCCGGACAGGACGCTGCCCTCGGGATCGGCGCCGATCACCCGGATCCCCGGGTTCCTTGCCTTGAGGAAGTGGGCGATTCCGGAGATCGTGCCGCCCGTGCCGACGGACGCGACGAGGTGCGTGATCCGTCCCTCGGTCTGGGCCCAGATCTCGGGACCCGTCGTCGCCTCGTGGGCGGCCGGGTTCTCCATGTTCCAGTACTGGTCGGGCTTGAACGCGCCCGGGATGTCGCGGGCCAGCCGTGCCGCGACCGAGTAGTAGCTCTCCGGCGACTCGGGGGCGACGTTGGTCGGGCACAGGACGACCTCGGCGCCGTACGCGCGGAGGAGGGCCTGCTTCTCGGCCGACTGCTTGTCCGCCATGACGAAGATGCAGCGATAGCCCTTGAGCGCCGCGGCGATGGCAAGGCCGTGCCCGGTGTTGCCCGACGTGGGCTCGATGATGGTCCCGCCGGGGCGCAGGAGGCCCGCCCGCTCGGCGGCCTCGATCATGGGCAGCCCGATCCGGTCCTTGACCGAACCGCCCGGGTTGAGCATCTCGAGCTTGGCGAGCAGGAGCGGCTGCCGGTCCGCCGGGCCGAGGTCGCGGGTGAGCCGCGAGATCCGGACCAGCGGCGTGTTGCCGACCAGGTCGACGATCGATTCGGCGTACTGCATGGGCGCCGAGGATACCCCGCGGCCAGCCCCGCGTCGTCGCCGCGGGGTCAGCGGAACAGCCGGGTCAGCCTGATCCCGCGCTTCCGCGCGCCGGGCCGCGGCTCCGCGGCGAGGTGGGCGGCGGCGACCGCGTCGGCCGTGTGCGCGCGGAAGCCGGTCGCGACCCGGTGCGCCGCGTCGCGCTCATCGTGACTGCCGGGGACGGGGAGCGAGGCGTCCGCGGCGATCCCGGCCAGGTCGCGGGCCGTGACTGGGGGCAGGATCCGGACCACGAGGCGCCGGCCCAGGAACAGCTCGTGGTTGCCGCCGATGACGATCGGGACGATCGTGGCATCGGAGCGAAGGCCCACGTAGCCGAGGCCGGCCGCGACCTCGCGGGCCTTCCCGACCGTCGCCGGCGTCCCGTACTCCGGGAACAGGCAGAACACCGCGCCGCCGCGCAGCACCTCGGCGGCGGCGGCGAGGTGGACCGCGAATGACCGCGGGCCGCCGTGCGACGGAATCGGCAGGATGCCGCCCACGCGGCGGACGACCCAGCGCCGGAACGGCGAGCGCGCCATCGTCCGCGCGTCGCCGAAGAACACGAGCCGCGGCTCAACCGGCAGCACGACCCACAACAGGAACGGGTCGATCCAGGTGCGGTGGGGCAGGCCCGCCGCGATCCAGCCACCCGCGGGCTTGCCCGAGGCGGTGCGCGGCAGGTGCTCCGCGCCCTCGACCACGACCCGGAACCCGAGGCACGCCGCGATGACCCGCCACACGACGCGGAGGGCCCGGTAGGCGAGCCCCGCCCGCGGCGACCCCGTCCCGACGAGCCCCGCCGGCAGCTCCGGGATGCCCGGCGGGTCCGGTTCAGGCGCCCGGGGCATCAGCCTCGTCCCCAGGCTCGCGGTCCAGCCGGCCCGGGCGCAGGAACAGCCACGTGAGCCGACGGCGCAGGCGGCGCGGCCGGTCGGGCGGGTCAACGGTGCCGGGGTGGAGCTCGTGGACGACCGGGCCCAGCAACTCCTCGAACCGCGTCGTGACCCGGCGGGCGAGGTCCAGCTCCTCGCGCGACCCGGCCGGCGGCAGGACCCCGTTCCAGGCGTCCCCCAGCAGCTCACGGGCGCTCGTCGGCGGCAGGACCCGCGAGGCCATCCGCCGGCCCACGTACAGCTCCTCGGTGCCGGCCATCGCCAGCAGCACGATCGGCGCACCCGTGCGCAGCGCGATCAGCGCCGCGCCATGGCGGAACGGCCCGATCCGCCCGGGCGGCCCGCTGACGGTCCCCTCGGGCATCTGGACGAAGACGCCGCCGTTGCGCATGACCGCGGCGGCGGACGCCACGTGCTGATCCACGCCCACGCCTCCCCGCCACACCGGCAGCAGGCCGCCGAGGCGGTGGACCAGCACCTCGCGCCAGCGGGCGGTGAACGTGGACGGGGCGCTGCCCAGGAACCACGCCCGGGGTTCGAGCGGCAGGGCATGGATCGCCACGAACGGGTCCATCCACCCCCGGTGCGCCGCCGCGATCAGGAAGTAGCCGCCGGTCCGCGGCAGGTGCTCCTGCCCCGACGTGTCGATGCGGAACCGGAACACGACGAACAGCAGGAACCGGGCCGCCAGCCGGATCGAACGGTAGAGCAGCGAGGCGCGGGCCTCGGGCTCGCGGCCCAGCCAGGCGAGCCCCTCCCGCGCCTCCCCGCGGGCGGCGGCAAGCGCCTCCGGGGAGACCCTGGCCGGCGGCGGCCGGCGGCGCCTCGCCCCGGCCGTGGCGGTGGTCGTGGGCCGCGGATCCCCGGCCGCGACGCGGGCGGCCGGAAGCGACGGCTCGTCAGTCGGCGTCTCCGCCCCCATCGTCCCCGTCATGGCCGTCGCCGCCTCCGTCGCTCCCGTCATCGCCGTCGCCGCCTCCATCGTCCCCGTCATCGCCGGCTCCGGTGCCATCGGTCCCTCCGTCGCCGCCCTCGGCCATGTCGTCGCTCAGCCGGCGCTGGCCGGGCTCGTCGGGCTCGTCGACCTCGATCCACTCCCCGTCCTCGTCAGCCGAGGCCGGCGGGGCGTCGCCCCATCGGTCCGCGTCGGCCGCGCCCGGCCGGTGCCGGTACGCGAGCGCGAGCAGCGACCCCACGATCACCACCGACGACACGACGATCGCCGTCGGCACCCCGAAGAACGTCCAGTTCCCGGTGCGCAGCGTCTCGAGCCCGAGCCGGACCACCGCGTACCAGACCATGAACATGAGCCACAGGTCGCCCGGCCGCATGTGCCGTCCGTACCGACGCGCGATCCACAGGAGCGTGACAGCCCCCAGCAGCCCGCTCAGCGATTCGTACAGGAACAGCGGGTGGAACCCGGTCGTCGCCAGCGGCGACGTGTCGCACGGGTAGTCCGCGACGCGGTGGGCGCAGTCGATGGCGATGCCCCACGGCAGGTCGGTTGGCGGGCCGTACAGCTCCTGGTTGAAGAAGTTGCCCCAGCGCCCGATCGCCTGCATCACGAAGATGCCGGGCGCGACGACGTCCGCCCAGCGCCAGAACGACTGCTTCCAGCGGCGGGTCAGGTACCACGCGGCGACCGTGCCGGTGAGGATCCCTCCGTACACGCCGAGGCCCGTGTACGGCGGCAGGACGATCTTGAGCCAGTCGTCCTGGTAGAGCTGCCACTGGTCGATGACGTGGTACAGCCGGCCGCCGACCAGCGCCGCGAGCGCGACGATGATGATCCCGTTGTCGACGAGGCTCGCGTCCAGGCCGCGCCGGCGCGCCTCGCGGGTGATGACGGCGTAGCTGGCCGCGAGGCCCACCGCGTACGCGATGCCGTACCAGAAGACCGGGATCGGCCCGAGCTGGAAGAGGATCGGGTCGGGGGTGACGGCGATCAGCGCAAGGACCGGCGCGAGCGCCGCGAGGGGAAGGGTCGAAGCGGACATGTGCGGGGGAGTGTAGGGCCACCAACCGCCGGGCGCGGGCCGGGGCGGTGTCGAGTATCCTCGGCCGCGATGCACGCCCGGCTTCCATCCGTCTCCAACCGACGTCCCGGGGCGCCCCGGTGATCGCCGAGTTCAACTGGTGGCTGCTGATCCTGGGCATCCTCGTCGGGGCGGTGCTCACCTGGCTCGTGCTCGTGGAATCGAACCGGCGCGACCAGGAGCAGGCCGCGGAGGAGCTGGCGGCCGAGGCCGGCTGGATCGCCCGTTCGCTCGGCCGGCCGCAGGTGGACGCGGAGGTCGCGGAGGAGGTCCTCCGGGCCCACCGCCGCTACCTGGGCTTCCCACCCCCGGACGCGCTGGTCGACCCGGCGGAGCTGGTCCCGCTGGCCGGACCGCCCGATCCGACGACCTGAACGGGTCGTGACGGCCTGAGCCGGATCGCGGCCCGCTAGAGCTCGCCGGCCAGCACAGGCTGACCTTCGCCGCTGCCAGTCACGACCAGCGACACGCCGAAGGCGGTGCCCGCGGGGAGGTCCCCGAGCCCGTCCGCCGGGCCAGCCCAGGCCCACAGGTCGCCCGCCCAGTACATCCGACCCAGCCGCCGGCGCTCCCCGTCCACCTCGACCCAGCAGCCGTACTCGGCATCCGCCGCGAGGGGCGCGAGGTCCGTCGCGGTCATCACCAGCTCGCCGCTCGCGGCCGAGAACAGCAGGCTGCCGGCGCCCGCGCCGCCCGTGCTCGTGGCCGTCAGTACGACCGTCCGCGCGTCCGGCTGGGAGGCGATCCGCATCGCGCTCGCGGTCGTGTCCCTGAGCAGGGCGACCTGCCGCTGCTGGTCGCCGTCCGGCCCCGAGCGCCACGCGCCACCAGCCGCGAACCCGAGCGCGCCCGCCACCACGACCGCCGCGACGAGCCCGGCGACCCACGCCAACCGGCGACGAGCGCTCCCGACCGGGGTGGGCGCCGGGGATCCGTCGGCCGCGGCGGCGGGCATCGTGTCCGGCCGCATCCCCGTCCGATCGCGCCCGAGGGCACGGACGTACGCGAGCGTGCGCTCGCGCAGCGCGGGGTCCGGCTCGGCGCGGACGACCTCGCGCACGATCGCCGATGTCCGCCGGATCCGGGCGAGCTCGGCGACGCACCTGGCGCAGCCCGCGAGGTGCCCCGCGACGGCGGCTGCCTCGGGCGTGTCGCCCGCCGTCAGCCGCTCGAGCCCCCGCGGCTCCGCCGCCGCGATCTCGATCCGCTCCAGCGCCTCAGCGTGGTCCATCGTGATCCAATCCGTGCCTCGTCGCCCCCGTTCCGACCCGTGTCCCCTCTCCCTCGAGGATCGCGCGGAGCCTGGCCAGCGCCCGCCGTGTCCTCGTCTTCACCGTCCCCAGCGGCCACTCCAGCCGCTCGGCGATCTCGACCTGCGTCAGCTCCTCGCGATAGGCGAGCAGGATGACGGTCCGCTCCTCGCCGGGCATGCCGGCCAGCGCCGCGGCGATCGTCGCCCGGACGTCCGCGGCCTCGGCCGCCGCTTCCGGGTCCCGATCCGGCGCCGCCCCCCCGACGACGACCAGGTCCGGCGACAGGCGCTCGAGCGCCGTGTCGGTCCCGTCAGGCTCCCCGTGACCACCCAGCGGGACCAGCGACGGGCGCCGCCCCGCAGCGCGCAGGCGGTCCACCGTGCGGTTCCGGGCGATCGATCGGAGCCACGTGGCCAGCGACGCGACGGCCGGGTCGAACAGCTCCGCCCGGTTCCAGAGCGCCAGGAACGTCTCCTGCACGACCTCCTCGGCCAGCTGCCGATCGTTGGTGAGCCGGAGCGCGACGGCATGGACGCCGTCGAGGTGCCGGTCGTAGAGCGCCGCGAGAGCCTCCTCCGAACCGTCGGCCACGGCC
>MGOE01000071.1:34841-37731 GCA_001797035.1 Chloroflexi bacterium RBG_16_72_14
CCGTTACGCCGGCCCGCTGTGCCCGGTTTCGGCCGTCCGGCCGGACCCGGTCTGGGCGGCTGCCCAGGAGCCCCGACCCGTCGGCAGCGGCCGGCCCTCGAACCCGGTGCTGAACACGACGTCGGTCTCGGTCGAGAACACGTGCTGCGTGGTCTGGACGCGCCGGACGACCTCGCCCAGGTGGTCCATGCTGTGGGCCCGGATCTTGAGGATGTAGTCCGCCTCCCCCGCGATGTAGTGGCACTCCTCGATCTCGGGGATCGCCGCGAACTCCGGCGTCAGGTCGGTGGAGATCGTGCCGGGCGCCTGGGTCACCCAGGTGAACGCGAGGACCGTGAGGCCGATCGCGGCCGGGTCCACGCTGGCCGCGTATCCCCGGATCACGCCCCGGGCCTCCAGCTTCTTCACCCGCTCGTGGGCGGACGGACCCGCCATGCCCAGGTCCGCGCCGAGGTCCGCGTACGAGCGCCGCCCGTCCTGCTGGAGGATCTGCAAGAGCCGGGCGTCGGTCCCACTGAGAGGGTCGTTCTTGCTCACATGGTACCTATTCGTTAGGTCGATCGTTTGCAGTGCCTTCGTTTCTTAGGTTATACTGGCGCCAACAGGGTCACAGCGAGCGTCGACCCCGCCGGAGCGGCCGGCGGGACCGGCTCACGGTCCACGGCGCTCCAGGTAGCGAAGGTGCACGACGATGGTCATCGTTGCCGTGTTCGCGCTCCTCGCGCTGTTCTCGTTCATCAGCATCGTGCTGAGCGCCGAGGAACCGCGGGGGCAGAACGATCCCCGCGACAACCCGCTCCTGTGGGCGACGCTCGGCCGCCGCTGATCGAGGCTCACAGCCTACCCCAACCGCACGAACGCCCCGGCAAACCGCCGGGGCGTCGTCATGTCCGGGTCCCGAGCATCGGGCCCCGGCGATCCCTCGACAGCTGACCTTGGCGGTTCGCCGGGGCGAGCACTCGGCCGGGTCCTCGGCGCGAATGCGACCGGGAGCAGCCTCGCGGTTCGCCCGGCGCAGTGCTCGCCGGGCGGGCGGAGACCGGCGTCGAGGGTCGCCCGCCGCAGTGCCGACCGGCGAGCGGGCAAGACCTCTCGGATCTACCCCTTGCCGAACCCCTCCGCCAGCCCGCGGATGAACTGGCGCTGCCCGGCAAGGAACAGCAGGATCATCGGGATCGAGGCCATCGTCAGGGCCGCGAACAGCACCGGCCAGTCCGACAGCACCCGTCCCTGCATCGCGAGCAGGCCGACCGGCAGGGTCTTGAGCTCGGTGTCGTTGATGAACACGAGCGCGAACACGAACTCGTTCCAGGAGAACAGGGCCTGGAGCAGGGCGGCGGACACGATGATCGGCCGCGAGATCGGCATGATCACGAGCCAGAAGATCTGCCAGCGGCTCGCCCCGTCCACCACGGCGGCGTCCTCCATGTCCCGCGACAACGTGATCATGTAGGCCCGGATGAGGAACACCGTGAACGGGATGCGGAACGCGGTGTACAGGACCACCAGGGCCCAGTACGTGTTGAAGATGCCGATCGCCTGGAGCAGCCGGAACAGCGGGATCAGGGCCACCGTCGGCGCCAGCATCATGCCGCCCAGCAGGAGCACCGTGATCGGCCCGGCGAACGGGATCCGGTGCCGGGTCAGCGCGTAGGCCGCCATCGAGCTGAACAGGATCGTGGTCACGACGGACGCCCCGGTCACGATCACGCTGTTGGCGAGGTAGCGGACCACGCCGAGGCTCCACGCCTTGCCGAAGTTCTCCCAGCGCCAGGTCGTGGGCAGGCCCCACGGGTCGCCGAACAGCTCGGCATTGGACTTGAAGCCGTTGAGCGCCATCCACACCAGGGGGTACACGATCGCGACGGCGAGGACGATCAGGAGCACGTACGCCACGACCCGCCCGACGGACGAGCCGACGCCGTCTCCCCCGCCGCGGTACGTCGGGCGCGCAGCCGTGCCGGCCATCAGTACTGGACCGCCTTCCCGCGGCCGAGGAACAGCTGCAGGATCGACGCGGTCATCGTGATGATGAAGATCACGACGGCGATCGCCGCGGCGTAGCCCATCTGGTCGTTGAAGAACGCTGACTTGTAGAGCCAGGTGCCCAGGGTGTGGCTGGCGTTGTTGGGGCCGCCGGCGGTCATGACCCAGACCTCGTTCATGACCAGGAAGGCGCCCGAGACGGTGATGATCATCGCGAGCAGGGTCATCTCGCGGACCAGGGGCAGCGTGATCCTGAGGAACGCCTGCACCCGCGAGGCGCCGTCGATGTAGGCGGCCTCGTACAGCTCGCGCGGGATCCGCTGCATGGCAACGATGAACAGGACTGCCACGTAGCCCACGGACTGCCACTGGCTCATGGCGATGATCGCCCAGATCGCCGTCGCGGACTCGCCCAGCCAGGAGTGCTTCCAGGCGTCGAGGCCAAGGACGTCGAGCAGCCCGTTCACGAGGCCGATCTGCGGGTTGTACATGAACTGGAACAGGAGGCCGGTGATCGTCAGCGACAGGACGGCCGGGACGAAGTAGATCGTCCGGAGCAGGCCCTTGAGCCGCCCCCGGACGAGCTCCTCGAGCACCGCCGCGAGGACGAGGCCGCCGCCCACCTGGAACACGACCGACACGACCGCGTAGGCAGCGTTGTTGAACAGCGAGCTCCAGAACACCGGGTCGGCGCCGAGGGTCGCGTAGTTGTCGAGGCCGACGAACACCTCCCGGGGCGAGAACGGGCTCCAGCGGTAGAGGCTGAGCCGGAGGTTCTCGACGACCGGGTAGTAGACGAACACGACGAGCAGGAGGACGGCCGGCGCCACCCACAGCAGCATCGACCACCCGCCGCGACGCGTCGTGCCTGTCATCTGGCTGACCTCCGGATCCGGGCGGTGCG
>MGOE01000071.1:37775-42425 GCA_001797035.1 Chloroflexi bacterium RBG_16_72_14
AGGGGTTACTCGCTCGCGGCCTTCGCCGTGGCGGCGGCGGCCTGGATGTCGGCGACGACGTCCGCCGTCGTCTTGGTGCCGTCGAGCATGGCCTGGACGCCGTTGAGGTAGGCGTTGGCCACGTCGATATGGGTGACGGTGTCGAGCCAGATCGCCATGCCCGTGGCGGTGGCGATGTCCTCGATCACCTGGACGTTCTGGGGGAACGTGTTGTCCGCGGTGGCGGAACCCTGGACCGGGCTCAGCCAGCCGAGGTCGGCGACCATCTTCTTGGCGTTGTCGAGGGTGGTTAGGTAGTTGAGGAAGTCGAGCGCGATATCGAGCTGCTCGGACGAGGCGTTCACGAGGAAGCCGTCCGGGGCGCCCGTCAGGTAGCCGGTGTCGCCCGGCGCGTCGGCCGGCGCCGGGAGCATGAAGAAGTCCCAGTTGTTGGCGAGGTCGGCCGGGGCGCCGCCCTTCTCGGTCAGGGCGAAGAACTCGACGGCCTCGATGTAGTGCATCGCGGCCTTGCCGGCGAGGAAGTTGGCCTGCGCGGCCTCGTGGGAGATGCCGTTGGCACCCTGGGTCAGGCAGCGGCTGTTGATCTCCGCGAAGGCGTCGAGGGCCTTGCCGTACCCCGCGTCCGTGAACGCGCCGGTCTCGGGGGCGTAGTCCATCTGGAGCGTGGCCGCCGGGACGTAGTACGGGTTGAGCTGGGTCATGAAATGGATCGCCGGCCAGCCGAACTGGTTGCCGAATGCGATGGGCTCGATGCCCTTGGCCTCGAACGTGTCGCAGGTCGCGAGCAACTCCTCGAGGGTGGTCGGGACGGCGACGCCGTTGTCCGCGAACAGCTTCGTGTTGTAGACCATGTACTTCGCGTCGAGCGTGATCGGCACGCCGTAGAGCTTGCCGTCGTAGGTATACGCCTCGAGCGCGGCGGGGGTGAACCGCTCGGCCCACTCACCGGTCACGTCGCCGGTCAGGTCCTTGGCCAGGTTGCCGCGGACGAACTTCTTGGTGAAGTCACCGGCCCACGAGAAGTAGACGTCGGGCAGCGTGTTGGACGCCGCGAGGACCCGCAGCTTGTCCTTGACGCCCTGGTCGCTCTCGGCCTGGATCTCGACCTGGACCTTGGGGTGCTCCGCCATGTACGCCGCCACGACCGCCTCGAAGTACGGCGCGTAGCGCGGGTCGGAGTACTTGTGCAGGAAGCTGATCGAGCCCTCGAGCTCGGGGGCGGTCGTGGCGCCGGGCTCGGCCGATGCGGCCTGGGTGGCCCCGGGTTCGGCCGATGCCGGCGCGGTCGTGGCGCCGCCGTCACCGCAGGCGCCGACGATGATCGCCGTCGCCGCGATGAGGCACGCGAGCGTCCGCCGGTGCCGGCTCGGGCCGGCGATGGCAGTCATGAGATCGCTCCTCCTGTTGATCACGAGCGCTGGGCCGGTGTCGTGGACACGACCGTCGTGTCCCGGACCGGTGACATGGGTGGGAAGGCCGCGGTCCCGTGGCCGAACGCGCCGTAGGTACCGCAGGTCGCCGCGGCCTGGATGGCCGCGTCCGCCAGCGACTGCTCGAACGGCTCGCCGCGGACGATGCCCACGAGGAACCGCGCGATGAATGCGTCGCCGGCGCCGAGCGTGTCGATCAGCTCGGCCGGGACGGAGGGCTGGCGCCAGGTGCGCTGCCCGTCGAACAGCAGGGCATCGGCGGGGCCGCGAGTGGCCAGGATGAGTCGCGGGCCGAGGCGGTGGATGCGCTCGAGCCACGCTTCAGCGTCCGCGTCGTCGAGGTCGCTGAGCGAGAACTCGGCGATCTCGACGTGCGGCAGGAGCGGTTCGATATACGCCGGGTCGCGCCGGACGGAGAAGTCGAACGACAGCGGGGCGACCCCCGCCAGGAGGCCGAGCTGGTCCTCGAGGTAGCTGGATTCGCTGCTGTGGACGATGTCGAAACGCGCCAGGTACTCGAGGTCCTCGGGGCCGAGGCAGAACTTCGAGACGCCCGGCTCGGAGATGCCGAACTCCCGGTTGCCGTCGACGAGCACGACCTCGGCGAAGGCGTTGTGGCCCGGCACGACGCGCAGCCGGCTGGCGTCGATCCCCTCGGCCCGGATTGCCCCCAGGACGTGGCGCCCGGCGAGGTCGTCGCCGAGCGCCCCGAGGTAGGCCGCCTCGATGCCGAACCGGTGGGCATAGACGGCGACGTTGAGCGCCTGGCCGCCCGGGAACATCGTTCCCAGATCCCGGTACCGGTCGACGACGTTGTCGCCGACCCCGGCCAGCTTCATGGCTAGTACTCGACCTTGAACATGTAGCGGCGGTTCTGCAGGTCGTGGCCCGTGGCCGCCTCGAAGTGCTGCGCCAGGCGGCTCATCACCGCGTCGAGCGCGAAGTGGGACGCGAAGGGGCGCATCGCGGGCTCCACGCCCGGCAGCGCCAGGTCGCGCGAGTCCACGTAGAACGCCTTGCGGGTGTACGTCTCGAGGAACGCCCTGGCGCGCTCGTCGATCGGGCGCGTCGCCTCCTCGCCCAGGTACTGGATGACCGCCGTGTCGTCGGTCACCACCTCCATCGCGCCGTGGAGGAACTCCGCGGCGTCGAAGCTCGCCGCGTGCTTCCACTGCATCTCCTGCAGGTAGCACATGGCGAGGCAGTAGGCCGTGCCGTGGTTGGGGCCGGCGCCGATCACGTAGATGACCGGCTCGTCCTTGAGCGCCGCGGCGATCCGCGCGTTGAGGTCCTCGCCCTGGCGGACGGCGTCGAGGAGCGCCTCGGGCAGCGCCTCGAGGGTACGCACGTGGGCGTCGTAGCCGGCGGCGTCGATGTCGCCCGTCTCGCGCAGCAGGGCGAGCCCGAGGATCGCGAGCTGGAACGCCTTCGGGTCCCCGATGCCCTTGTCGTCGTCGTAGGCCCAGGCCGCGTCGCTGGCCTGCGCCAGGGGGCTGTCCGCCTTCTTCGTCACCGAGGCCACGGCCGCGCCATGGGCTTTCGCGAACCGCGCCGCCTCCACGACCTCGGGGGTGGTGCCGGTGTTGGACGCGAGGACGGCGAGCGACCCCGGGCCGAGGGCTGCGGGTTCGCGGTAGATGAACTCGTTCGCGGACAGGGCGAACACCGGGAACCGCGTCGCCCGGCGCTCTAGCAGGTACTGGACGCCCTCGTGGGTGAGCAGGCCGCCGCCGCTGCCCAGGAGGAACACGTTGCGCAGGCCGCGGCGGACCATGTTGGCCGCGAAGGCCTCGATCTCCGCGCGCTGGCCGAGCGCCCGGTCCAGGCCGGCGCGGTGCTCGGTGGGGAGTGGCTTGAGCTGGGTGACGGGGGTGAGGACCTCGGTGGTCATGGGCATCGGCTCCGTGCGGGGCGGATTGGCGGCGCCGGCCGGATCAGCGGTCGGGCCGCGGGTCGGGCGTGTTCAGGGCCAGGTGGCATCGGGGCCGGTCGCGAGCACGCGATGGCCCATGAACACCCGCTCGTCGAGGTCCGTGATCCCGCGCAGGAGCGCGGAGTAGACCGTGAACCACTGGAGCGGGATGAGCAGCACGAACGGGGTGAGCAGCGGGTGGACCGCCGGGTAGTCGTTCGCGTCGAGGACGAGGGTCCGCGCGCCGGCCTGCCTCGAGATCGCGATGGCGCGCTCGGTCATCGCGCGCGACTCGTCCGTGCCGAGCAGGAACACCATGTCCGGCCGCTGGCGCTCGAAGGCCTCGACCGGGCCATGGCGAAGCTCGCCGCTCTCGATGAACGAGCCGTGGACGCGGATGTTCTCCATGAACACCGTGAGCGCGAACTTGTAGGCGAGGCCCGCGAGCGGGCCGGCGGCGACGCAGTACAGGAGGTTGGCGCTGAGCAGCTCGCGGGCCTGCTCGAGGGCGGGCGCCTGGGCGTCGCGGTAGACGCGGCCCAGGACCTCGGGCAGCCGCTCGAGGTCGGCCAGCAGGGCGATCGCCTCATCCGCCCGCGGGCTGCCGGTGAGGCGGGCGAGCTCCGCGGCGAAGATCGTGACCGCGGCCAGCGGCAGGTCGTAGAGGGCGGCCGAGTCGTAGTCGATGAGCTGGCTCGCCTCGGTGGCCATGGGGCTCGGGCGGCGGCGCGCGAGGGCGACGGTGTGGGCGCCCTTCGCGTTCGCGTAGCGCATGGCCGCGAGGGTGTCCTCGGTCGCGCCGGAGTACGAGGCGAGGAACACGATGCTCCTCGGGCCGAGGGCCGCGGGGTCGCGCCAGGTCAGCTCGTAGCTGGGCAGGGCGGTCGCGGCCGCGCCGCCGAAGCGGTCGACGAGGTACTGGCCGCTGACCATGTTCGCCAGCGACCCGCCACCGCCGACGAAGTACACCCGGTCGAACTCGCCGTCCGCGGTGCGGCGCGCGAGCGCCTTGAGGGCGTCGGTCTGCTCCGCCAGGAACCGGGCGAGGTCGGCATCGATCCGGGGCGAGGTGAACAGCTCGCTCTCGATGGCCTGTTCGACGAGGGTGTCCAGGAGCGTCATTCGAGACCTCGTGCGGCGGTCGGCCCGTGATTGATAACGTTCTCACATGCTGTGGTTGGGAACGTTCTCACAAGTCGCCGCGGCTGTCAAGGGGGTTGTTGACAGGGCCGGTTCAGGGCCGGTTCAGGGCCGGTTCAGGGCCGGTTCAGGGCCGGTTCAGGGCCGGTTCAGGGCCGGTTCGGGGCG
>MGOE01000071.1:42451-44802 GCA_001797035.1 Chloroflexi bacterium RBG_16_72_14
GGTGCGGCTCAGCCCGTGGCGTGGACCGGTGCCGGACCGGTGGAGCCGCGGACGATGAACGTCGTCTCCAGCGTCAGCGTCCGGGGGGGTCCGTCGTCCCCCGCCAGGCGGGCGAGCAGCCGCCTCGCGGCCGCCGCGCCCAGCTCGTTGACGGGCTGGGCCACGACCGTCAGGGGCGGGCGCACGATGGTCGTCCACTCCAGGTCGTCGAAGCCCACGATCGAGACCTCCTCAGGCACCGCGCGCCCGGCACGCTGCGCGCCCTCGAACGCGCCGAGGCTCATCAGGTTGTCGGTCGTGAAGATCGCCGTCGCGGGATCGTCGAGGGCGAGCACCGATACTGTCTCCCGGACCGCGGCCTCGCGCGTGTACTCGGCCATCCGGATCAGCCGCTCGTCCACGAGGATCCCGGCCAGCTCGAGGCCCTGGAGGTAGCCCGCGAGCCGCATCTGGTTGGTATGGATCAGGCCCTGCGACGTGAGCAGCGCGATCCTGCGGTGACCCAGGCCGACGAGGTGCCCGATCGCGCCGCGGGCGGCCCGCTCGTTGTCGACGACGATCGCGTCCGCCTCGATGCCGGGGACGACGCGGTCGAGGAGCACGATGGGCGTCCCGCGCTTCGGCAGCTCGCCGAGGTGCGACCCGACGTCGGTGGATGCCGGGGCGATGATCAGCCCGTCGACCCGCTTCTCGAACAGGGTCCGGACGGCGGCCCGCTCGGTGGCCGGATCTTCGTCGCTGTTGACCAGGAGGACCTCGTAGCCGGCCGCATGGGCGACATCGGCGACGCCGCGGGCCGCCCGGGCGAAGAACGGGTTCTCGATGTCGGCGACGACGAGCCCGATGGTGTGAGTCGTGCCGGTGATCATGCTGCGCGCCAGCGAGTTGCGGCGGTAGCCGAGCTGCTCGGCGGCGGCGGCCACCCGGTCGCGGACCGCGGGGCTGACCGCGCCGTAGCCCCCGAGCGCCCGGGCGGCGGTGGCGGTGGACACGCCGGCGGCCTTTGCCACGTCCCCGATGGTCGGGGAGGAACGGGGTCGCTCGCGCCTGCTCACCGGTTCAGGATAGCCCGCGGCCCCGCGTCGAGGGCCGTGCCGCTACCACTCCCCGGCGACGCGGCGGCACAGCTCCGCCAGCCGGCCGGCGGGGAGATCCGCCTCCAGGCAGGTGACGCCCGCCGGCCCGACGACGGCGTCGTGCGTGGTCCCGGCCGGCAGGTCGAGGCGGTCGCCCACGGCCAGGACGGCGGATCCGCCGTGCTCCGGCAGCCCGAACCGGATCGAACCCGCCGTGCAGACCAGCACCTTGTCGTAGCCGTGCAGGTGCGCGGCGTACCGGTCGCCGGGCCCGTTGGACCAGGCACCAGCATCGAGCCCCTCCGAGCGCAGCCTCGCCTCGAGCTCCGGACGGCTCATGCGGCGACGCCCACCCCGATGACGCTGCCCACGGCGTAGGTGACCGCGGCCGCCGCTGCGCCGATCCCCAGCTGGCGGAAGCCGGAGTAGAGCAGGCTGCGCCCGGTCAGCAGGCTCACGGCCGCGCCGACCACGAACAGCGCCACCAGGCTGACGCCCAGGCTGGCGAGGAACACTGCCGACCCGCCGCCGAACAGGTACGGGATCACCGGGATCACCGCTCCGACCGCGAAGGCGAGGAACGACCCGGTGGCGGCGCCCCACGGCGAACCCAGCTCGTCCGGGTCCAGGCCCAGCTCCTCGCGGACGAGGGTGTCCAGCGCGGTCGCCGGGTCCTCGAACATCCGGGTGGCGATCCGCTCCGCCTCGTCGGGGGCGAAGCCCTTGGCCACGTACAGCGCCGCGAGCTCGCGCTGCTCCTCCTCGGGCATCGCTTCGAGCTCGGCGCGCTCCAGCTCGATCTGGCGCTCGAACAGCTCGCGCTGGCTCTGCATCGAGATGTACTCGCCGGCCGCCATGCTGAACGCCCCGGCCAGGAGGCCCGCGATGCCGGCCAGCAGGATGAAGCCGCCCTGGCCCGACGCCCCGGCCACGCCCATCACCAGCGACAGGTTGGACACGAGGCCGTCGGACATCCCGAAGATGACCGCCCGGAGCGTGCCGGACCGTGCGCTGCGGTGCCAGCCCTCGCCCCTGGCGATCGCCTCCGCGGCTTCGGGCTCACCGGAGACCACGACCGGGTGGTCCGTCGCGGTCACGATGTCGGCGGCGGTAGCGCGCCTCGCCCGCGGTCGCCCGTTGCCCTTCGGCTCGCCGTCCAGCCGCTTCCAGATCTCGGCGTGCTCACGCTCGTCGGCGGCGATCGCCTCGATCTCGGGCGCCGCGCCCTGCCCCGCGTAGGTGGCCTCCTCGTCGCCCTCGAGCGCCCGGACGAGC
>MGOE01000071.1:44836-45122 GCA_001797035.1 Chloroflexi bacterium RBG_16_72_14
CGGGCGACGCCCATGATGAACCGGATGCGTGCCCGCGGCCGGCCGGGCGGCGGCACCGTGGCGCCGAGCTCCCGGAGCCGGTTGGCCCAGATGTCCGCGTGGCGGCGCTCGTTGTCGGCGATCTGGCGGAAGGCCGCCGCCCGCCTCGGATCCTTCTCGATGCCCGCCAGGGCGTCGTACAGGACGATCGCGTCCTGCTCCAGCTTGAGGTTCTCGAGGCTCTGCGCGATGTTCACGGCACCAGCGTAGCGAAGGTCCACCGCGCGGGCCACGGGATGCATCGGCC
>MGOE01000071.1:45141-52105 GCA_001797035.1 Chloroflexi bacterium RBG_16_72_14
TGGCCCCGCGGGCGCCTACACTCCGGCGGTGACCCTGCCGTCGCCGCTGCGCTACCTGTCGGCCGCCGACGTCCGGGCGGCGATGCCGGCTATTCCGGAGCGCCTGGTCCTCGCCGAGGAGACGCTCCGCGGCCTGGCGGCGGGCGCGGAGCTGCCGCCCAAGATCGGCGTCCATCCCCGGCCCGAGGGGGCGTTCGCCCACGCGATGCCGGCGTTCATGGCGGGTGGGGCGGCGGATGGGTCGGCCGACCGCCTGGGCATGAAGTGGGTGCTGGGGTTCGCGACCAACGACGTGCTGGGGCTGCCCGCGATCCACGGGCTGCTGCTGCTCAACGACCCCGCCACGGGCATGCCCACCGCGATACTCGATGCCGGCCCTATCACCGCGCAGCGCACCGCCGCGATCTCCGGCGTGGCGATCCGGGCCTTCGCGCCGCCGGTCGCCGGTCGCGGCCCTCGCGTTGCGCTGGTCGGGGCGGGCGTCCAGGGGCGGAGCCACGTTCCGGTGCTCGGCCACGTGCTGCCGGGGCTGGAGCTGGCGGTCTTCGACCGCGATCCGGGACGGGCGGCCGCACTCGCCGAGGAGGCCCGGGCGACGCACGGCGTCGCCGCCGCCCGCGCCGCCGCCTCCGCGCGCGAGGCCGTGGACGGCGCGGACGTCGTGGTCACGGCGGCCTCGTTCCTGCCGCCGCCCGAGCGACAGGTGATGACCAACGGCTGGCTCACCGCCGACGCGCTCGTCGTGCCCGTGGACTACGCCACGTACTGCGCCGCCGAGGTGGCCCGCGCAGCCGCGCTGTTCCTCGTCGACCACACCGCGCAGTTCCTCGCCAACCGCGACGCCGGGCAGTTCGACGGTTACCCGGACCCGACGGCGATGATCGGCGAGGCGCTGGCCGCCCGGACGCCCCGGCCGGGCGGTCGGGTCGTGGCCACGCACCTCGGGACCGGCCTCGCCGACGTGGTGTTCGGGGCGGCAATCCTGGCCGCCGCGGAGGCTCGGGGCCTGGGCACGATCCTGGCGCGCTGACCGCACCGCCGCCCGATACTGACCGGCACGATGCAGGATCCCATCCACGAGTGGATGCGCTGGCAGCCGACCGGCCGCCGAGGCCGCCTGTCCGGGCTGGTGCTCACACCGGCGCGGGTGGTGGTGGGCGTCGGGGCCGCGCTGGGCCTGCTCGGCGGGCTGATGCCCTGGGCCGAGGGGGTCGCGCCCGGACTGCGCGGCTTCGAGCCCGTGTTCTTCAGCGGCCTCGGCGGGGCCGGCGACGGCCTGCTGATCCTGATCCTGTCCGGGGCGGTCGCGTTCCTGACCCTCCACCGGACGCCTGCCCTGTCACGCGTCCGCACGGTGCGCCTGGCGCCGGCCGTGCTCGTCGCACTGGCAGCGATCACGTGCGCCAACGGCTACCGGGCCACGCTGCTCGAGATCGCCGTCTGGGAGCGTCGCGGAGGCACCGGGGGCATCGCGCCCGGGCTGTGGCTGCTGGCCGTCGGCGTGGTGGCGATGGCCGCGGGCACGATCTGGCTCCTGCCGCCGGCGATCCGCTGGCAGTCGCAGGCGGGCGACCCGACCGACGTGGTGACGATCCGGGGTCGCGACGTGGCGGTGGTCGCGGCGGGGCTCGCCGGCATCGTGCCCGGCGGCGCCCTCGGGATCGCGATCGGCCTCGAGCTCACGGGACCCATGATCATCGGCACGCTGGCGTTCGGGGCGCTGATCGGCGGCATGCTGGGCGCGTACGCGGGCAACTGGGCGATGCGCTGGGCGCTCGACGCGCTGGTAGCGCGGCGCGGCCGATGACGCCCGGCAGCAACCCAACTGACGCTGCGGCACTGCCGCCGACGCCGCGGACCGTCCCGCCGAGCGTGCCTGCGGGATAACCCGCAACGAGCCGGCGGGAACCCGTCGCTCCCCCGTCCCGCCCGGGCGCCGCATCCTCCTCGCGGTGGCCGCTCCGCGGACGGCCGGCCGCCACGGCCCGCCGGCGCACTCGTGGCGCCGCGTTGGGACCTCGCGAGGCTCCGCCTCGCCACGTGGAGGTTGCGCCATGCGCCGACTGCTCCTTCCCTCCGTGCTGCTCGTGCTCCTGTCGCTCGTCGCCGACGCCTGTGGCGCTTCGGGCCCCTCGTCCCGCCCCGCCGGTTCCCAACCCCCGGCCCACTACCTTCCCACGCTCCGCCCGGAAGCGCCCCTCCCCACGCCCTACGACGGGGTCACGTTCGAGGACCCGGGCGTCAATCCGTTCGTGGACACGGCCGACGACCGCGAGTCCACGTTCGGGCTCGACGTGGACACCGCGTCGTACACGATCGCCCGCCGCTGGATCGAGGACGGCAACCTGCCCGATCCGGCGAGCATCCGGGTCGAGGAGTTCGTCAACGCCTTCGACCAGGGCTATGCCGCACCCGAGACGGGCACCTTCGCGATCCACGCGGACGGCGGCC
Source organism: Chloroflexi bacterium RBG_16_72_14 (assembly GCA_001797035.1). Lineage (GTDB taxonomy): Bacteria > Chloroflexota > Limnocylindria > Limnocylindrales > CSP1-4 > CAIXZV01. The sequence goes on from MGOE01000071.1 coordinate 47,593, forward strand.
CGAGCCCGTTCCTCGACGAGGACGAGGTCCTGCTCCGGATCGGCGTCAAGGCGCGCGAGGTCGGCGACCGCGAGCGGCCCGATGCCGCCCTCACGTTCGTCGTGGACGTCTCGGGGTCGATGGCCCGCGAGGACCGTCTCGAGCTCGTGAAGCGGTCGCTCGCCCTGCTGGTGGAGGAGCTGCGGCCGCGGGACACCGTGGCGCTCGTGGTCTACGGCAGCGACGCCCGCGTCGTGCTGTCGCCCACCCGCGCCCGGGACGCGGACGAGATCCTGGCGGCGATCGGCTCGCTGCAGCCGGAGGGATCGACCAACGCCGAGGCCGGCCTGCGCCTGGGCTATGCGCTCGCCCGCGAGACGCTCGTGGAGGGCGGCATCAACCGCGTGATCCTCGCCTCGGACGGGGTCGCCAACGTGGGCGTGACCGATGCCGAAGGGATCCTCGAGGAGATTCGCCGCGATGCGGACGCCGGCATCCAGCTGGTGACCGTCGGCTTCGGCATGGGCAACTACAACGACGTCCTGCTCGAGCAGCTCGCCGACGACGGTGACGGCTTCTACGCCTACGTGGACCAGCTGGACGAGGCACGGCGCCTGTTCGTCGAGGACCTGACCGGGACGCTCCAGACGGTGGCGCTCGACGCCCGGGTCCAGGTGGAGTTCAACCCCGACGCGGTCGAGGCGTACCGGCTGATCGGGTTCGAGAACCGCGCGATCGACGACGACGACTTCCGCGACGACGACGTGGAGGCCGGTGCCATCGGCGCGGGGCACGCCTCCACCGCCCTCTACGCCCTCCGCCTCGAGGGGGATGCCGGATGGGAGGCCCGGCTCGCGACGGTGAGCCTGCGCTGGATGGACCCCGACACGCGGCGGGCGGACGAGCTCGCCGAGGACGTGTACGGCGGCGATCTCGCGGAGTCGTTCCGCGCGACCGAGCCTGCCTTCCAGCTCGACGCCCTCGTCGCGGCGACGGCCGAGCGATTCCGCGACAGCCGCTGGGGCCGCCGCTACGAGCTTCGAGACGTGCTGGCGGTCGCCGACGAGATTGCGCGCGACCTGCCGGAGACCGCCGAGACCGACGACTTCCTGGCGCTGCTGGAGCAGGCAGCCCGGCTCGAACGCTGACGGCCCCGGGCGCCGGCCGGCTCGAGGAGGAGCGGGCCGGCCGGCGCCCCACGGGGCATCACCCATCAGCGGCCGCCGGTAGCATGGCGGTCCATGCCCCGGGATCGAACGCTCCTCATCGGCACGCTGTGCGCCGTGGGCGGCGCCACGCTGTTCGGCATGCTCGGGCCGCTGTCGCGGTTCGGTGCCGAGGCGGGCATGGACGGGGTGGCGTTCACGGCCTGGCGCGCCGCGCTGGGGGCCGCGGCGCTGGCCCTGCTGATCGGGCTGCGCGGGGGGATCGCCACGTCCGTCGACGCGTTGCGTGGCCTCGGCCGCCGCGGCCGGGCCTCGCTGGCGGTGGCCGCGCTCATGGGCCTGACGCTCAACGTGGCCATGTTCACGGCCTTCGGCCGGATCCCGATCGCGCTCGCGCTGATGCTGTTCTATACGTACCCGGCGGGCGTCGTGGTCGTGGACGTGCTGCTCGGCCACGAGCGGATCACGCCCGACCGGCTGGTCGCGCTCGGCCTGTCCTCGGTGGGCGTCGTCCTCGTGCTGGCCGGCGGGATGGGCGCGTCGGCCGGGGGCGCGCTTGACGCGCTGGGCGTGCTGCTGGGCCTCGGCGCTGCCGCCAGCCAGGTCGTGTTCGTCACCACCAGCCGGCACGGCTACCGGTCGGTGCCCGCGGATGCGGCCACGCTCCTGATCCTGGTGACGTCCATGGCCGGCGCGGCACCACTGGCTGTCGTCGTGGGCCAGGTGGACGGGCTGGCCGCACCATTCCGGTCGCTCGACCCGTGGCCCGTCCTGCTCGTCGCCGGCGTCGTCGCGGCCGGCGTCTCGTCGCTCATGTTCCTGACCGCGATCCGTCTGATCGGCGGGACCCGGACCGGGATCCTGATGCTCTGGGAGCCGGTCGTGGGGGTGCTGCTCGCGGCGCTGTGGCTGGGCGAGGCGCTGGCGCCGGTCCAGCTGGCCGGCGGGGCGTTCGTGCTGGCGGGCGCGGTCGTGCTCCAGCTGCGCTCGGAGCCCGAGCTGGAGCCGGTCGTGGAGGCGGGGGCCGGCCCGGTCATCTGACATCCGGGGCGCTAAGGTATCGGGGCCGCGTGCGTCCACCGCGAGCGGGCAGTGCGAGGAGACGACCGGTGATCAACGTCCATGGACTCGAGGACCGGGTGGCGGTCGTGACCGGCGCCGGGCGGGGCATCGGGCTGCGGATCGCCGAGTCGCTGCTGGCCAACGGGGCCCGGGTCGCCGCGCTGGACGTCGTGCCGCCCGAGCGCGAGGACATCCTGGCCATCGAGTGCGACATCAGCGACGAGGCGGCGGTCAACGCCGCGTTCGATCAGGTCGAGGCCGCGCTGGGGCCGGCGTCCGTGCTCGTCCTCAATGCCGGGATCACCTCGCTCGCGCCGTTCGAGAAGACGTCCACGGAGCTCTGGGAGCGCACGCTGTCGATCAACCTGACGGGTGCGTTCCTGGCCGCGCGGCGGGCGATCCCGGGGATGCGGGCGATGGGCTACGGACGGATCGTCGCGCTCGGAGCGGCCGCCGGCAAGTCCGGTGGCACCCGGTCGGCGGCCTACGCGGCCTCCAAGGCGGGGCTGATGACCCTCGTCAAGTCGCTGGCGGCCGAGTACGCGCGCGACGGCATCACCGCCAACGTCGTCGCCCCCGCGCTGATCGACACCGGGATGCTGGTCAACGCCCGTGAGCTCGTGGAGCGTGTCCCGGTCGGCCGCCTGGGCACTACCGACGAGGTCGCGGCGCTGGTGACGTACCTCGCCTCCGGCCACGCCGGGTACATCACCGGCGAGGTGGTGGACATCAACGGCGGGACGCTGATCGACTGACCTCGCGCTCCCACGCCTCGCGCGTGGGGGCGGACTCGACGCCCCGTGTCCGGGTTGAACCGGCGCACGACCAGCCGGTCCGTCCCGAGGCAGACGTACGCGTCAGGCCTCCTCGTTGACCTCGAGGGGGCCGTCGGCGACCTCGATCGTGACGCGGCCGTCCACGACGTCCACCGGGTACACGGCAAGCGGCAGCTCAGCGGGCGGGTCGAGCGGCTCGCCGTCGGTCAGGTCGAACCGCGACAGGTGGAGCGCGCAGGTCAGGGTGCCGGCGGTCAGGAACCCGCGGTCCAGCTCGAAGTACTCGTGCGAGCAGGTGCCCTGGAGGGCGTGGAACTCCCCGTTCACGTGGACGACGAGCACGGGATCGGTCTGCTCGACCCAGACCATCCGCATCTCGCCCTCGGCAAGCTCGTCCACCCCGAGGAGATCGATCCGGCGGCTCACGCGCTGATCGTACGGGTTGCGGGCGGGCGCCGGGTCGCGGTCAGGCCGCGGCGGAGTCGCCGGCGAGGCCGGCCGCCCACTTGGCCTCGAGCGCCTCGCGCAGCCGATCGCGGGCGTCCTCGAGCGGGACGCGGGCGACCACCGGCTCCAGGAACCCGAGCACGATGAACTTGCGGGCCTCGTCGGGCGGGATGCCGCGGCTCTCGAGGTAGAACAGCTGGGTCTCGTCAATCGGGCCGACCGACGAGCTGTGGGCCGCCCGCCGGCAGTCCGGCTGGTCGATCTCGAGCGACGGGATGGCGACCGCCCGGGCCGACTTGCTCAGGTTCATCCCGAACTCGCCCAGGAAGCTGTCCGTGCCGACCGCGGTCTTCTCGATCGTGATCAGGCCCTTCATGTAGCTGCGGGCCCGGTCGAGGAGCGCGCCCTTCGACAGCAGCTGCCCGGTCGTGTCCCGGCCGACGTGCCGGGTGTACGAGGTCAGGTCGTGGAGCTGGTCCCACGCCCCGAACACGATCTCGACCTGTTCGACGGTGCTCCGGTCGCCGGCCAGGACGTTGTCCACGCGCGAGCGGACGAGCCGGCCGCCCAGCTGGGCGAGCGCCCAGCGCAGGTCCGCGCCCTCGCCGATCACCGCCCGGCGCTGCTGGAACACGATCTGGTCCGGGCCCAGCTCCTGCAGGCTGGCCATGGCCAGCCGTGCGTGCGCCGCGAGACGGATCTCGGTCGTGTTGGTGAACAGGGCCTGGCCGCCCGGGGTGACGGACGGCGACGCCACGAGCTCCTCGACCAGCGACGCCTCGGCGCCCTCGCCGAGCTCGACGATGGTCCGGCCGTGGAGGGCGTGCCCGGCCGCCCCGACGATCCAGCGCAGGACGATCGGCGCGTCGAGCACGACCCCGGCCGGCACGCGGACCACGACGCCCTGGTTCCAGGCCGCGCGGCTGAGCTGCGCGAGCTTGTCCTCCGCCGGCAGCGACGCTGCGTCCGTGAGCAGGCGACGCGCGAGCGCCGGGTCGCGCCGGATCAGCGCCCCCAGCGGCTCGACCGTGACGCCGGCCTGGCGCGCGGCCGCATCGAGCGCGACCGCGGTCACCCGGTCCT
>MGOE01000071.1:52126-59490 GCA_001797035.1 Chloroflexi bacterium RBG_16_72_14
CGGCGCGCGCCGGCGACGAGTCCGCGGGCGCGCCCTCGGGCTCCTCCCAGGCGCGGACGTCGGCCAGCGCGGCGGCACGCAGGTCGAGGTACGGCGTGTAGAGCTGGTTGGGCTCGGCGGGCAGCGCCTCGAACGCGTCGAGGGCCTCGCGGCGGGTTACGGCCAGCCAGTCCGGCTCCCCGGCGGCCCAACGCTCGACCAGGTCCCGGCCCGGGTGATAGCTGAGGGCATCGATCGAGGACCGGGGGCCTCGCGGGCGTGCCGCCCGCGCCGTCGACGGTTCGGCCACCTCGGTCATCCGAGCGACCCCTCCATCTCGAGCTTGACGAGGCGGTTGAACTCGATGGCGTACTCCATCGGGAGCTCCTTGGTGAACACCTCGAGGAACCCCTGGATGACCAGGTTCTGGGCCTCGTTCTCGGTCAGCCCGCGGCTCATGAGGTAGAAGATCTGGTCGGCGGAGATCTTGCCCACGGTGGCCTCGTGGGTCATCGTCGTGTCGTCCTCGCCGATGTCGATGTACGGGTAGGTGTCGCTCCGGCTCTGGTCGTCGAGCATCAGTGCGTCGCAGCGCACGCTCGCGGTGACGCCGGTCGCACCCGGCGCGACCTTGAGCTGGCCGCGATAGGTGGCCCGCCCGCCGTCCTTGGACACCGACTTGGACACGATCCGCGAGGTCGTGTTGGGGGCCAGGTGGACGGCTTTCGCGCCCGTGTCCTGGTGCTGGCCGCGACCGGCCACCGCAACCGAGATGACCTCCGCCCGGGCGCCCTCGCCGCGCAGGTAGATGGCCGGAAACTTGACGGTCTTCTTCGACCCCGTGTTGGCATCGACCCACTCGACGGTAGACCGCGCGTAGGCGTGCGCCCGCTTGGTCACGAGGTTGTACACGTCGTTCGACCAGTTCTGGATGGTCGTGTAGCGGACCTTGCTGTCCGGCAGCGCGATGACCTCGACGACCGCCGCGTGGAGCGAGTCCGTCGCGTAGATCGGCGCGGTGCAGCCCTCGATGTAGTGGACCTTGGCGCCCTCGTCCACCACGATCAGCGTCCGCTCGAACTGCCCCGTGTTCTCGCCGTTGATCCGGAAGTAGGCCTGCAGCGGCAGCGGGACCTCGACGCCCTTGGGGACGTACACGAACGAGCCGCCGGACCACACGGCGCTGTTGAGCGCGGCGAACTTGTTGTCCTCGGGCGGGACGACCGTGCCGAAGTACGTGCGGAAGATGTCCGGGTACTCCTTGAGCGCCTGGTCGGTGCCCATGAACACGACGCCGATCTTGGACAGCTCCTCGCGCACCGAGTGATACACGACCTCGGAGTCGTACTGGGCGCCGACGCCAGCCAGGAACTTGCGCTCCGCCTCCGGGATGCCCAGCTTCTCGAACGTCGCCTTGATCTGCTCCGGGACGTCGTCCCAGGACTTCTCCTCGCGCTCGGACGGCTTCCGGTAGTACACGATCCTGTCGAAGTCGATGTCGGCGAGGCCGTCCGTCCATACCGGCATCTTCCGCTTCAGGAAGTGGTCGTAGGCGCGGAGGCGGAACTGGAGCATCCAGTCCGGCTCGTCCTTGAACCGGCTGATCTCCTCCACGGTCTCGCGCGTCAGGCCGCGCCTGGTCTCGCGCAGGTAGACGATGTCGTCGTGGAAGGCGAACTGGTCGCGCTCGTCTCGAACGAGGTCGCGGGTCGAGGTCATTCGCTGCTCCGTTCGCGGCGCCGGCCGCGTGTGGGGTCCGAGTCCGGGAACGCCGCGACCGCTGGGTGAACGGGTCGCGGGCTAATCCCGAGTGGAATTATCGGAATTACCGGCCGATCCGTCAATCACGGGGCCTGGCACGAAGGGTCGGAGCGCCGCAGGGGCTATCGTACGTGCGACGACGTGGTTGGCGAGGAGAGACGCGAGGGCATGGACACGACCGCGGCGACCGACCCGCTGCTCCTCCCCGAGGCGTCGTGCCTGCTGCACATCGGTCCGCCCAAGACGGGGACGACCTCGCTCCAGGCCGCGTTCTGGGCGGCCCGGGAGGCGGCCCTGGCGCAGGGCGTCCGCTACGCGGGCTGGTCGCGGCACACGGGGGAGGCGGTGACGGCCGTCGCCCGCTTCACGCCCGTGCCGGGCGTCGACGAGCCGCCGACCATCCGCCTGTGGCGCGACCTCGCGAACGAGGTCCGGCGGGCGCGCGAGCCGCGGGTGGTGCTCAGCAGCGAGTTCTTCTCGTACGCCACCGATGCCGCGGCCCGGCGCATCGTCGGCGACCTCGAACCCGCTCGCGCGCACGTCGTGGTCACGCTCCGGCCGCTGGCGAGGATCCTGCCGTCAGCCTGGCAGCAGTACGTCAAGAACGGGCTGCGCATCGGGTATGACGCGTGGCTGGAGGCGATGCTCAACGGCTCGCCGGACGGGGTCACGCCGCTGTTCTGGCAGCAGGAGCGCCATGACGCGCTGGTGGCCCGCTGGGCCGGTGTCGTCGGCGCGGGCCGGGTCACGGTCGTCGTCGCAGACGATCGCGATCACGGGTGGCTGCTCCGGACGTTCGAGAGGTTGACGGGCCTGCGGGAGGGCACGCTGACCCGGGTCGCGGACCTGGCGAACCGCTCGCTCACCAGGGCGGAGGTCGAGGCCATCCGGGCCCTCAACGAGCGAGCGCGCGCCGAGGGGTTCACGCCCCTGCGGATCGACCGGATCGTCCGTGCCGATGCGGCCCGGTACCTGATGACGCGCGTCCCGGACCCGGCCGAGCCGCGCATCTCGACGCCCCAGTGGGCGCTCGACCGCGCGGGCGAGATCGCGCGCGAGATGGTGGCCGGCATCGCCACCTCCGGGGTTCGTGTCGTGGGCGACCTCGCGGCCCTCACGAGCGTGCCCGAGTCACGACCCGAGCCCGGCCCGGAGGCCGACGCCCCGCTGTCACCGGAGATCGCCGCGTGGCTGGCGATGGGCATGTACCGCGCGGGCCACCGATCGCTCGACGTAGACCTCGACCGCGTCGCGGCGACCCGCCTGGCATCGGCGCTGGTGCGCCGGGTCCGCCGCGCCGCGACGCGACGGCTGCGCATGCTGCGGCACTGACCCGGACAGGGGCCCGACCGTCAGCGGTCCAGGTACCAGGCTGCGGCGTCCGGCGGGAGGGCGTCGGGGTCGCCGGCGTCAGCGGCGTCGCTCCGGAGCAGCGTCGTGCGTGACGCCGGCAGCGGGACCGGTGCCCCGGACAGGTTCACCGCGCACCGCAGCCCGTCGTCGCGCTCGAACAGCAGGACGCCGTCGGGGGCCGGCAGCCAGGCGAAGGTCTCGCCGGCCAGCCCTGGATGCCCGTTCCGGAGCGCGAGGGCCCGCCGGTAGAGCGCGAGCATGGAGCCCGGATCCTCCGACTGCGCCTCGAGGGAGCGCTCCGCCCAGGATGCGGGCGGCGGCAGCCACGGCGTGGACCCGGGCGGCCCGAACCCGAACGGGGGCGCCGTCCCCGACCATGGCAGCGGCACCCGGCAACCGTCGCGGCCGCGGATGGCGTGCCCGGACCGCGTCCAGACCGGGTCGCGCAGCGCCGCCTCGGGCAGGTCCTCGACCTCGGGCAGGCCCAGCTCCTCGCCCTGGTACAGGTACGCGCTGCCCGGCAGCCCCAGCAGCAGGAGGACCGCCGCGCGTGCGCGCCGGGTGCCGAGGGCCTCGTCCACCGGCTGGCCGTCGTCGAGCAACCGCTCGCGGATCCCCGTGAACGGCCGCCCGTAGCGGGTGACCTGACGAGTCTCGTCGTGGTTGGACAGCACCCAGGTTGGCGCCGCGCCGACGGCCGCGTGCGAGGCGAGGGTCTCGTCGATCACCGCCCGGAGGCGCGCGGCGTCCCATGGGCTGCGCAGGAAGTGGAAGTTGAAGGCGCCGTGCAGCTCGTCCGGCCGGAGGTAGCGGGCCACGCGGGCGGGCGATGACGCGTGTACCTCGCCGAGCAGGATCCGCGGCGGCGCCTGGCCATCCGCGACCCGGCGCCATGCCCGGTAGATCTCGTGGACGCCCTCCTGGTCGGACAGCGGGTCGCCGGCCACGACGTAGCTCGGCACACCGTGCGGGGGCGGTGGCGGCTCCGGGCTGGCATGGTCCTTGACCAGACCGCTGGCGACGTCGATCCGGAAGCCGTCCACGCCCCGCTCGAACCACGTGCGCAGGATGTCCTCGAACGCCGCCCTGACCTCCGGGTTGTCCCACTCGAGGTCGGGCTGCTCGGGAGCGAACAGGTGCAGGTACCACTGGCCGGGCTGTCCGTCCGCCTCCGTCACGCGCGTCCAGGCGCCGCCACCGAACACGCTCCCCCACCCCGTCGGCGGCTCGCCGCCGTCCGCTCCCCGGCCGTCACGGAACACGTAGCGGGCCCGGGCCGCTGATCCGGGTCCGGCCGCCAGCGCCTCGACGAACCAGGGGTGCGCCGCGGATGTGTGGTTGGGGACGATGTCGAGGATCACGCGCAGCCCGAGATCGTGTGCCTCGCGGATGAGCTCGTCCGCCTCCTCGATCGACCCGAACAGCGGGTCCACGCCGCGGTAGTCGGCGACGTCGTAGCCGCCGTCCGCCATCGGCGACGGGTACCAGGGCGTGATCCAGATCGCGTCAGCGCCCAGGTCGCGCAGGTACGGCAGCCGCGACCGGATGCCGGCGATGTCGCCGATGCCGTCGCCGTCGCCGTCGGCGAAGCTGCGGATGTAGACCTGGTAGACGACGGCGCGGCGCCACCAGGCATCGGCCGTGGGCGCGTGGCGTGGCGACATGCGACCGTCTCCCGGATCGTTGGCTGAGCGGCCGAGGATACCGCCCGCCGGCGCGACGCCTCAGCGGCCCGGCCGCCGCCGGGATCGAGCAACCCCGCGACCAGCGGGCACGAGCCAGCGCGCCGTGTAGGGCGGCATCAGGATGTCGCGGCGCAGGCCGAACCGCTCGCTGGGCGCCAGGCGGTCCGTCGCGTCGTCGAGCCCGCCCAGATCGAGGACCCCGCCGCTGACGGACGTCGTCCGCTCGGTGAGGTTGTAGATCGCGAGCAGCGGCCCCGTGGCGTGGCTTCGGATGAACGAGAACAGGCGCTGGTCGCCCAGGTCGATGACCTCGAGCGGGCCGGCGGCGTGGAGCTGCGGCAGGGTGCGCCGGGCGTCGATCAGCCGCCGCAGGCCGCCGAACAGCCGGCCCTCCACCGCAAGCGGATCGTGTCGCCGGGCGGCGCTGTCCCAGCGCATGCGTGGCCGGTGGATCCAGCGGTTGTCCGACGCCAGTCGCGGGTCGCCGACGTAGCTCGGGTCGTTGAGCAACCCGATCTCGTCGCCCATGTACAGGAGCGGGATCCCATCCCAGGCCAGGATCAGGGCATGGCCGACGAGAATCCTCGAGATCGCGACCTCCACGGCAGCGTCGTCCCGGGCCTCCAGCGCGCGCTCGAGGCCGGCAAGGCTGGCGAACGTGCCGCTGATCCTCGAGTCGCCCGTGTCGGCGTTCTCCTGGAACACCTCTCCCACTGCGAACGTGCCGGGGAACCGCCCGGCGTAGAACGTCGACAGGAACCCCCGGTGGCCGGGCCCTGACCAGCCGACGGCCTCCGCGTCGGCCTCGGTGATCGCCCATCCGATGTCGTCGTGGCACCGGATGTAGCAGCCCCACGCCGTGGTCGCCGGCTTGCGCGGAAAGGCGCCCATCACGTGGGTCATCAGCCGCGTGTCCCGGGTAGCGAGCGCCGACCAGTACTGGACCATCAGGCTGTTGTGGTAGGCGACGTCGCACTCGCGACCTTGGTGCCGGCCGTCCCCGAGGTACGGGGCGAGGTCGTCCGGACCCACGATCGCCTCCGCCTTGAAGATCACGGCCGGTGCGGCGATGCGCGCGCACGCGCGCAGCGCGCGGAGCAGGTCGTGGACCTCGGGCTGGTTCTGGCAGTTGGTGCCCATCCGCTTCCACATGAACGCCACCGCGTCGAGGCGGAACACGTCCACGCCCCGGTTGGCGTGCTCGAGCAGGATGTCCATGATCTCGACGAACACCTTCGGGTTCGCCCAGTTGAGGTCCCACTGGAACTCGTTGAACGTGGTCCATACCCAGCGGCCATCGGCAAGCCGCGTGAAATTCCCCGGGGCAAAGTCCGGGAACACCTCGGGCAACGTCCGCTCGTACCGATCGGGGATCACCCGGTCCGGGAACATCAGGAAGTACTCGGAGTACGCCGGGTCGCCCTCAGCCGCCCGTCGCGCCCACTCGTGCTCGGCCGCGCAGTGGTTGAGCACGAGGTCGATGCAGGTGCTCATCCCGCGCTCGCGGAGGCCCTCGCACAGGTGCTGGAGGTCCTCGAGCGTGCCCAGCGACGGGTCGACCGCGCGGTAGTCGGCCACCGCATACCCGCCGTCGGCGTCGCCGGGACGGGTCTCCAGGATCGGCATCAGGTGGACGTAGCGGATGCCCAGCTCGGCGAGGTATTCGAGGTGGTCCTCGACGCCCCGCAACGTGCCCGCGAACCGGTCCACGTAGAACACGTACCCGACCAGCGTGGGGTCCTGGAACCAGTCCGGCCGGAGCACGCGCTGCCGGTCAAGCGTGCGAAGCGCCGTGGGCCGGACGGCCCAGCGACCGGCGAGGACCCTGACCAGCGCATCGAGCGCCTCGTCCCGCTTCGCGTGCCTGCCGTAGGGCCGCCGCAGCCCGTCCCACAGGTCGGGCCACCAGCGGCGCAGCCGGAGCAGGAACACTCCCGTCTCGTCCGCGGGACACCCGGCGAGCTCGTCGCGGGCGACGGCCTCCGCCCGGGCCAGGGCTGCATGCGCCTCGCCGGCGAGCGTCGGGACCGGCTTCGCGGGTGGGGTGCGGTCCGTACCGGTCAACATGCGTCGTCCGCGGCGGACGGCAGCAGGAGCAGCGAGCCGTCGGCCCTGACCTCGATCGGGAGCGGGTCGCCGAGGGCCCCGACGAAGCGTCCGTGCTCGACGTCCGTCCAGGTCATCAGCCACCGGCGGCCGCCCCACTCGACCAGCCTGCCGGCGTAGCTGTGGTCCGCCGGGCCCCCGAGGAGGAAGGGGCCCGGCGCCACCGTGAACGGCCCGAGCGGCCCCGGACCGGTGAGATAGTGCGTACCGGAGTCCGCGACGACGCCCGGCCGGGCGAGGCGGGCCGCAGCATGGTCACCGGCCCGGGCGCTGAACAGGACCACCCAGCGGCCGGGCTGCGTCTCCGCGAGCTGGGGCACCTCGAGCTGCCGCAGCTCCCCGGGCACGGACACCGGCGGTCCGACCTCCCAGCGCGCGAGGTCGCGCGACCAGGCATGGCCGATGACGCCGCGGCCGTCCGGCTCGCCGGCGGCCGCCCGGGCGGTGATCAGCAGGTGGAGCGTGCCGTCGGGGGCCCGC
>MGOE01000071.1:59500-68428 GCA_001797035.1 Chloroflexi bacterium RBG_16_72_14
CATGCCCAAGGGTCGCGCCAGTGCACCTCCCCGTCCTGCGCCGTCTCGTACCAGCGGGCGTCCGCCTCCAGGACGGGGCCCGTCCGCGTCCAGCGGTCGAGGTCGTCCGAGTGTGCGAAGCCGATCCGCTGCACACGGCCCCGCTCCGCGTGCGAGACGCCCGAGTAGGCCATCAGCCACCGCGACCCGTCGCGGATCACGCTGCCGGTCCACGTCGCGAGGTCGTCGAAGGCACCGGGCTCGCCCGCTTCGAGCACCGGCGGCCGCTCGTCCCAGGTCCGCAGGTCGCGCGACACCGCGTGCCCGATGGTCGCCCGGACGTGCCGCAGGCCCGGGTCGCCCACGGCGCGCGGCGCCTTGAGAAAGAACACGTGGACGAGATCACCGTCGGCGGCGTACCACGAATCCCAGATCCAGGCGTCGGCCAGTGAAAGCGTCACCGGTCGGCCCCCAGCGGCGTCGCGGCCGCCGCGGCACGCGGCGACCCGGCCACCGCGGCGGACCCGCTGACCGGTCCGCCGACGGCGCATGAGGCGCGGTGAGGCATCAGCCCTTCAGGCCGGTCTGGGCGATGCTCGCCACGAAGCGGCGCTGGAAGATCAGGAACATGATGATCGGCGGGATGCTGGCCAGCACGATCCCGGCCATCAGGTACGCGATCGTGGGCGTCGAGACCTGCGCTCCGCGGTTCAGGAAGTTGAGCCCGACCTGGAGCGTCCACATCTCGCTCGAGGTCGTGAACACGAGCGGCTTGAGCAAGCCGCTCCACTCCGCGAGCCAGGTGAGGATGAACACGGTCGCGACGGCCGGCCCCGCGAGCGGCAGCATCAGCGACCAGAAGGTGCGGAGGTATCCCGCGCCATCGAGGTACATCGATTCCTCGAGCTCGCGCGGGATGGTGACGAAGAACTGGCGGAACAGGAAGATCGCGAACGGGTTGGCGAGGCTGGGGACGATCAGCGCCCACCAGGTGTTGATCCAGCCGAGCTTGGCGAGCATGAGGTACAGCGGGACGAACAGCAGCTCGAACGGGATGATCAGGGTCGCGAGGAAGATCACGAACACGAGGTCGCGGCCCGCGAACCTGAGGCGCGCGAACGCGTAGCCCGCCAGGGCGGCGATGATGATCTGCCCGAACGTGACCGCGAAGGTCATGACCAGGGAGTTGAAGGTCATGCGCGGGATGTCGATGACCTTCATCGCCTCCGCGAAGTTCCCCCACTGCGGCACGGACGGGAAGATCGCGGCCGGCTGCGTCAGGGCTTCCTGGTTCGTCTTGAGGGCACCCCCGATCAGGTACACGAACGGGAACAGGAAGATGACCGTGAGGATGATCAGGAGGATGAGCGTGAGTCCGTGGCGCGGCTTCATGACACCGTCTCCCGGTCAGTAGTAGGTGGCGCGCCGCGACTGGGCCAGGAACTGGACCAGGGTGAGCGCGAGGACTCCGACCAGGAGGACTGTCCCCGCTGCCGAGGCGATGCCCACCGTGTCGGGGAACTTGTCGAACAGGTAGTACACGAGCGTCGTCGTGCCGCCCGCAGGCCCGCCCTGGGTCATGACGAAGATCGGCTCGAAGCCGCGGACGGTGAAGATGACCGTGGTGACGACCAGGAGGAAGGTGGTGGGTGCCAGGAGCGGCCAGGTGAGGAAGCGGAACTCCTGCCACTGGGTCCGCACGCCGTCGATCGCGGCGGCCTCGGTCCACTCCTTGTTGATGCCCTGGAGACCCGCCAGGTACACGATCATGCAGTAGCCGGCGGACTTCCAGGTGTTCATCAGCGTGATCATCACCATCGCCCAGCCGGCGTCGGTGGTCTGCCACCGGGGGAACTCCAGCCCGACGCTCGCCAGCAGCCTGGGAAAGAAGCCCTCGATCGGCGTGGTGGCGAACATCCAGGTGAACAGGATCCCCGCGGCCACGAACGAGATGGCGAGCGGGATGAAGAAGATCGTCCGGAAGCCCTCGCGGGCCAGGACCTTCTTGTTGACCAGGATCGCGAGGAACAGCCCGAGCCCGATCTGGGAGGGCACTGCCAGCACGAGGTAGAAGATCGTGTTGACGATGGACCGCCAGAACCGGTCGTCGTTGGCCAGGTAGACGAAGTTGTCGAGGCCGACGAACGTCGGGGCCCCGAGCAGCCCCCACTTGTGGAGGCTGATATAGAGCATGAATCCGATCGGGAGGACCAGGAAGACCGCGACCAGGATCAGCGCCGGGCTGATGAACGCGTACCCCCAGCCTGCCGCGTGGAGCCTCTCACGCATCATGAGCCTCCAGGGATGGAGAGAAGAGGGGGTCCCCGGCGTGCGTGGGGGACCCCCGTGGCCGATCGCTGGCTACTGCGCGAGGAGCGCGTCCACTTCCTGCTGGAGCTGCGTGAACCGCTCGGTAACGTCGGCGTTGTTGAGCATCACGTCGTCCCAGGCCTCCTTGAACATCGGGTCGCCGATCTGCCCGAACTCCGGGATCGGCGGGCGGGCGACACCGTACGGAGTCTGGTTGACATAGGCGGCCCAGGCGGGGTTGTCGGCCAGCCACTTCTTGTACTCGGCGTTCTCGGCCGCTGACTTGGTGACCGGCAGGTTGCCGGACACGGTCTGGAAGCCGACCTGGAACTCATCGCTCAGCATGTACTCGCCGAAGGCGAAGGCGCAGGCCTCCTGCTCGGGCGTTCCCTTGCCGATGTACAGCTGGTCGCCGCCGAGGTTCGCTGCAGGCTTCACGTCGCGGGGATAGGGGACGATCGTCCAGTTGAAGGTGAGCTCCTTGAGGCCCGCGTAGTTCCAGGGGCCGTTGGCCTGGATGGCGACCTTCTGGCCGAAGAACGGGGCCGGGTCCCAACCCTGGGTGGTGGTGATCGCCTGGCCGTTGCTCAGGATGTCCTTCTGGAACTGGACGGCCTTGATGGAGGCCGGGCTGTCGAGGTCGGCGAGGCCGGAGGTGTCGCCGCCCGCCGAGGCGTACCAAGTGTGGTAGGTCCAGAAGTCCCAGCCGGAGCTGGTGGTCACGAGGAAGCCCTTGACATCGCCTTGCGTGAGCTTCACGACCGCGTCGGCGAACTCCTCCCAGGTCCAGGTCTGTTCGGGATCCTGCGACGGGACGGGCACGCCCGCCTTCTCGAACAGGTCGGCGTTGATCCACATTGCGGTCGCGTTCGTCATCCACGGCAGGCTGCGGACCTTGCCGTCGTACGAGGACACGTCGAGGACCGCCGGGATGATGTTGTCCTTGATCTCGGGCTTGCTGCTGAGCCAGCCGTCTACATCGGCCAGCACGTCGGCCTCGACGTAGGCGCCGGTCTCGGAGCTGGCCAGCCACCACATGTGCGGGCGGTTGGGGTCGTTCTGGTCGAGCGCGAGGCCCGTGCGGATGAGGCTCGCGTCCTCGACGCCCAGCTGGCGCGGGACGACGACGCACTCCGGATGCATGGCCGCGAAGGCAGGCACCAGCGTGTTGTTGAAGTAGTTCTCGGTCGCGCCTGCGGGGATCGTGTGCCACAGGTTCACCCGGGCTGCGCCGGGTGCGACGGACGGCTGTGGGGTGACCGGGCCGGCGGGCGACGACGAGGCGTCACTCCCGGCGGGGCTGGAGGCAGCGGGGCTCGCGCAGGCGCTCACGGCGATCGATACCGCCGCTGCCAGGGCGAGGATCGACCAGCCATGCGATAGGCGGTTCATGGGGTCTGTGTCTCCTCCAACTCCGACGAGCACGCCATCCGGATCGCCGCGACGGCTGCCCGCCGGACCAGCTCCCGGGAGCCCTGCCGCGACACCTGGTGCTGCCGCCGCCGTTCCCGCTCTGCAAGGGTGTGGAACCGGTTCCACGCTTCCTTGGCCCAAGGCTAGCAGCCGTGTCAATACCTGCCGCCATCGTGTTCCGTGCGCACCGGTCCGCATTGACCCCGGGTGCACAACGACGCAGCAGTCGTGCGTCATGGAACCGATTCCGCGGCGTCCGTTATGCTACGTGGAACGCGCACGGGAGGACGCATGCCGGTCACCATCGGGGACGTCGCCAGGAAGGCCGGGGTCGGCCGCGGCACGGTGAGCCGCGTCCTCAACAACCGGCCCAACGTGGATCCGGACACCCGCGCCCGGGTCCAGGCGGTGATCGATGAGCTGGACTTCGTTCCCAGCACGACTGCACGGCGGCTGTCCCTCGGCCGCTCGCAGACGGTCGCCGTCGTCGTCCCCTTCCTCACCCGGCCGTCCGTCGTGGAGCGGCTCCGGGGCATCGAGTCGGGGCTCGTGGCCGCCGGCCTGGACATGATTGCGATGAACGTCGAGTCGGCTGCGCGCCGCGACGCCATCCTGCACGACATCGCCCGCCCGGAGCGGATCGACGGGTTGCTCCTCGTCTCGATCGCCCCGCACGAGGAGGAGCTCGCCCGGATCCAGGGCACCGGCCTGCCGGTCGTGCTGGTCGATGCCCACCATCGACGCGTGCCGCGGGTGGTGACCGACGACGTCGGCGGTGGGCGCCTGGCGGCGAGCCACCTGCTGGCGCTGGGACACCGGCGGATCGGGTTCGTCGGCGACGTGCCGAAGCCCGGCTTCGGCTTCGCGTCCAGCCGGCTTCGCTTCCGCGGCGTGGAGCAGGCGCTGCGCGCCGAGGGACTGGCGATCCGCGGCGAGCACCTGGGGCTGGCCGAGCACTCCCGGCCCAATGCCCGGGCCTCGGCCGAGGCGATCCTGGAGCAGACCGGTCGGCCGACGGCGATCGTTGCCGCGAGCGACACGGAGGCGCTCGGGGTGCTCGAGGCGGCGGCGGCCCTCGGGCTGGCCGTTCCGGACGACCTGTCGGTCATCGGCTACGACGACGTGGAGGCCGCCGACTTCGTGGGCCTGACGACCATCCACCAGCCGCTGGCCGAGACCGGCGAGCGCGCCGTCGCCCGCCTGGTCAGCCTGATCGCCGGTCGCGAGGATGGCCCGCTGCGCGAGGTCCTTCCCGTCATGCTCGTCGTTCGACGGACCACCGGCCCCGCCCCGGCGCCGGATCCCTCGCCCTAGAAGAAGGTCGAGCACCAAGGCTCGTCGGCGGTCCGGAACAGCGCGTCCGCAGTCGCCATCGCGCCGGGGCGGTGCTCGTCGGCGCCCATGCCGATCACCACGTCGCGCAGCCGGGTCCCGCCGAGATACGCGGCGCCCAGCGCCGACACCGGCAGCGTGAGCTCGGCGGACCGGTCCGTGGGGCGACACGTCGTCCCGCCCGGCGACGCCTCGAGGGCGAGCCGGAGCGGCGCGCGGAGCTCGTCGTCCACGACCTCCAGCACGAGGCCGCCCTCGCGCTCGTAGGTCCGGGCCTCGAGCGCCCGAGCGACGTCGAACAGGCGCACCCACAGCCCCTCGCCGACCTCGGACACCATCGCGGCCCGATGGTTGGTCAGCAGCCACGGCAGGCCCTCCGACGGGCTGCGCCCCTCCGCGATGACCGTGGACACGAGGTCCGTCTCGGCCAGGAACCGCCACAGCGCGTGGTAGGCCTCGTGGGTCAGCACGTGCAGCTCGTTGAGCTTGATCCGGCCCCGGGGCTGGCGCTGCTCGAACTTGCCCTCGGGCTGGTAGCGGGCGTAGCCGTCCACGGTGCCCGCAGCGTCGCGATGGAGGGCGAGGAGCCCCTTCCACGTCTCGCCCCACGGCGATTCGATGAGGCCCAGCTCGTCGTCCCAGCGGAGCGGGCGGCGGCGGATCTCGCCCGGCTGGCGGGCGCGCCATGCCTCGAACACGGCCTCGACCGTGTCCCGCACGGCCTTGTCCGGCACCACCAGCTCCACGCCGGACACGGGGTCGCCGTGGAACGAGGTCGCCAGCGCGTCCAGCGTCCAGGTCGCCACGCGGCAGGCAGGCCCGTAGCCGAACCGTCCGTAGATCCCGTACTCGGACGCGTACAGCAGCCCGACCGCCTCGCCTCGCGCGCGGATCGCCGCGTGCTCGGCGGCCGTCATGCCCCGCAGGATCCCCCGTCGGCGATGGGTCGGCAGGACCGTGACCGCCGCGACCGCCGAGGCCGGCAGGCGGACCCCGCCCGGGACCGTCAGCTCCGTCGCCCATGAGCGGAAGGTCCCGCACACGCGCCCACGGTCGAAGGCCGCCCACGTCCGCCCGGGCTCCCACCAGGGCTTGACGGCCTCGGCCACCCGGGCGACGTCCGGGCGCTCGAGGAACGCCGCGCTCAGCGCCTCGACGAAGGCCGGGTACTCCTCGGGGTGCGCGTTCCGGATCTCGATGGTCATCGGCCGAGGGTACCTCCGCAACAGGGGCCGTGACACGGCCGGGTATCGTGGTGCCAGCCACCTGCCCCGCGAGCAGGGAGGATGCCGATGGAACAGAGTCCGGCCGACGCAGCCGTCCTCCTGCCGCCCGGAACGCGGCTGGTCCACATCGGGCCACCCTGTATCGGGTCCCGACGTACGTCCTCGCGGGCACGATCGTGCACCGGCTGCGGGCTGGCGCCGTGCGGCGCCTGCGAACGCTGCTGGCCCGTCCGGGCGGCCGCCCCGACGGCGGCCGCTGACCGCCCGCGGTCGCGGGCGCGGGGCCGGTATCGTAGGCCGCGCGCGACGAGGGAACCCACGCATGCCAACGAGCCCGGACACCGATCCCCTGCTCCTGCCCGAGGGCACGCGCCTGCTGCACATCGGCCCCCACAAGACGGGCACGACGGCGGTCCAGTCGGCCCTGTGGGCGGCGCGCGCCTCGCTCCTCGAGCAGGGCGTCCGCCACGCGGGTCGCTCGCGGAACCCGTCGAGCGCCGTGCGCGCGGTGACCGAGCAGGCGTCACCGTACGTGGAGGGGACGCCTCCGTCGATGCGCCATTGGCGGGACCTCGTCCGGGAGATCCGCGGGGCGAAGGAGCCGCGGCTCGTCGTCAGCAGCGAGTTCTTCGCCTGGGCCAGCCCCGAGGTGATCGGCCGCATCGTGGACGAGCTCGACCCCGACCGGGTGCGCATCGCGGTCACCGTGCGGCCGCTGGCGCGAATCATCCCCTCGCACTGGCAGCAGAACATCCAGGCCGGCACCGTGGTCGGGCTCGACGCCTGGATCGAGAGCCTGTTCCGGGAGCCGCCGGGTCGACCCAACCCGAGGTTCTGGTGGCTCCAGCGCCACGACCAGCTGATCGCCCGCTGGGCCGATGTCGTGGGACCGGACCGGGTGACGGCCGTCGTGGTCGACGACCGTGCCCACGACGTCGTCTTTCGGGCGTTCGAGCACCTGCTGGGCCTCCGCGAGGGGACGCTGGTCGGCGTCCGCGACCTCGCCAACCGCTCGCTCACCCTGCCCGAGGCGGAGGCCGTCCGCGCGTTCAACGTCCGATTCAAGGCGGAGGGCTTTCCCAAGGCGCTCCATGCCCGGCTCATGCGGTTCGGCGCCGCCCAGGAGATGAAGCAGCGCGAGCCCGCCGCGGACGAGCCGAGGGTCGAGCTGCCCCCGCAGGCGCTGGACCGGGTCGCCGCGGCCGCCCGCGGCATCGTCGCCGGGATCGAGGCGTCCGGCGTGCGCGTGATCGGCGACCTGTCGATCCTGGCCGAGGTCCCGGCGGCGCGCCCGGACGCCGTCCCGGCCGGCCCGGTCGCGATCCCGCCGGACGTGGCGGCCGCGCTGGCCATGGGGATCGTTGCCTCCACGGGCGCCGCCCGGGACGCGGGCACCCGGGCCCCGCTCCAGTTCGCCGAGCCGGTCGAGCTGGTCCGCGTGCCGACGTACCAGGTGATCGGGGTCGTCGGCCTGCGCGCGCAGGCGGCGGTCCTCCGCAGCCTCCGACGCATCGGCCGCGTGCTCCGCCGCGGGTAGCGGCTTCGGCGGTCTGTGGCTCAGGGTTTCGCGACGGCGTCCGTCGCATTGGCCTCGTCCAGCCTCCGCTCGAGCGCCTCGCGGACCTGCCGCACGGCATCCTCCACGGGGACGTCCGTGGTGTCGATCGTGACGTCCGCGTCGGTGGGCGCCTCGTACGGAGACGAGATGCCGGTGAACTCGGGGATCTCGCCCGCCCGGGCGCGCGCGTAGAGGCCCTTGCGGTCACGCGCCTCGCACACCTCGAGCGGCGTGCTCGCGTGGACGAGTAGGAACGTGCCATGCGGCTCGACCAGCGCGCGGGCTGCCCGGCGGCCGGCATCGAACGGCGCGATCGGGGCCGCGATCGCGATCCCGCCGTGCTCGGCGACGAGCGAGGCGACGTAGGCGATCCGGTCGATGTTGATGTCGCGCGACTCCGCGTCGAAGCCCAACCCGCGCGAGAGGTGCTGGCGGACCTCGTCACCGTCGAGCAGCGTCACCCGGCGCGGGCCGCCGTCGGCCAGGTCATCGGCCAGTGCGCGCGCGATCGTGGACTTGCCCGAGCCCGACAGCCCGGTGAAGAACACCACGGCCCCGCGACCGGGTGTCGAGGCGGCGGCCCGCAGGACCTCGCGGGCGGACGCCGTAGGGTAGAGGTCGTGGACCGACCGTGCCACGAGCCCCGGCAGCGCCTCGATGCGCTCGCGGTCCGCGGCGCTGCGCGACACGGTGATGCGCTGGTACGCCGTCGCCCCGTAGGCGTCGAGCACCGGGCCGAGCTCGATGCCGGATGCCGTCCGGTCGCCGCCCGGCCACGGGACGACGATGGGGATGGCCTCGGTGCCTGGGCCGGCCGCGGCGAGCGCCCCGGCGAAGGCGTGCGCGGCACGCGTCAACCCGGCCCAGCCGACCTGCCCCGTCGGCCGGTGGCTTCGGGAGACCGGCACGATCACGAGCATGACCGCCGTGTCGCGGTGACGGAGCGCGGCCAGCGCGACCTGCTCGTCGGCCCGCGTCGGGACGTCGTCCACGATCATGGCCAACGCCTGGCCGGCAGGCCCGGAGCGCGCCGCCCGGTGCACCCGGTCGCGGACGTCCACGGCGGTTCGTCGGAGCTCGGGGTCCCAGTGCGGCCCCGAGCCCCGCCAC
>MGOE01000071.1:68438-70028 GCA_001797035.1 Chloroflexi bacterium RBG_16_72_14
GCGGGCGACCCGTCCGGCCCGGGCACCAGGTGCGCGAGCGGCGTGTTCTCGGCGTCGGTCACGACCAGGCCCTGGGGGTCCACGGGCGTCGCGGGCAGGGCGGACGCGGGGATCGCGCCGCCGAGGACGAGCTCGAGCAGGTCGAGGGCGTCCGGATCGAGGACGACGCGCGGGACGGCCGCGACCGCCGACAGGTCGCCGGCCTCGAGCGGGGCCGTCACGGCCCGACGTCCGGGTCGCGGTACCGGCCGTCGCCGGCCGCCACGGGCACGGCGGCGCGCGGCGGCGTGCCGGATGGGGGCGTGGCGCCCGGCGCGGGTACCGCGGCCGGGTCCTCGGCCGCGGCGCGCCTGACGCGGTTGCGGATCAGCTCCCAGGCCACGAAGGCGAACACGACCGCGCCGGCCGCGGCCCCGAGCACCACGGCGTCCGGGGCCCCGAGCAGCTTGAGCCCCGAGGCGAGCAGGAGCACCGCGAGCACGCGGCGGATGAGCCCGCCGGGCGCCCGGCTGGAGATGTGCGCCCCGAGCCAGGCACCCGGCACGGCGCCGATCAGGAGCGACGAGGCCACGGCGAACGAGAACGCGCCGAACAGCAGGTGGCCGACGGCCGCCGCCGCGACCAGCGGGATCGCCTGGGCGAGGTCCGTGCCCACCAGCGACGACGCCTTGAGCCGCGGGTACATGAGCAGCAGGGTCACCACCACGATCGACCCCGCGCCGACCGAGGTGAGCCCGACCATCAGGCCCGCGACCCCGCCCAGCACGAGGGTCGGGATCGGGCGGACCACCATCGGGCCGGGGCGGGTGAACGGGGCGGGACCCTCGCCCATCGGCAGGCGGTTGCGCCACATCTGGAGCGAGGCGCGGATCACGAGGCCGCCCGTGGACACCAGCAGCGCAGAGCCGAGGATCTGCCTGAGGATCAGGTCCAGCTGCTCGCCGTGGGGCATCAGCGAGATCAGCCACGCGCCGGCGAACGCCGCCGGCACGGATCCCACGCACAGCCACTTGACGAGCTGCAGGTTGACGGTCCCCGCGCGCAGGTGGACGGCCGCGCCCACGGGCTTCATCAGCAGGCTGACGACGATGTCGCTCGAGATCGCCGTGAGCGGGTTGACGTTGAACAGGAACACGAGCATGGGCGTCATCAGCGCCCCACCGCCCATCCCCGTGAGCCCGACGACGGTGCCGACGACCAGTCCCCCGAGCGCGAGGGGGAGGTCGAGGCTCACGAGGCCGGCCGGGCCGCAGCGCGGTCGGCGGGGGTGCGAAGCATGCGGCGATGATAACGTCCAATCTCAACACGACCGACCGCGAGCCCAGGGGCCGGCGCCCATCGACACCCGCTCATCGACCCGAGGATTCGAGCCCGCGTGACAGACGCAGCGCACCACCGGTGATCACCCGCGCTCCTCTCGACCCATCGACCCTGGACGACGTCCGGCTCGCAGTCGCGCTCGCCTCCGGCGCGGGCGACGTGCTGCTCGCGCTGCGCGCCCGCGTGGACGCCGGCGAGCTCGCCCCGGACCCGGATGCGCTCCGTTGCGCGGGCGACGCCGAGTCCCAGGCCTGGCTCGCCGCGGCGCTC
>MGOE01000071.1:70047-81696 GCA_001797035.1 Chloroflexi bacterium RBG_16_72_14
ACGCGGCCCTGTCCGAGGAGGCGGCCGACGACCCGCGGCGCCTGGCCGCGGACCGGGTGTGGATCATGGACCCGCTGGACGGCACGCGCGAGTTCGCCGAGCGGCGCCCGGACGGCGGCTGGCGCGACGACTTCGCCGTCCACGTGGCGCTCTGGCAGCGGGGCGCTGGCCTGAGCGCGGCCGCCGTCGCGCTGCCTGCCCGCGGCCGGGTGCTCGACACCGCCACCCCGGGCAAGCCGGACGAGGCGTTCGCCGCCGAGGTGCTCGCCGGCCGCCGCCCGATCCGGTTCGCCGTCAGCCGCAGCCACCCGTCGAAGCTCGCCGGCCGCCTCGCGGCGCGCGACGACGTCGAGCTGTTCCCCATGGGGTCGAGCGGGGTGAAGGTCGCCGCCGTCGTGTCGGGCGCGGTGGACGCCTACGTGCACGCCGGCGGCCAGCACGAGTGGGACACGGCCGCCCCGGTGGGCGTCGCGCTGGCCGCGGGGTTTGCCGCGACCCGGCTGGACGGCTCACCGCTCGCCTGGAACCAGCAGAAGCCCTGGTCGCCCGACCTCGTCGTGTGCGCGCCGCCGCTCGTCGCGCACGTGCGCGCGCTGCTCGCCTGGGCGGGCGTGGCGCTCGTGGGGAGCGCCCGGGCGTGATCCCCCACACCATGAGCCAGCTCCGCAGCCTCGAGGCGGAGAGCATCCACATCTTCCGCGAGGTCGCCGCGGAGATGCACAAGCCGTGCCTGCTGTTCTCCGGCGGCAAGGACTCGATCGTGATGCTCCACGTCGCCCGCAAGGCCTTCCACCCGGCGCGGATCCCGTTCCCCGTGATGCACGTGGACACGGGTCTCAACTTCCCCTCGATCCTCGCCTACCGCGACCGCTGGATCGAGAAGCTGGGCCTCCAGCTGGTCGTCGCCTCGGTCGAGGACGCGATGCGGCGGGGCCTCGTCCGCGAGGAGCCCAACGGCTCGCGCAACCGGATCCAGACGCCGGTCCTGCTCGAGGCCGCCGAGACGCACGGCTTCGACGCCCTGTTCGGCGGCGGTCGGCGGGACGAGGAGAAGGCCCGCGCCAAGGAGCGGGTGTTCTCGTTCCGTGACGAGTTCGGCCAGTGGGATCCCAAGAACCAGCGGCCCGAGATCTGGAGCCTGTACAACGGGCGCGTGTTCCCGGGCCAGAGCATCCGGGTGTTCCCGCTCTCGAACTGGACCGAGCTCGACGTCTGGAGCTACATCCGGGAGGAGGCCGTGGAGATCCCGGAGCTGTACCTGGCGGCGGACCGCGAGGTCGTGGAGCGGGGCGGGATGCTGTACGCGGTGAACCCGTTCGTCACCCCCCGCGAGGGTGAGCCGGTGACGGTCAAGCGGGTCCGCTACCGCACGATCGGCGACGCGAACCTGACCGCTGCGGTGGCGTCGGACGCCGACACGGTCGAGAAGATCGTGGCCGAGATCGCCGCCGTCCGGATCACCGAGCGCGGCGCGACCCGGGGCGACGACAAGGTGAGCGAGGCGGCGATGGAAGACCGCAAGAAGGAAGGCTACTTCTGATGGGCGCGCTGATGCGGCCGCATCGCGGCGTTGGCCGCTGCGCGCGCTCGCTCACGCACGATCGAAGTGCGCTCGCTCCCGTACTCGCGTCCGCCTTGCGCTGCGACCACCTGAGCGCGCCCAGGGAGAGCTGCTGATGCCCGGCGAGCTGCTCCGGTTCGCCACCGCGGGCTCCGTGGACGACGGCAAGAGCACCCTCATCGGGCGCCTGCTGTACGACTCCAAGTCCCTGTTCACGGATCAGCTGGCGGCGGTCGAGCAGGTCAGCCGCGACCGCGGCAACGACTACACGGACCTCGCCCTGCTGACCGACGGCCTGCGCGCCGAGCGCGAGCAGGGGATCACGATCGATGTCGCCTACCGGTACTTCGCCACGCCGCGCCGCAAGTTCATCATCGCGGACACCCCGGGGCACATCCAGTACACGCGCAACATGGTCACCGGCGCGTCCACGGCCGATGTCGCCCTGATCCTGCTCGACGCGCGCAAGGGGATCACCGAGCAGAGCCGCCGCCACGCGTTCCTGGCCACCCTGCTGGGCGTGCCGCACCTGGTGGTGTGCGTCAACAAGATGGACCTCGTGGACTTCGCCGAAGCGCGGTTCGAGGAGATCCGCACCGAGTTCGAGGAGTTCGCCACCCGCCTCCGCGTGCGGGACATGACGTTCATCCCGATCTCCGCCCTGCTGGGCGACAACGTCGTCACCCGCTCAGAGCGCACGCCGTGGCATGACGGAGCGCCGCTGCTCAGCCACCTCGAGCACCTCCACGTGGCCAGCGACCGCAATTTCGTGGATGTCCGGTTCCCGGTCCAGTACGTCGTGCGGCCCCAGTCCTACGAGGTCCTCGACTACCGCGGCTACGCGGGCACCGTGGCCTCGGGCGTGCTCAAGGCAGGCGACGAGGTCGTGGCCCTGCCCAGCGGCATGGAGTCCCGGATCGCGCGGATCGAGACTGCGGACGGCGAGGTGGACGAGGCGTTTCCGCCGATGGCGGTGACGATCACCCTCACCGACGACATCGACCTGTCCCGCGGCGACATGCTGTGCCGCCCGCACAACATGCCCACCGTGGCGCAGGACATCGACGCCCAGGTGTGCTGGATGGACGAGAGCGCGTCGCTGACCGTCGGGCGCAAGTACTGGATCAAGCACACCACCCGCTGGGCGCGCGTGATCGTGCGCGAGCTCGAGTACCGGATCGACGTCAACACGCTCCACCGCGACGAGGAGGCGACCGAGCTCGCCCTCAACGAGATCGGCCGGGTCCGCCTCCGCGCCACGCAGCCGCTGTTCGTGGACCCCTACCTCCAGAACCGCCAGACCGGTGCGTTCATCCTGGTCGACGAGGGGACGAACAAGACGGTCGCGGCCGGGATGATCGGGCGGGTCATCTCCTAGGCTCGCGCGTCGATCCCGCGGTCGGGCGGTCCCGGCTCGCGGAGCGGGACAGGCGTGACGCCGCATCGGCGTTCCCGCAGGATGCCGCAGATCGGGAGCCGTGCCTGTCAGCGTCCGGACGTCCCCGGCGCGCACGGCGCCTGGAGGGAGGCGGAAGGATGGCCGCGAGCAGCGGTGATTCGGGTTGGGTCGCGGCGGCGCGGACCCTGTACCTGGTCGCGATGGCGATCTTCGTGGTGACCATCGGGATCGGGATCCCGAACGCGCTGGACGTGGTCACGTTCGACCACAACCAGATCCTCACCCACGTCCATTCCGGGACGATCGGCTGGCTCACGCTCAGCATCGTCGCCACGTCGTTCCTGGCCTTCCGGGCCGCCGACACGCGCCTCGCCGTGGCGCTCGGCGTGCTGGTGCCGGTCTACGTGGCCGCGTTCTACACCGGCAGCTTCGCCCTGCGCGCGATCACTGGCGTCGCGCTGCTGGCCGCCATCGCCTGGCTCGTGGTCTGGGTCTGGCGCGCGTACCTGGGCGGTTCGCGGACGCTGCCCAGGCTGGGCCTCGCGCTCGCGATCTCGACCTTCGCGCTGGGCGGGGTCATCGGGGTGCTGCTCCAGGTCGGGTTCGCCGCCGGGACGAACATCGTGCCCGGCAACGGCATCGCGGCCCACGCGGGCGCCATGACGTTCGGCTACCTCGTGCTGGCCGGCATGGCGGTCCAGGAGTGGCGCGTCCGGCGGACCGAGAACGTGCCGATGGGCGGGCTCGTCCAGATGGTCGCGCTCGCAACCGGCGGCCTGGTCATCACGGTCGCGCTGCTCTCCGGGCAGGGTGAGCTGGGCGGGATGCTGTACCTGCTCGCCGAGCTCATCGCCATCGTCCTGTTCGCGGTCAGGATCCTGCCCCGCGCGCTGCGCATCGACTGGACCGCCGCGACCGAGGACCGCTTCCTGGCCGGAGCGGCGATCTGGATCGTGATCGGGCTTGGCATCTTCATGTACCTCGTGGCGCAGTTCGTGGCGGCGCAGGGCGACGAGTCCGCGATCAACCCGGGCGTGCTGGTCGCGAGCGACCACTCCGTGTACATCGGCGTGATCAGCAACACGACCTTCGCGCTGCTCACGACGCTGGTCGCGACCGGGGTCGGCGGCGTGCTCGCCCGCCAGGCCGTGTTCTGGGGCATGAACCTCGGGCTGGCGGTGTTCGTGGCCGGGCTGCTGACCGGCACGGTGATCGCGAAGCAGGTCGGCGCGCCCCTGATGGGCGTGTCGCTGCTGCTGGGCCTCGCGGTGTTCGCGCTGGGCCTGTACGCGACGCGGCGGGATCCCGCACCCGACGGCCTGGCCTGACGGCCGGCGCCGGACGAGCGCCCACCGACGGGAGCGGCGCGCCTACAGCCGCTCCCGCACCGCCCTCGCGAGCTCGCGGTGGCGGGCGACCCGGGGCATCGAAACCTTGGCAAGCCCCGCGAAGTCGCGGTGCGCCCGCAGCGCATCGGTGAACGCATCCGCGAAGCCGGGGGCGCTCCCGTCGAAGGGGTCGAACCCGTCCTCCCACCACACGCCGAGGACCCGCAGCGTGGCTGTCGCGCGGTCGATCCGGGGCTCGATCCGGCCCACGAACCGGTCGCCGTACAGCAGCGGCAGGACGTAGTAGCCGAATCGCCGCTTCGCGGCCGGCACGTAGACCTCCCAGCGGTAGTCGAAGCCCCACAGGCGGAGCAGCAGGTCCCGGTCCCAGGCGAGCGGGTCCAGCGGCGCGAGGAAGGCGACGCCCGGCACGTGGCCGTTGGGGCCGCCCGCCGCGGCGGCGACGTCGGCCTCGGCCGCGTCGAGGATGGGCAGCTCGTCGCTGACCACGAACCGCGGGCCGCGAAAGCCCTCGACCTCGACCGGGGTCAGCACGCCCTCGTCCACCAGCTGCGCCAGCAGCTCGCGGCGGTACGGCGTCTTGCCGGTGCCGGTCCACAGGGAGTAGTCGCCGGTCGCGCCCAGGAGCCCGTTGCCCCGGTAGCGCGACAGCAGCTTGTGCCGCCGCTGCTCGCGCTCGTCGGGGCGCCGCGCGAGCAGGTCCGCCGGGAACAGCCGCTCGGTCAGGTCGTACACGCGTCGGTTGCCGTCGCGCCGGGCGATCGCGAGGATGCCCGCCTCCCCCAGCGCCTCGAGCAGCGCGCGGACCTGGTTGGTGGGCCGCCAGTACCAGTCGATGGCCGCCCGCGGCTCCACGTCGGTTGACGACAGCGGCCCGTCTGCCTGGATCCGCGCCAGCAGCTCCTCGACCAGCGGGGCGTGGTCGTCGAACGCCCCGCCGCGGTGCGAGGCGTGGTTCACGTCCCAGGTGATCCGGTACCACGGCAGCTCGGCCGTGGGCACGATGGACAGCATCTTGTTGTAGGTCTCGTACAGGACACGGTCCCGGTACAGCAGCGCGTCCGTCCACGCCCGGCGGTAGCCGGCCACGCGCGCCAGCAGCGTGACGTCGTGGTTGCGCCCCGCGACCTCCAGCGGGTCGAACTGCAGCGACCCGAGCCGGTCCACCACGCGCATGACCGAGGCCGGCTCGGCCGGCAGCGAGCGCGGCGGGGCGAGGAGATGGCGGGTGACGAGGAAGCGGCGCGCGGCGGGCGCGCCGACGACCCGGGGTTGGGAGTTCACGGAAGCCGATGGTAGGCCCGACACCTGCCAGGAGCTGTCAGGTATCGGGGTGCGGGGTCCATACGGTGGCGGGTCACCCCGGATGTCATGTATCGTCTGGGCCGAATGGTTCGGTCAGGCCGAAGCATCAGCCGCGAACGAAGGATCCGGACATCGACCCCATCGAGCGCACCACCCTCATCGACGAGGTGATCGCCGGCTACCAGGCGCTGATGCAGAGCCTGGCGGACGGCCACGCCCCGGAGTTCCTGGAGATCGACGTCACGATGCCCCAGGCCAAGCTCCTGTACCTGCTGGGGGCGGTGGGCGACCTCCACATGTCCGACCTGGTCGCCCGGCTGGGCGTCTCGCTGTCCACGATCAGCGGCCTCGTCGACCGCATCGTGGACCACGGCCTCGCCCACCGCCGGGAGGATCCCGCCGACCGCCGCCAGGTGGTCGTGGGGCTCACGCCGGCAGGCCGCGCGTTCATCGACCGGTTCCGGGAGCTGAACGCCGACCAGATGCGCAACCTGCTCGCCTTCCTCGACGACGCGGAGCTCGCCAGCACCCGCCACGCCCTCGCCGCGCTCGCCGGTGCGGCGGGCCGCCTCGCCGCCAGCTCGCGCTCGATCGTCACACCGCGAAAGGACCCCGCATGAGCCGCCTCTCGGAGCTCGCGGTCGCCAAGCGGAGCGTCACGCTCCTCCTGGCCGCCGCCCTGTTCATCGCCGGCATCCTCGCCTGGGGCGACCTGAAGCAGGAGCTGCTGCCGGACATCGAGTTCCCGGTCATCACCGTGATCGCGCCCCTGCCGGGCGCGGGCGCGGCGGACGTCGCGGAGCAGGTGACCAAGCCGATCGAACGCGCCATCTCCGGCGTGCCCCGCCTGGAGAGCCTCCAGTCCACCTCCGTCAACTCCCTGTCCCTGATCGTGGCGCAGTTCTCCTTCGGGTCGGACGTGAAGGAGATCCGGGCGGCGATCGAACAGAACATCCAGGGCGCCGGGCTGCCCAGCACGGTCACGCCGGAGGTCAGCGCGCTCAACATCAACGCCTCCCCGGTGATCATCGCGTCCATCGCCGCCACCTCCGAGGACGGGCTGGCGAGGGCCGCCGAGATCGCCAGGACCGAGGTCGAGCCCGCCCTCCTCGGCATCGACGGCGTCGGCAGCGTCGACTTGACCGGTGGCGAGGAGCAGCGCGTGCTCATCACCCTCGACCCCGACAAGCTCGCCTCGAACGGGATCTCCGTCGCACAGGTCACGGGCGTGCTGGCGGCCAACAACCTGACCTTTCCCTCCGGCCAGGTGACCGCCGAGGGATCGAGGATCCCGGTGTCCACGATCGGCGCCATCGGCGGAGCCGATGAGATCCGGGAGATGATCGTGGGGGTGGCCGCCACGCCCGCTGGCCCGGGCGCCGGCACCGGCGGCCAGCCCCCCGCCTCCGTGGATCCCAATGCCTCGGTCGACCCGGGCGCCACCCCCGCCCCTGTCGCGACCCCGGTGCCGCCGAGGATGGTCACCATCGGCGACCTCGGCACGGTCGAGCTCACCGGAGTCGCCACGACGGGATTCGCGCGGACGGACGGCCGGCCGGCGCTGTCCCTGTCGGTGTCCAAGACGTCCAATGCGAACACCGTGTCCGTGGCCGACGCGGTCACCGCGACGCTCGAGGACCTGAACGCGAGCTTCTCGGACGACGTGAAGATCACCGTCGTCTCCGACCTGTCCACGTTCATCAAGGAGTCCCGGGACGGACTGCTCAAGGAAGGCGGTCTGGGCGCGGTGTTCGCGGTCCTGACCATCTTCCTGTTCCTGTTCAGCCTGCGATCCACCGCCGTGGCCGCGGTCAGCATCCCGCTCTCGATCCTCGCCGCCCTGGTCGTCATGCAGGCGACGGGCGTCACCCTGAACATCATGACCCTGGGCGGCCTCGCGGTCGCCGTGGGGCGCGTCGTCGACGACGCGATCGTCGTGCTCGAGAACATCTACCGTCACCGCGCCCTGGGCGAGGACAAGCTGACGGCCGTGATCAATGGCCCGAAGGAGGTCGCGGGTGCGATCACGTCGGCCACCATCACCACCGTCGGCGTGTTCCTGCCGCTGGGCTTCGTCGGCGGCCTCGTTTCCCAGTTCTTCCTTCCCTTCGCGCTGACGGTCACGTTTGCGCTGCTCGCCTCGCTCCTGTGCGCGCTGACGGTCGTGCCGGTGCTCGCCTACCTGCTGGTCGACAAGGTCAAGCTCAACGTGGACGAGGATGGCGAGCCGAAGAACTCACTCTGGATCAGGCTCTACACGCCCACCATCAGGCTCGCGCTGCGCAGCCGCGCGACCAAGCTGGCCGTCCTCGGCATCGCGACGCTCATGTTCCTCGGCACCGGCGTCCTGGCGCCGCTCCTGCCGACCGCGTTCATCAACGCGGGCTCCGAGAACCTGCTGTCGGTCACGGTGGCGCCGCCATCGGGCACCAGCAACGACGCGGTCCTCGAGCGCACCCGCCGGGCCGAGGACATCCTCGCGGCCGACGAGCACGTCCTGACCATCCAGACGTCCATCCCGGGCGAGGGCGATGCCGGGTTCCAGACGATCGTCGCGGCCATGAGCGGTCTCGCGGCGAACAGCGCCCGGCTCACCGTCCGCCTCGCCGACGACGTGGACCTCACGACCTACGCCAAGACGCTGTCCGACTCCCTCGCCCCCGTCAAGACCGACGGCTTCGACGTCGCGGTCTCGCAGCTGGCCGGGTTCAGCTCCAACAACCTGAACGTCATCATCTCCGGCGACAACGCGGCCGAGGTCGCCACGGCGAACGAGGCGGTCCTGGCGGCCCTGGGCGACAACTCCGACCTGCTCAACCTCAAGTCCGACCTGTCGAAGGGCACGCCCGAGATCCAGGTGACGCCGGACCCCAACAAGGCCATCGGCGTCGGCCTCACCGCGGCGCAGATCGCGCAGGAGGTCCGGGCGGCGCTCGTCGGCAGCACGGCCACCAGGATCGTGATCGGCGAGCACGGCGAGGCGACCGACGTGTTCGTCCAGGTCGACCCCGCCTCGGTGGCATCGGTGGCCGACCTCCGGCGCCTGCCGGTGGGCACGGTCGTCAAGGTGCCGCTCGAGGACGTGGCGACCGTGGAGGAGGTCAACACGCAGGGGTCGATCACCCGGATCGACCAGTCGCCCGCGGCCTCCGTCTCGGCTGAGATCGCGTCCAGCAACACCGGCCGGGTCAGCACCGACGTCCAGGCGGCGATCGACGCGCTCGAGGCAGGCGGCGAGATCCCCGATGGCGTGACGGTCCAGCTGGCCGGTGTCACGCAGCAGATGGACGAGGCATTCGGCGGCCTGTACTTCTCGATGGGCGTGGCGATCCTGGTCGTCTATGTCGCGATGGTGCTGACCTTCAACTCCATGATCACCCCGTTCATCATCCTGTTCAGCCTCCCGCTCGCGACCATCGGTGCCTTCCCGGCGCTGTACTTCACGGGCCGCCCGCTGGGCGTCAGCGCCCTGATCGGGTTCCTGATGCTGATCGGGATCGTGGTCACCAACGCGATCGTGCTGCTCGACCTCGTCGAACGGCTGCGGTCGCAGGGGCACTCCACGACAGAGGCGCTGATCGAGGGTGGACGGACCCGCGTGCGGCCGAT
The DNA here is from genome assembly GCA_001797035.1 of Chloroflexi bacterium RBG_16_72_14. Taxonomy (GTDB): domain Bacteria; phylum Chloroflexota; class Limnocylindria; order Limnocylindrales; family CSP1-4; genus CAIXZV01. The sequence continues at coordinate 79,271 of MGOE01000071.1, forward strand.
CCTGATGACCGCGATCGCGACGATCCTCGCCCTGATCCCGCTCGCCGCGGGGTTCAACCAGGGGTCGATCATCGCCGCCGAGCTGGGGACGGTCGTCATCGGCGGCCTGTTCAGCTCCACGTTCCTGACGCTGCTCGTGGTCCCGGTCGTGTATTCGCTCGTGGACGGGGCGCGACACTGGCGGCGCCGGCCGGCGAACGCGTGAGCCACGCCCGTGTACGCCCGACCACGGTGCACCCGGACACCGGGCATGCCCGGACACCCAGCCGGTGCCGGACACCGGCCCGCACCCGTGGCAACCTTGACCCGAACACCTCAGGAGGACCGGATTCGATGGCTACCACGCGGTTCGCGGAGACCACCTGGAAGGGCGACCTGACCAGCGGGTCCGGCACGATCGACTACGTCTCATCCGGCTCGTTCACGCGCATGCCCGTGACCTGGGCCTCGCGGACTGGGGACCACAACGGCCGGACCAGCCCCGAGGAGCTGATCGCGGCGGCCCATGCCTCGTGCTTCTCGATGGCGTTTGCCTCCCGGCTCGCGAAGAACGGCACGCCGGCGGCGAGGTTGGACATCAAGGCCGTCGTAACGTTCGACAAGGGCGACGCCGGCTGGAAGATCGCGCGCAGCGAGCTCACCGTCCGGGGCGATGTCCCGGGGATCGACGCCGCGACGTTCGCCGAGCTCGCCGAGGACGCGAAGGAGAACTGCCCGGTCTCGCAGGCGCTCAAGGGCAACGTCGAGCTGGCGGTCAGCGCGACGCTCGTCTAGGCACCCGGCGATCAGGGGGCGCGCATCGGCGGTCAGGGCCGCGGCGTCGAATCCCGTGCCGTAGGCGCCGAGTCGGTCGCTGGGCGACCTACGGTCGCACGCTGCGGTGATCCGGTCGCCGGGCGCCGCGTTCGTTGCGTGGCCGAGCCTCCCCGTGCAAGGAACGCGTCGCTGAGCGGCTGATCCGTCCCACGGTGCGTCCGTTCGGTCACCCAGCGACCGGCCCGCGCACCCGCCGGGGGTCGCGGGGACCCAGCGCGCGGCCGCGCGGCCTACCCGATCGTGAGGATCCGGCGCGGGTTGTCGATGGTGAGCCGGTCGATCTCCGCCTCCGAGGCGCCGCGCTCGCGGAGCCTGGGCAGGAACGTCGTATGCAGGTACGTGTAGCCGTTCCCCTCGTAGCGCCGCAGCTGCCCGTTGTGGCACACGTCCTGGCTGAGCAGCACGTGGTCCACGTGGCCGCGATGGAGCAGCTCCAGCAGCAGGTCGACCACCCGGCCCTCGCCATACCTCTCCTGCGGCTGCGACGACATGCCCAGAAAGTCGAACTCGATCGAGGCGCCGCGCGCGATCAGCGACAGGTAGTGGTCCAGGACCGGATAGCTGTCCGAGTGGCCGATGACGACCCGCCCCGGATCGATCCCCTCCTCCTCGAGGACCGCGAGCTGGGCGGCGCCCACGTCGGACAGGACGGCGTGGGTCGAGACCGCGAGGCCGGTCCGGCGCGACGCCCGGGCCACGGCGCGGAACACGCGCTCCTCGGCCGGGGTCAGCCACGGCTTGTCCGTCCCGATCTCGCCCAGGATCCCGGTCCGGATCCCGGTGCCCCCCACCCCGACGGTCGCCTCGGCGACCAGCTCGTCGGCCAGCGAATCCACCGACCGGCGGTCGATCATCGCCTCCGCCGGGTAGTACGCGGTGCGGTACCAGCCGCCGCCCATCACGACGTGGAGGCCGCTCCGCTCGGCGATCCGGCGCAGCCAGGCCGGGTCGCGGCCGGTGCCCGGGAGCGTGAGGTCCGCCAGCGCCGTCCCGCCGGCCTCGCGGAACAGCCGCAGCTCCTCGAGGATGATCTCCTCGTCGCGGGTGAGCTCCCAGTAGTCCCAGCGGTCCTGGATGTGCCACAGGGTGATCTGGGTGTGCTCATGGGGGAGGGTGAAGCGGAGCTCGGACGGGTCGACCGGTCCGAGGACGGTCATGACGTGCGGCATGCCTGAATCGTAATCCCGCTGCGGGCCTGCGGCGGGGTCGCGGCGCCCGTTGGCCAACCGGCCGGCCGTGGTCGGAGGCGGTCGTCGGCCTCAGGAGGCGCGGTCGCGGGCTACCCCGTTGATGCTCCACGGCTTCGCCGGCACGGCCGGCACCACCGGCGGCTCGGCGGCGGCGACCGAGGCGAGGATGGGCGCAGCAGCGCCAGCGCCCGGCGCTCGGCATCTTCGCGGCGATAGGCGTCGCCCTGCTCGAGGCGCCACAGGAGCAGCCCGTCCAGGAAGGTGACGTAGGCGGCGGCCAGGGCCGGCGCGTCGACCCACGTCGGGAGCTCGCCGGTGGCGATCCCCTCGCGGATCAGGAGCTCGCCCGCGGTCGCGATCTGGTCGCGCCGCCGGGTCAGCGAAGCCCGGATCGCCGGCTCCGCCTCGGCCCGCGACCAT
>MGOE01000071.1:81746-91201 GCA_001797035.1 Chloroflexi bacterium RBG_16_72_14
AAGCCGATCGCGATCGCGAGCTTCTCCGCGACGGACCGGCCGCGGACGATCCTCGTGCCGAGCTCCCCGAGGCCCTGGCCGGCGGTGATGTCGCAGGTCGCCAGGAACAGCTCGTCCTTGCCCCGGTAGTAGGTGTAGATCGCGCCGACGGACATGCCGCTGTCCCGGACGACGTCCGCGATCGTCGCCCCGTGGTAGCCCTTCTCGGCGAACACGCGGATGGCTGACTCGATGATCCGGGCCCGGACGGCGTGCTCGTGGGCGGGCGTGATGCGCGGCATGGCCGTACGTTAACAGAACGAACGCTCGTTCTGCAAGTTGTGCCGCAGCCTGGGCAACGAATGAGGGTCGTTGATCCGGCTACGTCAGATGTCGGGGTTGACAAAGAGAATGGTTGCTCTCTATTGTCCTTCTGCCGCCGGGCGATCACCCCGGCCACCGACGTCCCGAACCCGCTACGGAGCCCATGATGTTCAGCCGCTGGGGAGCCTTCGTCTACCGGCACCGCCGGATCGTCCTCGCCTTCGCCCTGGTCGTGGGCGTGGCCGCCGGCTCGGTGGCCGGACGTGCCGCCTCGGTCCTCTCCGCCGGCGGCTGGCTGGACCCCGATTCCGAGTCCGCCGCGGTCGCGGACCGGCTCGCGGACGAGTTCGGGGCCGGGCGCGGCGCGCTGATCGCGCTGTTCCAGGGCGAGGCCGGGGCAGACGCGCGGAGCCCTGGGTTCCAGGCCGCCATCACGGCCTCGCTCACGGACCTGGCCGACGACCCCGACGTCGCGGGCGTCATCGGCTACGCCGAGACCGGCGATGCCCGGTTCATCTCCGAGGACGGGGCCGCCGCCTACGTGGTCGTGGACCTCGAGGTCACCGACGAGGCGTCAGTGCCGCTGCTCGAGCGGTTCGAGGCCCAGCTGCGCGAGCCCGGCGAGGGAATCGAGCTCCTGCTCGGTGGCTACGCGCCGCTGACCCGCGATTCCGCCGACCAGTCCGAGCAGGACCTGGTCAAGGCCGAGACGGTCTCGCTCCCGATCGCCGCCTTCGTCCTGATCCTCGTGTTCACCTCGATCCTCGCGGCCGGCATCCCGCTGCTGGTGGCCGGCCTCGCGATCCCCACCACCCTCGCCTTCGTCTACGTCGTCGGCCAGCAGGTCGAGCTCAGCATCTACGTCCAGAACGTGTCCACGATGCTGGGCCTCGCGCTCGCCATCGACTACTCGCTGTTCATGGTCAGCCGGTTCCGCGAGGAGCTGCGCCGCGGCCGGAGTGTCGGCGATGCCGTCGAGATCGCCGTGGCGACCTCGGGCAAGGCGGTCACCTTCTCCGGGATCGCGGTCGCGATCGGGCTCGGCGGGCTGCTGGCGTTCAGTGCCCCGGCCCTGCGCTCGTTCGGCATCGGCGGGATCCTGACCGTCGCCGCGTCGCTGTTCTTCGCGCTCACGTTCCTGCCGGCGCTGCTGGGCATGCTCGGGCACCGGGTGAACGCCCTGTCGGTCGCCGGGATCGCGGACCGGGTCCGAGGCCTGCTCCGCCTGCCGCCGCGCGAGGCGGCCGCGCTCGCCGCCGAGTCCCGCTGGGAACGCGTCGCGAACGCCGTGATGGAGCGCCCGATCCTCGTCCTCGGCCCGACCCTCGCGCTGCTGTTCGTCGCCGGCGCCCCGTTCTTCGGCCTCAGGCAGGGCATCCCGGACGCGTTCACGCTCCCCGCGGGCCTCGAGAGCCGGGAGGCCGCGGTCGCCATCCAGGAACGGTTCGAGCCGGGCACGACCACCCCCATCGTCGTCCTCGTGGACGTCCCCGGCGACCCCGCCGACGAGGCCAGCGTGCGCGCGCTCGCCGCCTACGCGGACGAGTTGGGCGCCGTCGACGGCATCGGGCGGGTCGAGAGCCCGTTCGGGGGGCTGCTCAACCCCGCGACCGGGCAGCCGCTCACGGTGGACGAGATGGTCGCGCTGTACGCGATGCCCGAGTCCGCCTGGCCGGCTCCGCTGGCGGCGCTGTGGGACCGATACGTCAGCGGTGCCGCGGTCCGGTTCGACGCGATCAGCCCGCTGCCCGCGTCCTCGCCCCAGGGCACGGCCGTCGTCCCGCTCGTGCGCGCGCTCGACCCGGGCGAGGGCATGACGGCGCAGGTGGGCGGCTTCGCGGCCACCGGCCACGACTTCCTCGAGAGCCAGTCGGCGCGCATCCCCGTGGCGGTGGGCACCGTGATCCTGGCGATGGGCGCGATCCTGTTCCTGCTGTTCGGGTCCGTGGTGCTGCCGCTCAAGGCCATCGTCATGACCCTGCTCTCGATCAGCGCCTCGTTCGGGGCCCTCGTCTGGATCTTCCAGGAGGGCAATCTGTCCGGGCCGCTGGGCTTCACGTCGCCCGGGTTCACCATCGCAGGCAACCCGATCATCATGTTCAGCGTCCTGTTCGGCCTGTCGATGGACTACGAGGTGCTGCTGCTGTCCCGGGTCCAGGAGGCCTGGCGACGGACGGGCGACAACCGCGCCTCCGTGGCCGAGGGCCTGGCGAGGACCGCGGGGGTCATCACCGGCGCGGCCGTGATCATGGTCACGGTGTTCGCCGCCTTCGCGCTGGCCGAGACGATCACGATCAAGAGCATCGGCGTGGGCATGGCGATCGCCGTGCTCGTGGACGCGACGATCGTGCGCGTGCTGCTGGTGCCGGCCACGATGCGCCTGCTGGGCCGCTGGAACTGGTGGGCGCCCGGGTTCCTGGCCCGGTTCGCGGACCGGGTCGGGTTCAGCCACGTCGAGGACGAGCCGGTCATCCCGACGGACGAGCCGCCGGCGGGATCGGGGTCCGGGGCGCGCGCCGGGGAGCGTGCGGTCGAGCCGGCCTGACGGGTTGCCCAGCCTGTGACGCCCTGGCGTGCAGGGCGGCGACAAGCCCCGCGGCCGGGGGCCGGCGGGGAGCGGTCGTGCGGCCTTGGCTCGTGCCGTGATCGATCCATGTGCATTCCGCCCGCCAAGCGGGAGGTTCGGGTGCGGGGCGCAGCGGCCGGGTGCCGCCTGGCTCGCGTTCGGGCGCCCGGATGCACATGAGGTAGTCATCGCGATCGACAAGGTGGGGATCGCGGAGGGCCAGTGGCGCCGATGGCGGGCGCTATCGTGGGAATGCACATGAGACGACCATCCGGGCAGCTTCCGGGCCGCGGGGCAGCGACGACCGGAGCCGAGCCGGGCGAGCCCGCGACCTCGGTGCGTTCGGCCGTGCCGGACGTCCTCGGGCCGGACCTCCGCGTCGTGTTCGTGGGGATCAACCCGGGATTCGCCTCCGCGCAGGCCGCCGCGCACTTTGCCAACCCGCGCAACGACTTCTGGCGACTCCTCCACGCCGCGGGCCTCACGCCGCGACGGCTCGCGCCACGGGAGCAGCGGGAGCTGCTCGGCTTCGGCGTCGGTGTCACGAACGCGGCCCTGCGCACCACCGCGGGCTCCGGCGACCTCCGCGCCGGGGACTTCGAGGGTGCCGCGGCGCGCCTGGAGCGCATCGCCCGCGACCTCAGCCCGGGCGTCATGGCGTTCGTCGGCAAGGAAGCGTACCGCGGCGCATTCGGCGAGCGGCCGGCGCACGGCCTCCAGGAACGAACGCTCGGCGACACCCGGCTGTTCGTGCTGCCATCCACCTCCCCGGCCAACGCCGCGGTGCCGTGGGAGGCACGGCTCCGCTGGTTCCGGGAGCTCGCCGCGCTAGTCGCGGGCACCTGACGCGGACCCGCTACGCTCTGCACCAATCGAGGGAGGCAACCATGAGCGATCGACGCGACGCACCCAGGACCGGCGACGTCATCGACGGCCGTGGCGCGAGGGTCTACGGCTGGGAGTGGAACGAGTTCGGCGGGACGCGAGGGCGCTCGCGCCTGCCCTGGTTCGGCATCTTCCTCGTGGTCTTCGGCGGGCTGCTCCTGCTGCGCCAGGTCTACCCGAGCCTCGAGACCGCGGGCTCGCTGCTGTTCCTCGCGGCCGGCCTCGCGTTCCTCGTGTCGTGGCTGGTCAACCGCGGGATGGGCTCGCTGTACCTGGGCGCGATCATCACGGCCCTCGCCGCGCCCGACCTGCTGGCGGCCGCCGGCGTGGTCGAGGGATCGGGCGTCGGCACGCTGTGCCTGGGCGTCGCGTTCCTGTTCATCGCCCTGGTGCGCGCGGCGAGCGGCGCCGGCTGGGGCTGGCAGGCGATCCTGGGCGCGATCCTGTTCGCGATCGGCGGCTCGAGCCTCGTGGTGCCGGGCTTCAACGACCTCGTGTGGCCGATCATCCTGGTCGCCCTGGGCGCGATCCTGCTGCTCCGCGCGTCCAGCGTCCGCCTGTAGGGGCTGCGCCGAACCCTCGCGCCGCGTCGGCGCCGGACGCGAACCCCTGGCACCCTGCGCTACGCCTGCGCGCCCGCCCCCACCTGTGCGAGCGCGATGTCGAGCGCCTCCGCGAGCCCGTCCGCGATCCGCACCAGCTCCGCGTCCGTGACCACGAACGGCGGGCCGAGGAGCACGATGTCGCCGTCGACGCCGTCCGCGTTGCCGGTGCCCGAGTACAGCAGCAGGCCGCGCTCGCGAGCGGTCCGCACGAGGATCTCGACCAGCTTCGCGGCCCGCGGGAACGCCTCCCGCGTCTCGCGATCGCGGACCAGCTCCAGGCCGACCATCAGGCCGCGGCCGCGGATCTCGCCCACCACCGGGTGGTCGCCCAGCCGGTCGCGCAGCAGCGCCCGCAGCCGCTCCCCCTTCGCCGCCGACGCCTCGACCAGCGACTCCGCCTCGAGGATCCGCAGCACCTCGCGCGCGACCGTCGCCGCCGCCGGCTGGTGCGAGTAGGTGAACCCGTGGACGAAGCCGCCCCGGCCGGTGACCGTCTCGTACACCTGGCCCGAGGCCGCCACGAACCCGAACGGCCAGTACCCGGACGTGGCGCCCTTCGCGGCCACCAGCAGGTCCGGCCGGACGCCGAAGTGGTCCATGCCGAACCAGGCGCCGGTGCGCCCGAACCCGGTCATCACCTCGTCCGCGACCAGCAGCACGCGGTGGTGCCGGCACACCTCCGCAATCGCCGGCCAGTAGCCCTCCGGCGGCTCCACGGCGCCGAGCGTCGCGCCCACGATCGGCTCCGCCACGAACGCGGCCACGGTCCCGGGCCCGGCCCCCGTGATCGCCCGGTCCAGCTCCGCGACCAGCTCGGCCGTGGTGCCCAGCGCCTGCGAGCCCCCGACCTCGCCGCGGTACGGGTACGCGGCGCTGACATGCCGGAACCGGCCCAGCCAGCCCTCGTACGGGCGGCGCAGCGGGCGACGCCCGGACAGGTCCAGGGCGCCCAGCGTGTTGCCGTGGTACGACCCCCATCGCGCGAACACGATCCAGCGGTCCGGCTCGCCACGCGCGATGTGCGTCGCACGCGCCAGCTTGAGCGCGGTCTCGATCGCCTCGGAGCCGCCGGACACCGGGTAGATCGCGGGATCGTCCACGGGCAGGTGCCGCCCGACCTCCTCCGCGTACCGCTCGAGCGGCTCGGTCGTGAACGCGCTGCCGTGGGCGTAGGCGAGACGTGCCGCCTGGTCGGCCACGGCATCCGCGATCTCGCGCCGCCCGTGGCCGACGTTGACCACGATCGCGCCGCCGGCCGCGTCGAGGTACTCGCGGCCCTCCGCGTCCACGATCGTGGAGCCATGCGCGGAGACGGCGACGGGCGGGTTCGGGGACGCGGATCGACGGAAGACACGGCCGGTCATACGGGGCCCTCGGCGTGGGGTGACGCGTGGATTGTAGGCCGCGGCAGGCGCCACGACGCCCCGGTGGGCGGAACCGGGGAAGGGAGACCGGTTCCGCGCCCGGGGCGTCGGGCGGATGACGTGCGGGGGCGACGGCGCGAGCGCGTGCGATGGCGTAGGGCGCCGGACGGCGGCACCGGACGCGAAGGCCGCTAGACCCGGCCCTTCGGCACGGTGTGCCAGTAGGTCTTGTTGAACACGATCTTGCCCAGGTGCCACAGCTGGTTGGGCTTGGGCGGCCTGGGCGGGTGATCGTAGTCGAACTGGAGCAGCGTGCCCTTGCCGTCGCCCACCTCGAAGAAGCACATGACCTTGCCCGTGTAGCTCGCGTGCCTGCCCGAGGGCGAGCGCCCCAGGACGGCGGCCGCGACCCGCTCAGCCACGATCGGCGCCTCGAAGTGGGCCGTAGAGCCCGCCTTCGACAGCGGCAGGTCGGTTGCGTCACCGAGGGCGAAGATGTTCGGGTAGCGCGGGATGTCCTCGTCGGACTGGCCGGGCGCCGGCTTGACGACCGTCTTGACCTGGAGGGTGTGGCGGTCCGTCGGCAGCCAGCCGGACTTCGGTGCGAGGCCGGAGTCGATGACCACCTGGGCGCCCTTGTGCGGTGGCACCACGATCAGCAGGTCGTAGGGGTGCTCCTCGAACGCGTCGGTGATCGCCACCTTGCGCTCAGGGTCGATCTGGGCGATGCCGGCCAGCAGCTCGAGGTGGATGCCCTTCTGCTCGAAGATCGGTGTCGCCATCTCGGACACGCTCTCGATGGTGAACGCGCGGTTGATCGGCGACAGGAAGGTCATCTCGGTCCTGTCACGGAGACCGCGCTGGCGGAGCTCGGACTCGACCAGGAAGGCGACCTCGAGCGGCGCCGGCGGGCACTTGTAGGGGATGCCCGCGATGCCGATCACGATCCGGCCGCCCTTGAACGCGTCCAGGGCCTTGCGCAGCCGGAGGCTGGCCTCGGCCGTGTAGAAGTGGTGGGCCTCGGCGTCGAAGTGCTCGATCTCCGCGGGCACGATCCGCGACCCAGTGGCGATCACCAGCTGGTCGTACGGCAGGCGCTGGCCGGAGGCGAGCTCCACGCCCTGGCCGGCCGCGTCGATCCGTGTGATGTCGTCGACGACGAGGTTGATGTTCCGATCGAGCAGCGACTTCTCACCGCGGACGAGCCGCTCCGCCTTCTCCTGGCCCATCGCGATGTACATGTAGCCGGGCTGGTACGTGTGCCGGCCGGTGAGGTCGACCACGGTGACCGAGGCGGTGCCGTTCGCAATGGGCTTCTTGAGCTTGCGGGCGATGAGGTTGGCGGCGAGGGTGCCCCCCACCCCGCCACCCAGGACGACGACGCGCTGCATGGGTGCTACCGGACCTTCTCGACGATGATCTCGTCGTGGCCCTCGCGGGTGAACACGCCGATCAGGTTGTGACCGGCCTTCTCGACCCACTTGGGGATGTCGGCCTTGCTGCCCTTGTCGGAGGACAGGACGGCGATCACGTCGCCCACCTCGGCCTCGCGCATGCCGCGGATGAGCTCCATCAGCGGGCCGGGGCAGAAGCTGCCGCGGGCGTCGAGCGTGACGTCGATGGGCGGGATGGCGGTCTCGGTCATCGGAGTGTCCCTTCCGGGTGTGGCCGCGAAGTGGCGCGGCGCCGGATCAGATGAACAGCGGCGAGTAGTCCTCGCCGACGTAGGAGAGGTACGTGGCGGCGCCGACGGGCTCGCCCATGCCCTCGATGAGGTCCTCGCGCCTGATGCCGAACATGTTCATCGTCATCTGGCACGGGATGAACTCCACGCCCATGGCTGCGGCCATCTCGAGGAGCTCCTTGGGGCTCGCCACGTTGTACTGGCTGGCGAGCTTGCGCATCATCCAGGGGCCCATGCCGAGGAAGTTCATCTTCGACAACTTCCGGTGGCTGATCCCCGGGCGCTGCATGAAGCTCATCATCTTCTGCATCCAGTTCTCGCCCGTGATGCGCACGTCGTCGCGCACGAACGTCTGGAGACCCCAGAAGGTGACGAACACCTTGGTCGGCATCGCCATCGCGCCGGCCGTGGAGGCCAGGATCATGGCGGCCCACGTCTTCTCGAGATCCCCGCTGTAGCAGATGATCGCGAGGCCCTTGGGCTGCTTCTCGTCGGCCGGCGCGGCCGCCGGCTGGGGCATGGTCTCGGGGGTGACGGGAACGTCGGCGACGGTCATCGGTCGATCCCTACTTCCTGCGGAGGACGAAGCGGAACACGCCGCCGTCCACGGACTGCTCGACGAGGAGGTTGCCGGTCGTCTTCGACCAGGCCTCGAAGTCCTTGGTGGAGCCGGGGTCGGTGGCCAGGACCTCGAGGGTCTGGCCGGACGCGAGGCCCTTGATCGCCTGCGCGGTCTTGACGATCGGCATCGGGCAGTTGAGCCCGCGGGCGTCGAGCTGCAGGTCCGTGGCGGTGGTCATCGTGTGTTCCCTTCCCTGACTCGGGTTCGCGACCCGGATGGCTAGATGAAGACGACGTGCCCCTCGCCGGCGTTGAGGTAGAAGGCGGTGACGCCCTCCACGCCGTCGACGAGCGGGTCGAGGTCGGACTCCTCGAGGCCGAGGAGGTCCATCGACAGCGAGCAGGCCTGGATGTCGACCGTGCCCAGGTCCTTGGCCTGGCGGAGGGTCTCGGCCCACGACGCCTGGCCGGCCTTGGCGAGGGCGTCGACGGCCGTGCGGCCCGCCTCGCCCGCTTCGGGCGCCAGGCCGTGGTCGAGGCCGATCTTCGCCCTGGTGAACGCATCGAGCGCCCAGTACTGGAGGAAGACGTTCACGGGCTTGCCGAGGGCGGCGGCGCCGGCGGTCAGGACCGCGGCGGCCTGCAGCTTGTCATCGGTGCCCGAGAACAGGACCAGGTTGAGGGGTTCGTCCATGGGGGTTCCTCGTTCCGCTACTGGAGCTCGACGAGCTCCCTGACCGACTGGTCGACGGTCGACAGGCGCCCGAGCCGGGACAGCCGTCGCTGGAGCACGCCGCGCATCACGTTGCACGCGACCACGACATCCGGGTCGGTAAGGCGATAGCGGACCTCGCGGCCGTCGCGCTCGGCTTCGACGATGCCGGCCGCCTTGAGCACCGCAAGATGCTGCGAGATGTTGGGCTGGCTGGCGCCGAGCTCCTCGGCGAGCCGCCCGACCTCGCACGGCCCTTCGGCCAGGCGATGGATGATCTCCAGTCGCCTGGGGCTCGCGAGGGTCCTGAGGACCTCTGCCTGGAGTGCCGTGATCTCGTCCATGCCTGCATCATCGATATATGCGCATTTGCGCATGAGAGCCGACAGTCACAAGGTCGCGGGCCGTTTGACCGGGTCCGACGCGCCGAGGGTCCCGGGCCAAGGGGGTCCGAGCCGCCGGAGCCGCGCCTCGTCGGTTCGCTGCTGCTTCCCAAGCAGGAATTCCGGGGTTCGATGCGACGGGTGCTGCGTGGCAAGCCGCGAAGGGCCTCGATCCGGCCTCGCACGTCGTTGCTTGGCGTCATGTTGCTGCTTCCCGAACAGCGAGCACGACTGGAACACCCTGAATCACGGCCTGACAAGCAGCACCACCGGCAACCGGCGCGGCGCTCCCAGCCCGGCGCCTCGGGACGCAGGGCCGCCCGTTCACTCGGAAGAGAAGCGGGGCGCCGCGCCGGGTCGGGGCGGCGGGGCGGCGGGGCGGCGGGGCGGGG
>MGOE01000071.1:91227-98154 GCA_001797035.1 Chloroflexi bacterium RBG_16_72_14
GGCGTTGGGGCGTGACGCCGTGGCCAGAGTCCGCCGGTTGATGCCATCCAGTCGGCGATCGCGTTGCAGGCGGCGTCCATGTCGTCGTCGGTCGTGTCCAGCTCGAGGACCGGCAGGATCGATTCCGAGGCCAGCCGCCGGAGCAGGTCCTGCTCGCGCCGGAACACGTCCAGGTCGTCGTACTGGGACGGCTTCCCCGACACGAGCAGCCGCTCCTCGCGCGCGGCCTCCCACGTGCCGTCTCGCCGGGTGCACACGACGAGGTGCACGTCAAGGGGCCGGAGCCGCTCCTCCAGCCACCCGAAGTCCACGTCGTGCCCGTGCTCGGCGAGCTGGAACGCGCGCGCCGAGAGGTGGAACCGATCGATGATCCAGGAGTAGTGCGGCTGGAGCTCGATCAGCCGGGTCCAGGCATCGAACACCGCCATCGCCTGGGCCTCCTCCTCGCCGCCTGGCTCGAAGTTGATCGGGCCGCGGCCCCACGGGAACGGGGTGAACCCGCACCACTCGGCGGAGATCAGCGGCGAGTGGTAGCGGTAGCGCCGCGGGCCCACGATCCGCGGATGCTCGTTGAGGGCGAAGGCGAGATCCGTCTTGTGGGTGAGGCGGGTCCCCTCGAGGATGACCTTGGGCGTCAGCTTGGACATGGCGGGATCGAGGGTAGCGGACCGAACGGTGCCGCCACGGGGCCATCCAGCGGACGGGAATCGTGCCGCCAAGGGGCCATCCGCCCCGGGCCGACCCCGACCGATGCCACTCGCCCGTGACGTGGTCGACGTGCATGCTCGATCGCGGATCGGACGCCCGGAGACTTCCGGCTCCGGGGCAACCGCCCGGAGAGGAGGCGCGCCATGGCCGTTGACAACCCGAGGACGGAGGGCCCCCACGCGGGCCTGCTCGACTGGCTCGCGGGGCGGCGCGTCGAGTACGAGCTCCACGAGCACCCCGAGACGTTCACCGCCGAGGCCACCGCGCGCGCCGAGCACATCGACCCGCGCCGGTTCGCCAAGGTCGTGGGCATCGCCACCAACGACGGTCGCCGGGTGCTGCTCCTCGTCGACGCCCCCGACCACGTCGACCTCGCCAAGGCGCGCCGGATCCTGGGCGCCGCCGACGTTCGCCTGCTGACCGAGCCCGAGTTCGCCGCCCTCGCACCCGAGTGCGACCCCGGCACGATCCCGCCGATCCCGGAGCTGGTCGGGGTGCCGGTGTACGCGGACTTCGCCCTCCGCGACGCCCCGATGCTCTCCTTCCACGCCGGGAGCCACCGCTACACGGTCCACGTGGACCGGGCGGCCTGGGAGCGGACGTCCGGGATCGCCTACGCAGACATCGCCCAGGGCGACGAGACACCCGCCTGGGCCCGCTGACCGGAGGCCATCATGCACGTACGAACGGCGGAGGCCGCCACGACCCTCGTCTGGATCGACAGCGAGGAGGCGATCATCGTGCGCTGGGCCGACCGGGCGACGGTCGAGCGGATCCGGTCCAACGTGCCGGGACGGCACCGGTCCAGCGGCCACCATCGCTTCGACCCGCTCGTCCGCCATGGCGGCGGCGAGGCCGATGCCGCCGAGCGCGCGCGGCGGAACCACCTCCGGGCGTTCCTCGAGGAGGTCGCGGGCCACGTCCCGGACGCGGATGACGTGACCGTCGTGGGTCCGGGGGTCGTCCGCGAGCGCCTGGAGCGGAACCTGCGGTCCGAGGACCGCAAGCACGGCCGGCGACGGCACGTCCACTCGGCGGCGGCGGAGCGGCTCACCGAGCAGGAGCTCGTGGCCCACGTCCGCGAGCTTGCCGGTGACGCGCCGCACCGTCTCGGTGTCCAGGAGTAGGCGCCCACGCACCGCGCCCGGACCATCGGCTGACCGGTCGGGATGACCGGCCCGTGGGGACGTGACTCTTCGGCCCTCCCCGGCCGCCCGGCACGGCGCCATCCTCGGAGACCGGAGGTGCCTGCATGGCCATGTCCACGCCGCTCGTCGACGCCCCACTCCGGCCGTTCGACAGTGGCCCCCCGGCGTTCGTGCCGGTGCTCGTCGCGAGCGAACGATGCAAGGGATGCTCCCTGTGCGTCGATGCCTGTCCACCGCACGTCCTCGCCCTCGACCTGGGCGTCGTGAACGCGATGGGCTACCACCCGGCCAGGCTGATCGACGCCGCCGGATGCACGAGCTGCGCGAAGTGCGCGCGGGTCTGCCCGGATGCCGTCTTCACGATCTTCGCTCCGCCCAGGGGGGCATGACCGATGGCCGTCCTCGATCGTCCCGCGGGCGCCGGGCGCCCGCACGTCGTCGCCTCGCCGCCCGGGACCGGCGTCGAGGCGCCCCTCCCCGACCGGGTCCTGATGAAGGGCAACGAGGCGATCGCCGAGGCCGCGATCGCCGCCGGCTGCGACGCCTACTTCGGCTACCCGATCACCCCCCAGGCCGAGCTCCTGGAGTGGATGGCGCGCCGGATGCCCGAGGAGGGCCGCGCGTTCGTCCAGGCCGAGAGCGAGCTGGCCGCGATCAACATGGCCCTCGGCGCCGCGGCGGCCGGGGCGCGGGTCCTCGTTTCCAGCTCCAGCCCCGGCATCAGCCTGATGGCCGAGGGCATGTCCTACATGGCGGGCTCGCGGCTGCCGGTCGTGCTGGTCAACGTGATGCGCGGCGGCCCGGGCCTGGGCAGCATCGGCGCCTCGCAGGCCGACTACCTCCAGGCGACCAAGGGCCACGGGCACGGCGACTACCGGGTGCCGGTGCTGGCACCATCGTCCATCGCCGAGGCGATCGAGCTCGTGGGCGATGCGTTCGTGCTCGCCGAGCGCTACCGGACGCCGGTGATGATCCTCGCCGACGGGATCCTGGGCCAGGCCATGGAGCCGGTCGTGCCGCGCTTCCGGTCGATCCCCAAGCCGACGGCCGACTGGATCCTCGAGGGTGCCGCGGGCCGCGATCCGCGCGTCGTCCGCTCGCTCCACATCCGGCCCGACGAGCTGGAGGAGGCCAACGAGGTCCTGCAGGCGACGTACGCCGAGATCACCGCGAAGGAGCGGCGCTGGGCCGGCGAATCGCTGGACGGCGCCGAGGTCGTCGTGGTCGCCTACGGCACCGCCGCGCGGGTCGCGCGGACGGCCGTGGAGCGGGCGCGCGAGGATGGGCTGCGGGCCGGGCTGTTCCGGCCGATCACGCTGTGGCCGTTCCCCGCGCCCGCGCTCCGGGAGGCGGCCGCGGGCGCCCGGGCCGTGCTGGCGGTCGAGCTCTCGGCGGGCCAGCTGGTCGAGGACGTCAGGCTGGCCATCGAGGGCACGGTACCCGTGTTCCACCACGGCCGGACGGGCGGGATGGTCCCCAGCCCCGACGAGGTCGTGGCCGCGATGCGCAAGGCCTGGGCCGTGACGCCGGGGAAGGCGCCCACCCGGCCGGGGACGGTGACGCCGGAGACGGCGCCGGGAGGTGTCCGATGACCATGAAGCCCGAGGTCGGGCCGCTCCCGCTTCGGCGGCCGGCGACGGGGACACCCGACGCGCCGGCCGCAGCCCGCACCATCTACCGCCGACCGATCCTGCTCTCCGCCCAGCCCACGAGCTACTGCCCGGGATGCGGCCACGGAATCGTCCACCGGCTGATCGCCGAGGTCCTCGAGGAGCTTGGCGTCGCGGACCGGACGATCCTCGTCGGGTCGGTGGGCTGCGCGGTGTTCGCGTACGACTACCTGCGGCTCGACGCCGTGGAGTCGCCACACGGGCGCGCGGCTGCGGTCGCGACCGGCGTCAAGCGCTACCGGCCGGACCGCGTCGTGTTCACCTACCAGGGCGATGGCGACCTCGCCGCCATCGGCACCGCGGAGATCGTCCACGCGGCGGCTCGCGGCGAGCGGATCACCGTGATCTTCGTCAACAACGGGATCTACGGCATGACGGGCGGCCAGATGGCCCCGACCACGCTGGCGGGCCAGAAGACGACGTCAAGCCCGCTGGGGCGCGACACGCGCACGCAGGGCTACCCGCTGCCGGTGACCGAGCTGCTGTCGCTGCTGCCGGGCGTCGCGTACGCGGCCCGCGGCTGCATCGCCGAGCCCGGGCTGATCGGCAAGACCAAGGCGATGATCCGGCGGGCGTTCGACGTCCAGCTCGAGGACACCGGCCTCTCCATCGTGGAGGTGCTGTCCACCTGCCCAGTGGGCTGGGGCATGACCCCGACCGAATCGATGCAGCGCCTGGAGTCCGAGGTGATGGGCGCCTACCCGGTCGGCCTGTTCGTGGACCGCGCGAAGGGCGTCGGACAGGCGATGCCGGCACCGGTCGGCAGAGCCTCGCCGGCCGGCGGCTGCGCGGCGGCGGCGCCGGGACCCGGCGTGCCCGCCAAGGAAGCCGGCCCGGCCCGGCCGGCGGAGGCGTGACGATGGAACGCTCCACGATCTTCGCCGGGTTCGGCGGCCAGGGGATCCTGTTCGCCGGCCGGGTGCTCGCCGAGGCCGCCATGGTCGAAGGGCGCGAGGTCCTGTGGATCCCGTCCTACGGCCCGGAGATGCGCGGCGGCACGGCGTCCTGCACGGTCATCGTGGCGGACCGCCAGATCGGGTCGCCGATCGTCGACCGGGCCGACCACGCGGTCGTGCTCAACCCGCCCTCGATGGCCAGGTACACGCCGCTGGTGGCCGCCGAGGGCCTGCTGGTCGTGAACACCACGCTCATCGAGGCGGAGCCCGGTCGCGATGACATCGAGGTGCTGTCCGTGCCCTGCACCGCGCTCGCGCGCCGGGCCGGCGACGACAAGCTGGTGTCGGTGGTCGCGCTGGGCGCCCTCGTGGGCAGGCGGCGGTTCGTCGAGCCGGGCAGCATCCACGCGGCGTTCACGCGGGTGCTGGGGTCGAAGCGCCCGGACATGATCGCCCTCGACATCGCCGCCTTCGACGCCGGCTACGAGGCTGGGCTCGAGGAGGTCATCGCATAGCGGGTCAAGGGGGTTTGCATCCCGGCGGAAGATGTTGAGGGGACGGGGCAGGGCGCCGGCGCAGCGCGTCCGGGGTGAGGTGCGGCAGGCATGAGGATCCTGGTCGCCATCGACGGCTCGGCCGAGGCGGCCGCGGGGCTGGAGTGGGTCGCCGGGCTGCCCTTGTCGGGGGCCGACGATGTCCTCCTGCTCACGGTGCTCAAGCCCGAGGATGCCCCCGGTCGCGCTCGCCGGGTGCACGAGCGGCACCTCGAGCTGCTCCTCCGGGACGTGTGGGCCACGCGACGAGACGAGGCGCGGCGGCTGCTGGCAGACGCGAGCGCGGCCGGCGCGATGTGGAGCGCGCGGACCCGCCAGGTGATCCGCGAGGGACATCCGGTGGCGGAGATCGACGCCGCCGCCCGGGAGCTCGGCGCCGATCTCGTCGTCGCCGGTCCGAGGGGTCGAGGCGCGGTCCCGGGGCTGCTCCTCGGGAGCGTCACGGGGTCCTTGCTCGGCGTTCTTGACCGGCCGCTGGTGGTGGCCCGGCGCCCGGTCGCGCTGCCGGACCCGATCCTCGTGGCGATCGACGGCTCGCCGGCCGCGGACGCCGCCATGGCCAGGATTGCGAGCTACGCCTGGACCGCCCGCGCGGTTATCACCGTCCTCGTCGTCGCGGCCGGGCGACCGGGTCGGTCGCTGGCCGGCGCCCTCGGCCGATCGGTGGCCGACCAGGACCGCCAGGACGCAGGGCGGATCGCGGCCGAGGCGGCCGAGCGACTCGCGGCCACGGGTCGCGCGGCGACGCCGCTGGTCGTCGAGGGCGACGGTGCGCGCCGGATCGTCGAGACGGGCGCGAGGCTGGGCGCCGGGCTGCTGGTGCTGGGCACGCGCGGCGGTGGCGGGTTCCCCGGCATGCTCGTCGGCAGCGTCGCCCAGCGCGTGGTCGCGACCGCGCGGCGGACGGTGATGGTGGTGCCACCCGACGCGTCCTCCCAGGGTGGCGGGGCGCCGGGGCTTGTCACGTGAGCCGCGGGATCGGCGACGGCTGGCTGACCGCGCTGCGCGCCGATCCCCGCCCGTCGCTGCTCCGCGGGTCCGGGCCGGCCGTGCGCCAGCTCGCGCTCCGGTGGCTCGAGGACCGCCCCGTGGACGACCCGGACGTCGCGGCCGCCCGGGCCGAGGCCATGGAGAGCCCGCCGATCGCGCCGATCCTGGCCGCCCAGGACCCGGCCGGCTGGTGGGTCAAGCCCGGGCCCGGCTACTCGCCCAAGTACACCGGCACGGCCTGGAGCCTGATCGTGCTCGAGCAGCTGGGAGCGGACCCGGCCGACCCGCGGATCGCCACCGCCTGCGACTACGTCCTGGCGCACACGCGGGTGCCCGGCGGCGGCTTCGGCTGCTCCGGCACCCACCGGGCGGAGCGGCCGCCGCCGCCGTCGTCCGTCTACCACTGCCTCAACGGCAACCTCGTCCGCGCCATGGTCGCCTTCGGCAGGCTCGACGACCCGCAGGTGGCCGAGGCGATCGACTGGCAGGCGCGGGCGATCGCGGGCGGGGCCGGGGCGCCGCGCTACTACGCGTCGGGCACCGCGGGGCCCGGCTTCGCCTGCGGCGTCAACGAGGGCCTGCCGTGCGCATGGGGCGCCGTCAAGGCCATGCGCGGCTTCGCGGCGATCCCGCCGGCGCGACGGACACCGGCGGTGGAGGCGGCGATCGATGCCGGCGTGGACCTGCTGCTGTCCGTCGATCCGGCGACGGCCGCCTACCCCGCTGGCTGGGGCGGCGGCATCTCGCGCGCCTGGTTCCGGCTCGGCTTCCCGTCCGGCTACATCGCGGACGTCCTCCAGGCGGCCGAGGTCCTGGTGGAGCTCGGGCGGGCCGATCCGGGGCGGCTGGCGGGCGTCGTGGCGCGGGTGCTCGCGAAGCAGGACACGGACGGCCGCTGGCGCAACGAGCAGCCGTACCGGGGCAAGCTGTGGGCGGACGTGGACGAGCCGCGCATGGCCAG
>MGOE01000071.1:98193-107392 GCA_001797035.1 Chloroflexi bacterium RBG_16_72_14
GCCGTCCTGGGCTGAGCGACGACCTACGCCGCGTCCGACGCTGGAGGAGCGTCGCCGTCGGCGCCCTGCCCGTTCGGCCCCGGGGCCGGCGTCTGCTCGGTCGGGATCGCGGACATCGCGTGGACGAGGTCCGAGGTCGAGATCACGCCGATCGGCAGCGTCTCGTCCTCGTCCGCGACCACGACCAGCCGGTGCACGTGATGGCGCTCCATCTTGCGCGCGGCGAGGGCGAGCGGGGTGTCCCGGT
The DNA here is from genome assembly GCA_001797035.1 of Chloroflexi bacterium RBG_16_72_14. Taxonomy (GTDB): domain Bacteria; phylum Chloroflexota; class Limnocylindria; order Limnocylindrales; family CSP1-4; genus CAIXZV01. Next base: position 98,441 of record MGOE01000071.1, read on the forward strand.
GGACGGAGAGCGCCGGGCTGGTCATCAGGTGCTTCACGCGCAGCTCGGCCCAGTTGGCCCACAGGTACTCGGTCGCCCGGGCCCGCAGGAGGTCCGTCTGGCTGATCACGCCGACCAGGGTGCCCGCGCCATCGACGACGGGCAGCCCGGCGACGTGGTGCCGGTCGATGAGCTCGGCGGCCACGGCGATCGGGGCGTCCGCCTGGACGACGACCGGCTCGAGCGCCATCAGGTCACCGACGATGCGTGGGGCGTGCGACGAGACGAGGTTCACGCGTGGTCCTCCGCGGGCGTTCGCCCGCCAATCGCTGTCACCCGCAAGCGTGATCGAGCCCGCGCGCATGCCCGAGGGCGAGGGGGCCCGAAGGCCATGGGCCGATGGTCGCCCGGCCGCGGGCGGGGTCCCGCGCCGCCGGTCAGCGAGGTCCCGCGCCGCGGTTCGCCCGAGGGGCGCAACCCGTCCGCGCTCCGCCGGCCCGCCACGGAGGGGGGCGCCTAGCCGCGACGTCGGCACGGGGCCGGTTCGTCGCGTCGTGCGCCGGTTGAGTCGGGGGCGACCGATCGGAGCGGGAGCAGGCCGCGGCGGGTCGCGGAGGCGCCGGCCGCCTACCCGGTGGTGGCAGGCCCCTCGGCCGGAACGTGGGTGAGCCGTGACAGCTCCGCGGTGATCGCCGCCTGGAACGCCGGCATGTTGAGCCGGACCGAGCGCGACAGCGGCCGCCCGTAGCCGAACCGGCGTCCGCCGATGCCAACGAACGTGCCCTCGGGCAGGCCGCCCGGGCGCATGACCTGCGCAAGGCCCAGGACCTGGTCCACCGGCAGCTCGTGGGAGGAGCGCGGGGCGGGCGCGGCGGGGTCCGCCACGATGTCGCGGATGGACAGCGTCACGACGTGGCCGGGGGCGATCCCCACGGCCGCGTCCACGACCAGGGCCACCTCGCCCTGCGGCACGTCAATCAGGTCCTCCACCCGGAGGTGGCCGCAGCGGCGCACCTCGAGGCGCTCGAGCATGGCCGACGGCAGTGACGGCAGCAGCGTGGCGATGGCGGACAGGGCGACGCCGTCGTCGCCACGATCCGCGTTGCCGCAGACCAGCAGGCGGACGGACGGCGGCGCGAGCTGGGTCATCCCGTCCCCTCCTCGGCCCCCGCGTCCACGATCGAGAGATCGAGGAAGTGGGTGGCGCAGCTGATGCACGGGTCATATGCCCGGATCAGCATCTCGAGGCGCCTGGTGGCCTCGGCGTGCGGCAGGTCGAGGACGCTCGGAGCGAACGCCGCGAGGTCGGCCTCGATGGCGCCCTGGTTCTGGCTGGTCGGCGGGACGATCTGGGCGTGCGTGACGTGCCCCTGCTCGTCCACCTCGTAGCGGTGGTGGAGGAGGCCGCGCGGGGCCTCCGTGGACCAGGCGGCCACCCCGGCCCGGGGCGTGAACGCGACCCGCGGCTCGGCGGGCGGCCGGTAGCCGTCGATGAGGTCGCGCGCCTCGGCGCACGCGTGGAGGAGCTCGACGGCGCGCGCGACGATCGAGCGGTGGATGTTGACCCGGATCGCGTCCCGGAGCCCGGTCGCCGCGAGGGCCTCGGACGCCAGCGGGTGCAGCTGGTCCGCGGCGAGGGCGATCCGCGCCGTCGGGCCGAGCAGGTACACCGCCCCGTCGTGGGTCCGAGCATGCAGGGCGTTGGTCCCCTCCACCTGCTGCTCCGCGAACGCCTCGCGCCACGCCCCGGGCGCAAGGTCCAGGCCGTCCGTGGACACGATCCGGCCGTCGTTGAAGGGGTACTCCGCCGGGTGGCGCATGGCGACCAGCGGCTGCGGGTGCTCGAGCGCCGGCGGGTCCCACGAGGCGACGAGGCGCACGGTCTCCCGGGCCTGCTCGACGGTTTCGTCCAGTGCCCGCCGGATGCCGTCCAGGTCGGTGCGGCGCGGGGCCCGCGAGAAGCCGCCGACCCGGACCGAGATCGGGTGGACCGGCCGCCCGCCGAGGGCCGCGATCAGCTGGTTGCCCAGCCGCTTGATCGACAGCCCCTGCTCGACGACCGCGCGGTGGTCGGCCGCCATCGCCAGCGCGGAGGGGTAGCCCAGGTAGTCGGGGGCGTGGAGGAGGTACACGTGGAGCGCGTGGCTCTGGATCCACTCGCCGCAGTACAGCAGGCGCCGCAGGGCCCGGACGGACGGGTCGATCTCGATCCCGTACAGGTCCTCGAACCCGTGGACCGCGGACATCTGGTACGCGATCGGGCAGATGCCGCAGATCCGCGCGACGATGTCGATCACCTCGTCGCCGGTCCGTCCCACGACCAGGCGCTCGAAGTAGCGCGGCGCCTCGAAGATCTTGAGCCGGGCCTCCACGACCTCCGTGCCCCGGACGCGCAGCTGGAGGGTCCCCTCGCCCTCGACCCGCGTCAGGTACTCGACCCGGAACTCGCGCTCGGCGCCGGGCGCGGCGACGGACAGGGTCCCGCCGTCATCGCCGTGCATCGCCGACTCCTTCCTTCGTCGCCGGACCACCCGGCGTCCGTCCCGGCGGGCCCCCGTGCTGGTCCACGATCGAGCGGAACGGCGGCGTCCAGGCCGTGAACCCGGCGAACAGCCGCGCCACGTCCGCCGGCCCGGTGGTGCGCTCCGCGAATGTCCTGGCCAGGCTCTCGGCATGCGGCTGCTCGCGCGGGCCGAAGCACCCGTAGCAGCCGCGCCCGAACGCCGGGCACAGCGCCCCGCAGCCCGTCTGGGTCAGCGGGCCGAGGCACGGCGTCCCGGTCGCCACCATCACGCACACGTAGCCACGCCGCTTGCACTCGAGGCATACGGCCTCCTCGCGGATCTGCGGCCGGCGGCCGACCAGGAGCGCGGCCAGCAGCTCGCGCAGGTGGTCGGCGCTGATCGGGCAGCCCACGAGCTGGGCATCCACCTTCACGTGGTCGCTGATCGGCGTGGCGGTGTCCAGCGACTCCACCAGCTCCGGCCGGGGGTAGACCGCGGTCCGGAACGCGTCGTGATCGGACCAGTTGCGCAGCGCCTGGATGCCGCCGGCGGTGGCACAGGCGCCGATCGTCACCAGCGTCTTCGCCTGGCGGCGCAGCTCCACGATCTCGGCGGCCTGGTCCGGGGAGCTCACCGAGCCCTCGACCAGCAGCACGTCATAGGGCCCGGCCGAGCGCAGCGAGCTCGCCTCCGGGAACTCCACGATGTCGAGACGCTCGGCGATCGCGAGCAGCTCCTCCTCGAGGTCGAGGATGGTCAGCTGGCAGCCGTCGCAGGACGCGAGCTTGGCCACGCCGACGCGCAGCCGGCTGCGGGCACCTCGGGTCGTCATCAGATGCCCTCCCGGCCGAGCAGGTCGCCGAGCTGTGGCAGCGAGAAGACCGGGCCGTCACGGCACACGAACAGGCGGCCCACCTGGCAGTGCCCGCACAGCCCGATGCCGCACTCCATGTGCCGCTCGAGGGTGACGAAGATCCGCTCCGAGGACAGGTCGCGGGCCTCGAGGGCCTCGGCCGTGGCCTCCATCATCCGCTCCGGGCCGCACACGAAGCCGAAGCTCCGCGATCCGTCCCACGTCGCGCGGTCGATCAGGTGCGTGACCACGCCGACCGGCCCGGTCCACTCCTCGCCCGCGCGGTCGACGATCAGCTGGACGTCGATGTCGCCGCGGGCCGCGAGGCCGCGCAGCTCCTCGCGGTACAGCTGGTCGGCCGGGGTCCGGGCGCCGTAGTAGAGGTGGATCGTGCCGAACCGGTTGCGCTGGGCGATCAGGGCGTCTATCAACGGCCGCAGCGGCGCCAGTCCGATGCCGCCCGTGACGACGACGACGTCGTGGCCGACGGCCCGGTCGACCGGCCAGGCGGTGCCCAGCGGGCCGCGGAGGCCGACCTGGTCGCCGGTCGAGAGGCTGGTCAGCGCGGCGGTCGCCGGCCCGGCGGCCCGGATCGTGAGCTCGATCGTGTCCCGGCCGAACCGGGAGATCGAGATCGGCAGCGGCGGGAACGCGGGCAGCGCGACCATCGCGAACTGGCCCGGCCGCCCGGCGAGGAACGCCGGGTCGAGGTCGCCGAGGACGAGCGTTGTGACGTCGGACGTCTCGGGACGCTTGGCGACGACCCGTCCGGTCACGTAGTCGCCCGGGGTGGTGGCGACCGGCAGCACCGGCGCAGCTTCCGCGCGCGTCGCCAGCGGCGGCGCGATGGCCATCAGCTCCGCCCGGACATCGATGCCCACCGGGCACCAGGCGATGCAGCGCCCGCACCCGACGCACCCGAACGTCCCGAACTGGTCGATCCAGGTCGCGAACTTGTGGGTCAGCCACTGCCGGTAGCGGTCCCGGTAGCGGGTCCGGAAGTTGCCGCCGGCGACCTTGGCGAACCCGACCGTGAAGCAGGAGTCCCAGACCCGGTCCGAGGCCGACACCTTGCCGTCGAGATCGGATCGCTGGACGACGCTGGAGCAGAAGCAGGTCGGGCAGACAAGGGTGCAGTTGGCGCAGGCCAGGCAGCGGTCCGCGATCTCCACCCAGTGCGGGCTGTCCCACTGCGCGAGCAGGCGGTCGTGGAGCCCGGCCGTGGGCACCGGGTCGCCCATCGCCGCCGCGACCCGGGCGACCGCGTCCGAGGCCTCGACGACGAGGCCGGCGTCCGCCGCCCGGACGGGCAGCCGCGCGATGAGGTCGGTGCCCTCGGGTGAGCCGGCCCGGACGACGAACCCGTCGTCCACCTCGGTCATCACCAGGTCGTAGCCGCCGCGGGCCTCGGGACCCGTCCCCATCGAGATGCAGAAGCAGGTCGACGAGGCGGTGGTGCAGTTGACCGCGACGACCAGGACATTGCCCCGTCGGGCCCGGTAGTCCTCGTCGGTGAACGGGCCGCCCAGGAACACGCGGTCCTGGACGCCGAGCGCCGCGAGCTCGCACGCCCGCACGCCAATCAGCGCCAGCCGCGCCGGCTCGGTGGGGGCGGCGTCGAACGTGACGGCGCCGCCGTCCCGGCGGCCGACGCTCAGCTGCGCCCGCGGCGGGAACATCCAGCGCTTCGGACCTTGCGGCCCGACCGTGTAGTCGAACACCCGCCGGTTGGCGTGGGTCACGAGCCGGTAGCTGCCCGGCGCCTGGACGTCGCCGACGCCGGCCGGCAGGTCGTCGGCCGAGGCGATCTCGGCGAACAGGATCGTGCCGTCCTCGACCGTCGGGCCGATGACGGTGCGGCCGTCGGAGCGGAGCAGGTCGATCAGCACCCCGAGGTTCGCGCGGGCGAGGAACCACGGCCCGGCGGCGGGCAGGGACGCCACGGCCGAGGCGGCAGGTCCGGAGGTGGGGGCGGGGGCGGCGCTCGGCCAGGACGGGAACGGCGAGCGATCGTCGCTCACCACGGCGAGACCTCGTGACGGCCCCACTCCTCGCGAGCGAACAGGTCGAGCAGCTGGAGGCGGGTCGCGGACAGCCGACGCGCGACGGCCTGGAGCAGGCGCGGGTAGACGGAGGCGGCCAGCGCGTGGTCGGACCGCAGGAGCGCGCGCAGCCGCTCGCCCTGCAGCTCCAGGAGGCGGACGGGCTCGATCGCGATCGCGTTCGCGGTGCCACGGTGCGGTGGCACCACCGCGGACCAGCCGATGACGTCGCCCGGCTCAACGGTCAGGATCGTGACCATGCCGCGCTCCGGGACGAGCATCCGCAGCGCGACTCGGCCGGACAGCACGACCGAGAACGCCTCGGTGATGTGGCCCTCCTTGGTGAGCTCGGTCCCCGTGGGCACGTCCCGCAGCTCGGCGATCCCGGCAAGCCGGGCAACCGCCTCCGGGGACAGCCCTGCCCCGAACCAGGAGGCGCTGAGCGCCGCGATCGGATCCGCGGTGGGGGCAGGCGACGTCGGGAGGGTCATCGAGCGGCGACCTCACGTGGTCCGGGCCGGCGCGCACGAACGGGTCGCGCGCTCCGGGCCCGCGGGTTCATGCTCCGCCCGGCACCGTCGGCGGTGGGAGTGCCGTCGGTCGCGGGGCTGCCGGGCCGGTCGGCCGGAGCGCCCTGCCGGACGGCCCACCCACACGGGGACGACGGCCCGCGGCGGTGGCATCGGCCCGTGATTCAGCCAAGGCGGCGGAGCCGCGCGACGAGGTCCGCCTCGTCGAAGGGCCCCGGGTTCGGTTCCTCGCGGATCGCCTCGGGGTGGTGGCCGATGGCCACGATCTCGCGCTCGAGGGCGGTCCGCAGGTCGTCCGTGCCCAGGACGAGGACGCGGTCCACGTCGCCGATCCGGTGGGCGACCTCCGCGAGCGCCGGCGCCGTCTCCGTGGGGACGTGCGGGATCGGCAGCTGCAGGGAGGCGGGGTCACCCGTTGCCGTGCCGCGGACGACGATCGCTCGTCCGGGCTCGATCCAGACCACCGCGTTGACGCCGGTTCCGACCGGGCGGACCGCGGGACGGGTTCGTGTCGTTCCGTGCATGGCTGCTCTCCTTCGGGCAATGCCATCGTCGGGCCGATCGGGCTCCGCTTCGCCTGCCGTTCGTCCCGAACCGCGCGCCCGACGGTCCGCCCGTTCCGTGACCGGTCCCGGTGCCGGGGATACGCTGGGACCATGCGAGCGATGGTCCTCCAGCGCCCGGGCCCGGCCGCGACGTCGCCGCTGGTGGTGGCGGAGCGGGACGTCCCGACGCCCGGGGCGGGTGAGCTGCGGCTCCGGGTCACGGCCTGCGGCGTGTGCCGGACCGACCTCCAGATCTGCGAGGGGGACCTCGCGGCGCGTCGCCTGCCGATCGTGCCCGGGCACCAGGTCGTGGGCGTCGTGGACGCGCTGGGACCCGGCGTGGCCGGCTGGGCGTTCGGCGACCGGGCCGGCGTCACCTGGCTCGCCGGCACGGACGGCACGTGCCGGTTCTGCGTCACGGGCCGCGAGAACCTGTGCGAGGCCGCGACGTTCACCGGCTGGGACCGCGACGGCGGCTACGCGGAGGCGGCCATCGTGCGGGCGGCCTACGCGCTGCCGCTGGCCGCCGCCTTCCCGGACCTCGCCGCCGCGCCGCTGCTGTGCGGGGGCGTCATCGGATATCGCGCGCTACGGGTGGCCGGCATCGGGCCCACGTCGGCCGGGGCGAGGCTGGGGCTGTACGGGTTCGGAGCCTCGGCGCGGCTGGCGCTGCAGGTCGCGCGGGCGTGGGGCGTGGACGCGTACGTCGCCACCCGCGCCGCGTCCGAGCGGGCGCGGGCACTCGAGCTGGGTGCCGCATGGGCGGGCGGGATTGACGAGCGACCGCCGTCCGCGCTGGACGCCGCGGTGACGTTCGCGCCGGTGGGCTCCGTGGTGGCGTCCGCGCTCCGGGCACTGGACCGGGGCGGTGTGGTGGCGATCAACGCCATCCACCTGGACCGGGTGCCTGAGCTCCCCTACGAGGACCTGTGGTGGGAGCGCTCGATCCGCAGCGTGGCCAACGTCACCCGCGAGGATGCCCGCGAGTTCCTGGCGCTGGCGGCCCGGATCGGGATCACCACCGACGTCGAGACGCATCCCCTGGACGCGGCGAACACCGCCCTGGCGCGGCTGGCCGCCGGGCGGGTGGCCGGGACCGCGGTGCTCGTCGTCGACCCGGCGGTCGCCCGCGGCTGACCCGGGCGGTGGCGCCGCGGCTGGCGTCGCCCGCGGCTGGCCCGGCGCGGGGCTCGAGCCAGCGTCGTCGGCGGCTGGTCGGCGGCTGGTCGGCGGCTTGGTTGCCTGGCTTCGGGCTGCTGCCAGTCGCCTGCACGGGTCCTGCCCCGGCCGCTGGCACTCGCCTGCACGGGTCGTGCCCCGGCCGCTGCCCACCCGCCTGCACGGATCGTGCCCCGGCCGCTGCCACCGCCCACCCGTGGCCGGCATGGACTCACAGTCCATGAGATCACGGAGCGGTGGTCGTTGTCGACGTCCTCGACCCCGGAATCACAGCTTGCGATGACCTCCAGTCCACGAATCCGGGAATCGCGGCCTCGGTGGGCCCTCGATTCGCGATCTCATTGACCGTGGGTCAACGACCAGGCGGGACGAGGGCGAGGACGAGGGGCCGGACGAGGGCGAGGACGACGGCCTCAGGACCTCGGCGCCCAGGCGGCGTCGCCGGCGACCGGCGACGGCCGCCCGCCGTGCTGCAGCTCCGGCTCTTCGAGCTCGGCCCGGATCCGCGCCCGCATCGTCTCGCGGAAGCGGTTCACCGACTCGAAGAACTCGGACATCATCAGGACCCAGTAGTACATCCCCCGGTCGGTGAGCCGCCAGGCCACGTCGTCCTCGGTCAGCGCGCCCACGGCCTTCATCGCGTCCAGCGCGTACCACAGCCGGGCCTCGAACTCGCCGCCCCAGCGCTGCGCGACCCACGCCTTCGACAGCTCCAGCCCGAACAGCCGGTTGAGGAACGTGTTCTTGACCTGGTCGGCGACGGAGTACGCGCGGATCCCGGTGATCCCGGTGAGCCCGCGCCCGACCCGGTCCACGTAGTGGTTGAGCGAGAACGTCGTGGCGTACAGGACACCGTCGAGGTAGCTGAACGCGCCGCTGCCGACGCCCACGTAGTTGTCGGCGTCCACGACGTACTCGTCGATGGTCGCCTTCGTCCGCGAGAAGCACCAGCAGGACTGCGGCTCGAACGTGGGTCGCAGCCGCGCCAGGTAGCGCTGGTAGTACTCGCGGACCCGGCCCGGCCCCGCCGCCCCCATGGTGGCGCGGATCCTCGCCTCGGCGGAGCGCGCGGTCATCAGCGGGTAGAGTGAGACCTGGTTCGACCGGAGGCCGAGCAGGACGTCGATGTCGTGCTCGATCGAGGCCTCGTCCTGGTGCGGCAGGTTGTACATGAGGTCCACGTTGAGCGTGGGGAAGGCGCCCGCCGCGGCGTCCAGCCGCTCGATGATCCGGGCGCTCGAGCCGTACTTGTCGTAGCGCTCCATGGCCCTGAGCAGCCGGTCGTCGAAGCTCTGTACCCCGACCGAGAGGCGGCTCACG
>MGOE01000071.1:107408-113944 GCA_001797035.1 Chloroflexi bacterium RBG_16_72_14
GCTCGATGACGGCGGGTCGAAGGTCCATCGGGTTCGTCTCGACCGAGACCTCCGTGACGCCGAACAGCTCGCGCGCCAGCGCCAGCGTCTCGATCAGCTCCCCCACGGCGCAGGTGGGCGTCCCGCCGCCCACGTAGAGGCTGGTGAACGCGAAGCCGGCGCGGTGGTACAGGCGCAGCTCGTCACGCAGGGCCGCGAAGTAGCCCCGTGACTTGTCCTCGCGGAAGGGCACCCGGTGGAACGTGCAGAACGGGCACAGCGCCTCGCAGAACGGCACGTGTGCGTACAGCGAGGTCGGACGGCCCGGAGGCGCGGGGGTCTCCGCGAGGTCCACCTCGCCGATCCGCATGACGTGCCGCGCCTGCCACCGGAAGGTCGTGAGCAGCGTCCGTTCGACGATTGATTCCATGAACTCCCACCCTGCGCGCCCGGGGGCGCGGTGAGGTGCCCTGCCAACCCCCGGTCGGGGCCCCGGCGGGCCGGAGCGCGGCCGGCCCGCCGGGGAGGGGGTGTCAGCGGGCCCCCGCGAGCGCCTCCTTCGCGCGAGCGACGACCGGGGCCAGGGCCTCGTCCAGCGCCGCGGACAGCGGTTCCAGCTCGTAGCGGACGCGGACGACCGGCTTGGGCACCGAGAGGACCCGCGTGAGGTCGATCGGCGTCGCCGACAGGACCACGTCCGCCGGGATCGCGGTCAGGGCGGCCTCGAGCTCGTGGATCTGCTTGTCGCCGTACCCCATCGCCGGCAGCAGCCGGTCCAGCTGCGGGTACGTCGCCAGCGTGGCGGCGAGCTCGCCGGCCGCGTACGGCCGCGGGTCCACGATCTCGGCGGCACCGAAGCGCTTGGCCGCGACGACACCCGCCCCGTACGTCATGCCGCCGTGGGTCAGGGTCGGGCCGTCCTCGACGACCGCCACCGTCCGGCCACGGATCTCGCCGCCCTCGAGGGCCAGCGAGGACCGCGCCTCGACGATCACGGCCGCCGGGTTGACCTCGCTGATCGCGGCGCGGACCGTGGCCAGCGCCTCGGGCGTCGCGGAATCGACCTTGTTGATCACGACCACGTCGGCCTGTCGGAGGTTCGCCTCGCCCGGGTGGTAGCGCAGCTCGTGGCCGGGGCGGAGCGGGTCCGCCACCACGATGTGGACGTCCGGGCGGTAGAAGGGCAGGTCGTTGTTGCCCCCGTCCCAGATGACCACATCCGCCTCGGCCTCGGCGGCCCGGAGGATCTGCTCGTAGTCCACGCCGGCGAACACGAGCCGCCCGGCGTCGAGGTGCGGCTCGTACTCCTCGCGCTCCTCGATCGTGGTGTCGTGACGGTCCAGGTCCTCGTACGTCTCGTAGCGCTGGACGCGCTGGGCGACGAGGTCGCCGTAGGGCATCGGGTGCCGGACGACCGCCACCTTGAGGCCCTGGGCCTCGAGCGCCTGTGCCACGTACCGGCTGGTCTGGCTCTTGCCCGAGCCGGTGCGGACCGCGCACACCGCCACGACCGGGCGCGTGCTGTCGAGCAGGGTGCGGTTGGGCCCCAGCAGCTCGAAGTCCGCGCCTGCCGCGAGGGCGCGCGAGGCCGCGTGCATCACCTGTTCGTGGCTGACGTCGCTGTACGCGAACACCACGGTGTCCACGGCAAGGTCGCGGATCAGTGCCTCGAGCTCCGCCTCGGGACGGATCGGGATGCCGGCCGGGTAGCGCTCGCCGGCCAGCTCGGGCGGGTAGCAGCGGTCGGCGATGCCGGGGATCTGCGTCGCCGTGAATGCGACGACCTCGACCGACGGGTCGTCACGGTAGACGACGTTGAAGTCATGGAAGTCACGGCCAGCGGCGCCCATGATGAGCACGCGTTCGGTGCGCATGGCGGTCCTCGTGGGAGGGCCTCGCGGGCGCTCGCGCCGGTCCGGAGGCCAGCAGGCGAACGCGGCAGGGGCCACCTCCGCGCATGCCTAGCATGCGGTCGAGGTCGCGATGCGGTCCCCGGCCGGGACGCCCGCCGTCGGGTGCCGCAGGTCCCGTCAACGGAGTCCGATCGGCACTCACGGGGAGTGGTAGCCGTCCCCGAGACTGCGCGTGAGGTGGGTGCCGGAGGGGACGCCCGGCACCCACCCGAACCCTGCCCTCGCCTCGCGGCGAGGGTTTGCTGATTCAGGTGGGCCTCGGGGTGCCCGCCGGCGGGTGCCGTTACAGCTCGTGGTGCTGGCGCGCCTCGTAGGTCAGCCGGTCGCGGTGGTCCGGGTGCGCGATCGCGATCAGCGCCTTCGCCCGCTCGCGGAGGGTCAGGCCCCACAGGTCCGCGACCCCCCACTCCGTCACGACGGTCCGGACATGAGCCCGGGTGGTGACCACGCCGGCGCCCTCCGCCAGGTGCGACGTGATGCGCGAGATCGACCCGTCCGCGCCGGCGGTGGACGGCAGGGCGATGATCGCGCGCCCGCCGGGCGCCAGGGCGGCACCGCGCATGAAGTCCATCTGCCCACCGACGCCCGAGTACATCCGGTAGCCGATCGAGTCGGCGACCACCTGGCCGGTCAGGTCCACCTCGATGGCCGAGTTGATCGCGATCATCGTGCCCAGCGAGCGGATCACGTGGGTGTCGTTGGTGAAGTCCACCGGCCGCATCTCGACCATCGGGTTGTCGTGGATGAACTCGTACAGCCGGGTGGTGCCCATGAGGAACGTCGCCACGAGCTTGCCGCGGTTGCGGACCTTGCGGTCCCCGGTGACGACACCCGCCTCGACGAGGTCGACCACCGCGTCCGAGAACATCTCGCTGTGGATGCCGAGGTCATGCTTGCCCGTCAACAGCTCCGCGGTAGCGTTGGGGATGGCCCCGATCCCGAGCTGGAGCGTCGCACCGTCCGGGATCAGGTCGGCGACGAAGACGCCGATCCGGCGCTCGACATCGCCGATCACCGGTCGCGCGTACTCGAACGGCGGCTGGTCCGCCTCGATCGCCAGGTCGATCTGGCTCACGTGGATGAAGGCGTCACCCAGCGTGCGCGGGATCGACGGGTTGAACTGCACGACGACGGTCTTCGCCGCGTCCACCGCCGCGTGCATCGCCTCCACGGATACGCCCAGCGAGCAGAACCCATGGGCGTCGGGCGGGGTCACGTTGGCGAACACGACGTCCAGCGGATAGGCCCCCGACCGGAACAGCGCCGGGATGTCGGAGAAGAACACGGGGACGAAGTCGGCGCGGCCCTCGTTGACTGCCCTGCGGGCGTTGGGGCCGATGAACAGGGCCCGGTGACGGAAGTGGGGCGCCATCTCGGGCGCGAGATGCGGCCCGGGGCCCTCGAGGTGGAGGTGGATGACGCAGACATCCCGTAGCTCCGGGGCGCGCGCGACGAGCGCGTCGAGGAGGACCATGGGCGCCGCTGACGCCATCTGGATGTAGACCTGGTCGCGTGACTTGATCCCGGCGACCGCTTCTTCGGGCGACACGATACGCATGCGGCGAGTCTAGGTCGGGGGTCGCGTGGCGCGTCCTGTCGGATGGCCCCCTCGCCGGGTCCGGTCCGCCCCCACGGTGCGGGGCGCCTCGCCCGGTGCGTGTCAGTCGGGCGCGCTCCCGCGGGCGTCCCCGCCGCGGGTGAGGTCGACCGCAGGCCCGGCGCGCGTGAGCTCGAACGCGGGGCCGGCGCCCAGCCCTTCGCTGGGCGTCCCGTAGCGCAGGATCAGGTCGCGTACAGCGGCGGCGTGCTCGGCACCCGCCAGCGGCCGCGCGGTCGCCGCCCAGGCAGCGTCGCCGACGGTGACCCGGCAGGCGGGGTCGGCGAGGAGGTTGCGGCCCCAGTCTGCGCCGGGGGAGCTGGCGGCGACGATGAGGGTCCCGTTCGGTCGTTCCACGAAGCCGACCGTCGCGCGCGCGGTCCGGCCGGAGACGCGGCCGCGGGTCTCGATGCGCAGGACGCGCCCCCAGGTGACGAGGTCGTCCTCCACGGGCGCCGGGCGCGGTGTCGCGGGCGGGTCAGGCCCCGCCGCGGTCCAGCCGATGCTTGGCGACGAACGCGGCGGCCTGGGCGCGTCGCTCCAGGTTGAGCTTGGACAGGATCGAGCTCACGTAGTTCTTCACCGTCTTGTCCGACAGGAAGACCTCGCTCGCGATCTCCTTGTTGGTCTTGCCCTCGGCGACCAGCAGCAGGATGCGCTGCTCCTGCGCCGTGAGCTGCGCCATCTCGTCCGTGTAGGCACCGGTCGCGATCCGCCGCACCCGCTCGAGCACCTTCTCGGTGACGGCCGGGTCGAGCAGGGATTCCCCGCGGCCCACGGACTCGAGCGCCGCGACGAGGTCCCGGGCCCGGATCTGCTTGAGCAGGTAGCCCGACGCCCCGGCCACGATGGCGGACAGCACGGCCTCCTCGTCCGGGTAGGACGTGAGCATCACCACCCGCGTCGCGGGCAGCTCCGCGCGGATCTCGCGACACGCCTCGATGCCGGACCCGTCCGGCAGCCGGACGTCCATGACGACGATGTCGGGTTGGAACCGCCGCGCCTGCTCGATCGACTCGGCGGCGGTACCGGCCTCGGCCACGACCTGGAAGCCCTCGCGGCGGTCCAGGAGCGCGACCAGGCCCTGGCGAACGACCTCGTGGTCATCGACCACGAGCAGTCGCAGGGGACGCGAGCTCAGATCGGTCACTGTCACTCATCCTCGGTGCCGGGGGAACGGCGGTCCCCGGACGCGGCGTCCGACGACGCCGGCACTCTCACGATGATACGCGTGCCCGGTCCGTCCGGGCGCTCGATCGCGAACGTCCCTCCCATGCCGACCGCGCGATCGCGCATGTTGGACAGCCCCTGGTGCCGCCCGAGCGCGTCCGGACCCGCTACCTGCGCCGGGTCGAAGCCGCGGCCGTTGTCGTCCACGACCAGCACGAGATCTCCCTCGTCCACGGCCAGCACGAGGGCTGCGCGCGTGGCGCCGGCGTGGCGCGCGACGTTGGACAGGGCCTCGCGGGCGATGAACAGCAGGTCGGTGCCCCGGTCCGGCGGCAGGCGGCGCAGCGCCTCGGCCCCCTCGGACAGGTCCACCTCGAGGTCCACGACCGCGTGCAGCCCGAACTCCTCGCCCAGGCGCGCCAGCGCCTCGACCGGGTCCTCGTCGCCGCCCAGGGCCGGTCGCAGCCGGAGGATGTAGGAGCGGATGTCGTTGATCACGAGGTTGAGGGCGTCGATCGCCCGGTCGATGCGCGCGACGGCGTCGGTGCGACCGTCCTCGTCCTCGACCAGGTCCGGGACGTCCTCGAGCGACAGCCCCACGGCATAGATGCTCTGGATGATCCCGTCGTGGAGGTCCTTGCCGATCCGCTCCCGCTCCTCGACGACCGCCAGCCGCTGGACGAGGTCGTGGAGGCGCGCGTTCTCGATCGCGATCCCGGCGTGGACGGCGAACATCTCGACCAGCCGCTCGTCGTCCTCGGTGAACGGCTCACCCGCCTCCTTGTCGGCGAGGTACAGGTTGCCGACCGACCGTCCTTTGACGCTGACCGGGGCACCCAGGAACGAGCGCATCAGGGGATGGTTGGCGGGGAACCCGTAGCGCCGCGGGTCGGCGGCGATGTCCGCGCTGCGGATGGTCTCGCCGTCACGGATGATCGCGCCCAGGAGCCCCTCGCCGCGCGGCACGTGGGCGATCGCGGCCCGGCCCTCCGGGCTGATGCCGCTGGTGATGAAGCGCTCGATGCGGCCCCGCGCATCCGCGATCCCGAGCGCCGCGAACCGCGCCCCGACCAGCGTCCGGACGCGGTCCACGATCAGCTGCAGCACCCGGTCCACGTCCAGCTCCGCCGCTACGGCGCGGGTCGCCTCCTCGAGCGCCGCCAGGCGCTCGGCTCGGCCGTGCACCTCCGCCCGGGACCACGCCGCGTCCACGGCCAGCTCGATGATCCGGGCGATGGGCTCCGCGGCGCCGTCGGGCGCGTCCAGGAACAGCCGCCCCAGTGTCCCGTGCCCCGCGTGCGAGCCGAGCGGGAACGAGGCGAGCCCGCGACGCGCCGACTCCGGTGGCAGCAGCGACAGCGTCCCCACGCCGACCTCGAGAGTCGGCAGCGGCGGCGCGCAGACCTCGAGCACCGCGCCACGCGCCCCGGCGACCTCCACGATGCCGTCGAGGGCGTCCGCGACCGCTGATCGCCGGTCATCCGTCGGGTCGCGCTGCCACGCCTCGAGCGCCTCGAGGACCCTCGCGAGCGGCAGCTGGGACGAGGTGGCAGACTGGGTCGACGGGCTGATAGCGTCGCGACGAACGGAGGTCATCGCCGTGAGCCTACCAGCCCTGCCCGAGCACGCGGGCGCACCGTCCCGGCCATTCGGGCCATGTGTCACTTCGCACCGCACGCCGAGGCCATGACCATGCCCGCACCCACTCGTCCCCCCAGCACCGGAGAGCCAGTGCCCGTGGAACCCACCGTCACCCAGCCGTCCGACGCGTCCCCGGTCGAGCCCGCCCAGGATCCGGTCGGAACGGCGATCGACTCGCTCTCCCGTCGCGGGTTCCTGCGTGTCGCGGGCCTCGCCGGCGGCGGCATCGTGGCGGC
>MGOE01000071.1:113992-122761 GCA_001797035.1 Chloroflexi bacterium RBG_16_72_14
GGCGCGGCCACCGAGCCCCCGACGACCGGACCGTCCGCGTCCGCGTCGGCGTCGGCCGCACCGTCCGCGTCCGCCTCCGTCGCCCCCAGCGCCTCGGCGTCCCCGTCGCCCGCCCTGCCGGCCGGCTGGACCGACCACGACCTCGCCGCGCAGGTCAAGGTCCGCCGCTTCGTCGGCAACCTGTCAGGCCCGCTCGGCCTGTCGGACATCCTGGACAACGTGCTGGGCGCCGATGCGGACGACCCGGAGTTCACCAAGGTCGTCCAGGGCAACCAGCCGCTGGAGCCCACGACGGTCGAGGCCGACGGCACCAAGGTGTTCGACCTGACCGTGGACGAGATCGACTGGCCGATCGATGCCCTGCTGCCGCCGGTCAGGGCCCTGGGCTACAACAAGATGTGGCCGGGGCCGGTCATGCGGGTGACCGAGGGCGACAAGGTCCGGATGAACTTCACCAACAACCTCCCCGAGTCCACGGGCGTCCACTTCCACGGCCTCGAGTTCGAGGACTTCCGCCAGGACGGCGTCCCGTTCGTCACCCAGCTGCCGTTCGTGCCCGGCGAGACGTTCAGCTACGAGTTCACGGCGACCCCCGCCGGCTCGCACATGTACCACTCGCACCACAACGCCACCGACCAGGTCGGCCGCGGCCTGCTGGGCGCGTTCATCGTGGAACCCAGGGATCCGGCGGACACCTACGCCGAGAAGTTCGGCGTGACCCAGGAGGTCGTGTTCATCCACAACGACGCGCTGGGCGGGTTCACGATCAACGGGCACGGCTTCCCGGCCACGACGCCGATCGTCGCCAAGCAGGGCGAGAAGGTCCTGATCCGGTACATGAACGAGGGCACGATGATGCACCCGTGGCACACCCACGGGTTCCGCATGAACGTCGTGGCCCGTGACGGCGCGCCGCTCGGCAACGCCTCGTTCCGGTGCGACACGCTGGGCGTCAACCCGGGCGAGCGCTGGGACGCGATCGTGGACTGCGACCGCGTGGGCGTGTGGGCGTTCCACTGCCACATCCTCCCTCACGTCGAGGGCCTGGACGGCATGTTCGGCATGGTGACGGCGCTCGTCATCCTGCCGCCGGACTGAGCCACGGACGCGACGGATCGGACAGGATGACCACCGTGGCGTTCGGAGCCGCACGACCCGCGCCCCCACCCAGGGTCCGGAAGCTGCTGCTGGCGACGGACCTGTCGGAGGCGTCCACGGCCGCCACGGAGGAGGCGTTCGAGCTGGCCGGCCGGCTTGGTGCCTCGCTGCTCATCGTGTCGGTGATCGACCCCGGGTCGCTGCGGCTGCCGGGCGGCCGCTACCACGCCCGGATGGACCAGGTGCGCGCACGCCGTGAGGCCCTGGCGCAGGCGCTGGTGGAACGGGGCCGCGAGGAGGGCGTTGCGGTGTCGTTCCTCGTCTGGGACGGCGACCCGGGCGACATGATCGTGTCCGCGGCGGAGGCCGAGCACGCCGACATGGTGATCGTGGGCAGCCACGGGCGCGGGGCCGTGGGCCGGCTGTTCCTCGGGTCCGTGTCCGAGCACGTGGTCCGCCACGCCCCGTGCCCGGTGCTGGTCGTCCGCCCGCACGAGGTCGCGTAGGCGCGCGCGAGCGAGCCGCTCCCTGGGCGCCAGCGGCACCCTGACGGGACCGTGGCGACGCGCCAACGACCATCGCGACTCGTCGTGGAGTCAGCGGCGGGGCCGACGGGCGGGGGTCGCGCCACCAACGTCGGGTTTCGCGCCGGCGCCACGCACGGCGATGGCCCGGGTGACCCCCTGGTGAGTCAGGCCAGCCACAGGGAGGGCAGCGGCGCCGGGCGGGCAGCGGCGCCAGCCGGGCCTACTTCGTGTACACGCCCTCGGGGTCCAGCTCCTCGCGGACGAGGCGGAGCTCCACGGCGGTCGGCGCCGGCGTGGTGGCCAGCGAGGGGCTGATCCTGGGCTCCCAGGCGATCGTCGCGCGCACCTCGTCCAGGGTCGCGCCCGGGTGCAGGAAGTCCAGCCGCATCTCGCCCGCCTCGTCGAAATGCCAGATGCCCAGGTCCGTGACCACGACCGACGGCCCGCGGCCGTTCCAGCCGCCCGCGCGCCGGATCGCCTCGGCCTGCTCGGCGCCGCCGAGGTTGCCGGGCGAGGTCCGGAAGTCGATCCGCTCCACGAACGAGCGGGTCGACTGGCGCATGATCACGAACACGTTCCGGGCGTTGATCGCGATCTCGCACGCGCCGCCCGAGCCCGGCAGCCGCGTCTTCGGCGCCGCGTAGTCGCCGATCACCGTGGAGTTGAGGTTTCCGAACCGGTCGATCTGGGCCGCACCCAGGAAGCCCACGTCGATCAGCCCGCGCTGGAGGTAGAACGCGAACAGCTCGAACATCGACACGACCGCGGTGGCGCCGGTCACGATCGTCGGGTCGCCGATCGACAGCGGCAGGCGCGCCGGCCGGGCGCCGAACACGCCGGCCTCGTAGACCAGCTCGAGGTCCGGGGCCACCGTGCGCTTGGCGAGGTTGACGGCGATGTTCGGCAGCCCCACGCCGACGAAGCAGACGTGCTGGCCCGCCAGCTCGCGGGCGGCGGCCACGATCATCATCTCGGACTTGGAGAAGGGCTCGCTCATGGGGCCACCGCCCGGAGCACGACCGCGCGCGTCCCGGTCCGGACCGGCGAGGATGACGCCAGGTTCCACGGCCACCGTGTTCGTTTCATGTGCATCTGCAGGCCAACGACCGGCCTATGCACGCCCCGGGTTCCGCGCGGGCCGCTGGACGGCGTGATTGAACCGTCCCTTGCACAGGCGGGCCGCGCCAACCGCGACAAGCCGGCGTCTCCCGCGTGTTCAACGAGCCGAAGACCACGGAATGCACATGTGGGCGTCACGACTGCCGGCACGGCGCCGATCCTGTCGCTCATCGGTAGTCACCATAGTCGACGGAGCCGGACGGGGCGCTGCCGGGTCGCAGCGACGCGATCCGCTCCGTGCCCAGCTTGTCGACGTACGCGGCCCGCCCGTCGAGGTCGTAGACCCACTCGCGCAGCCAGGCCTGCGTCTTCTCCTCGTCGCGGCTGATCGGGTCCCAGTCGAGGTAGAAGCGGTTGTCGCGGTCGTAGGCGCCCTGGACGTACGAGGGGTGGGCGCCGTAGGGCTGGACCACCACGGCGTCCACGATCAGGCCCGGGATCACGGTCCGGTTGGGGTCCGCGCGGATCACTGCCTCGTCCACCAGCTCCTCGACAACCACGATCGCCCGGTCCGCGGCGAAGGCCGCCTCCTTCTGGCAGCCGAGCAGACCCCAGATCTGGGTGTTGCCGTTCGCGTCCGCGCGCTGCGCGTGGATGATCGTGACGTCCGGGTTGAGCGGAGGCACCGCGTACACCGTCTCGTCCGAGTACGGTGAGCGGATCGGGCGGATCAGCGGGTTCGCCTTCGGCAGGTCCGTCTCGAAGTAGCTGCGGAGCGGCATGAACGGAAGGTTGGCGGCGCCGGCGGTGTACCGGGCGACCATGCCGAAGTGGCTGTACTCCTCGATCTCGAGCGGCGTCCCGTCGCCGACCGCGGCGGGCTCGATCCGCCTTCGGATGGCGTTGAGCCCGCCGACCCCCGGGTTGCCGAGCCAGCTGAAGATCAGCTTGCGGGCCACGCCGCCGGCGATCATCTGGTCGTAGATCAGGTCCGGCGTCATCCGGGCCAGCGTCAGGTCCCGCTTGCGCTGGCGGATGATCTCGTGGCCGGCCGCGAAGCCGATGAGATGGGTGAACCCCTCGATCGCGACCGTGTCGCCGTCCCGGACGAGGTCCGCGACGGCGTCGCGCATCGTGGCCACCTTGCCGGGCATCCGTCTCCGTTCCCCGGGTCGCGGCACGAGCGCCGGGGACCCGCTGTATCGATCCTATGCAGGCTGCATCAGCGATCCCAGTGTAGCCGTCACGGACCTCGCCGGACCCTCGTCCAACGGCGGCGATCAGCCGGATCGTCCCGGTGAGGGCTCGATGGAACGGACTCGACGGCGGCTCGTCCTCGCGATCCTCGTCATCACGGGGTCGGGCTGCTCGGTGCTCCCCGTAGCCAGCCCGAGCACCGTCGTCGGCGCGGCCCTGGACGCGGTCGCCGACCACGACCTGGCCCGAGCGAACGCGCAGGTCTGTCCGGAGGCACGCGACGTCACCCGGCTGCCGTTCCCGATCACCGGGATCGTGCTGCCGCTCGGGTCGATCGCCGACCTGCCCATGGATCGGGCGCTCGAGGTCGTCACGATCGAGCTCGGCGACCTCCAGGCGACCGAATCGGTGGATGGCGACCAGGCGCAGGTCCACGTCACGGGCGCGTTCGGGCTCCAGTTTTCGATCCCTCGGCCACCCGCGCCCTGCTCGTCGACCTGGCGCCGGATCACGCAGAGCTCGATGCGACCGGGACCGACCGGATCATGGCGGTCGTCGGCGCCGGCAGCTTCAAGGTCTCAGCAGACCTCGTCGTCCCGCTCGAGCGCCGGGACGGCGCGTGGCTGATCTGCCAGATGCAGATCCCGGGCGACCTCTAGCATCTAGCCGGCGGCGCCGAAGCCCTCGGTGATGAGGCCGGCCTCGCGCTCTGCCTCGACCTCCTCGAGGTCCGCGCGGCGGTGGGCCGCCACGTGGGCAACGGAATCGGTGAAGATGCGGACCGCGGTGGCGGCCTCGGCCTGTGACACGACCAGCGGCGGCGACATGCGGACCACGTCCTCGCCGGCCTCAAGAACCAGCAGGCCACGCTCGAAGGCCTGCATCTGGACGGCATCGGCGGTGTCGGCGGAGTCGAACTGGATGCCGATCATCAGCCCCTTGCCGCGGACGTCCCTGACCAGGTTCGGGAAGCGCTCGACCAGCGGGCGGAGGCCCTCCTGGATCTCGCGGCCGCGGATGCCCGCGTTGGCGATCAGGCCGTTCTCGAGCAGGCGGATCGTCGCCAGGAGCGCGGCCAGCGCGACCGGGTTGCCGCCGTAGGTGCTGCCGTGCGAGCCCGGGCCCCAGGTCATCAGCTCGGACCTGGCGATCATCGCGCCCACCGGCATGCCAGAGCCGATCCCCTTGGCCGCGAGCAGGATGTCCGGCTCCACGTCCCAGTGCTGGATCGCCCACATCTTGCCGGTGCGGCCCGCTCCCGACTGGACCTCGTCGGCGATGAGCAGGATCCCGTGGCGGTCGCACAGCTCGCGGAGGCGCGGCAGGAAGTCGTCCTCGGGGACGATGTAGCCGCCCTCGCCCTGGATCGGCTCCACGATGACGGCGGCGAACTCGTCGGCCGGCATCAGGCGCTTGAAGATCCGCTGCTCGATCTCGTCCAGGCCCTCGTTGCCGAACGGGACGTGGTAGACGCCCGGCAGCACGGGGCCGAAACGGGCGTGGTACTTCGCCTTGGACGCGGTGAGGCTGACGGCGCCCATCGTCCGGCCGTGGAACGCGCCCAGGAACGCGATCACGTTCTGGCGGCGGGTGTGGTACCGGGCGAGCTTGAGCCCCGCCTCGACGGCCTCGGCGCCGGAGTTGCCGATGAACACCTTGGTCGGGCCCGTCATGGGCGCGATCCGGGCGAGCTCCGCCGCCGCCTGCGCGTAGATCGGCAGGTAGAAGTCGCTGGCGCTGAAGTGCTGGAGCTCCGCTGCCTGGCGCTGGATCGCCGCGACCACGTCGGGGTGGCTGTGCCCCGTGCTGTTGACCGCGATGCCGGCGGTGAAGTCGAGGAACACGTTGCCGTCGATGTCCTCGATGGCGCAGCCGAGGCCACGCACGGGCACGATCGGGTAGGCGCGCGGGAGGCTGGGACTCGTCCAGGCGTGGTCGAACTCGACGTGCGCGCGGGCCTTCGGGCCGGGGATCGCGGTCACGATGTCCGGGATGGGACGCGCCTGGAGCGGGGTCGTCACGGGGCCTCCTCGGGGTTCAGCCTGGCTCGCCTGACGCATAGAAGCTATGCAGAGTGAATACGAGAATAGCAGAGCGCATCGGGCGCGCGAGGGGTCGAAGGTCCCGGCGATGGCCCGCTGGGACGGAGGAGCCCCTCGCTCGGTCCCGGCTTCCGGTTGTTGCGCAGGATCGGTCAAATCGCTCCAGCCGGGGCGGCAAGACCCCATGACGACCCGATCTGGCGCCGATCTGGCGGCTTATGGCGGATCTCACGCATCGATTCGCGCGACATCGACCCCGGACGGGCGGCGATGGAGCGATTTGACCGATTTCACGCAACACTCCGCGGGTCGTGCGTCGCGGGGCTGTGCCGGCGACCCACTAGGGTGCGCAGTCCCCGGGGGTGCCGCCACGCGGCGGTGGGCCGTATGTCGGCTGGCCGGACCAGATGTCGATCCGGCCGCATGACAGGTCCACCCGCGTCGCCGCGCCGCTCGTCTGCGTCCCCCCGTTGGCGATCGGCGCCGACCAGGCGTCGCCCGCGTGAACCGTCATCCCGACCAGCACGCGCCCCGACGGCGAACGGACCTCGACGGTCCAGGGGAGCGGCGGCAGCTGCGCGGCGGTCAGCTCGGCGCCGTCGCTCGCCGCCACCTGCACGACTACGGTGCCGTTCACGACGAGCGCCACCGGCAGCGTGGACCGTTCGAGATGTTCAACGACATTGCTGCCGGGGCGACGACGACGGCACCGGGCGGTGGCGTCGGCCCGCGGGATGCGTCGCCGATCGACGGCAACCAGGAGCAACCCCCGGCCAGGACCGCGAGCGCGGCCCCGATGACGACCGGCGCCCACCGTGCGGCGTGGTGCCCAGGATCAGCCAAGTCCTTCAATCCGCGGTCACGAAGCCGGCGGAATCGCCCTTGACGGAGCGAAATGGCCGATCTGACGCACCGAAACATGCGCGAACCTCGCCTGCGCTGCCGTGATGGAGTGATCTGGTCGATTTCAGGCACAACCCGGCGAGTCGCAGGTCACCCTACCGCTCAGTCCACGACGGTGTGGCTCTGCTCCCGCAGGAACTGGGCGACGTAGTACATCGACAGGCCCGCCTTGCCGGTCGAGCCGGAGCCCTTCCAGCCGCCGAACGCCTGCACGCCCGGCCAGGCGCCGGTCGTCGCACCGGCCCGCCGGTTGACGTACAGCACGCCCGCCTCGACCTCCTCGAGGAAGCGCTGGATCTCCGCCTGGTCGGAGGAGTACACGCCCGCGGTCAGGCCGTAGATGTTGTCGTTGGCGAGGCGGAGCGCCTCGTCCAGTGAGTCCACCGCGTGGACCGCGGTGAACGGTGCGAACAGCTCGTCCTGGAACAGCCGGTGCGAGGCCGGCAGCTTGCCGACCACGGTGGGCTCGACGTAGTTGCCACGGGCCAGGGCACCGTCCCGCAGCTGCTCGCCGCCGGTGAACACGGCGCCATCGCGGCGGGCCTCGTCCACGGCCCGCTGCCAGCGCTCCACGGCGCGCGTGTCGATGACCGGACCAAGGAACGCGGTCCGCGGCAGCGGGTCACCGACGGTCAGCTTCTCGGTCTTCTCGACCAGCAGCCGGACCAGCTCGTCGTGGACGGGCTGCTCGACGTAGACCCGGCTGTTGGCCGAGCACTTCTGCCCGCCGAAGCCGAACGCCGAGCGCACGATCCCCTCGGCCGCCTCCTCGAGGTCGGCGCTGCGGAGCACGATCGCCGGGTTCTTGCCGCCCATCTCGACGATGCACGGCCGCGGGAAGCGCGTGGAGAAGTTGCGGAACAGCTCGAACCCGACCTCGTACGAGCCCGTGAACACGATCCCGTCGACGCCCCGGTTCGTCTGGAGCTCGTCGCCCACCGTGTCGCCGGGGCCCATGACGAGGTTGAACACGCCGTCCGGGACGCCCGCGTCGACGTACGCCTCCTTGATCGCGATCGCGGTCATCGCGGACACCGTGGCGGGCTTGAACACCACCGTGTTGCCGGCCATCATCGCGGCCGACGACGGGCCGACCGCCAGCGCCATCGGGAAGTTGAACGGGCTGATCACCGCGAACACGCCGTGCGGGCGCAGGATCGTCCGGGTGTGGACCGTCGCATCGCCCAGGTTGTCCATCGGGTGGTCGTAATACGCGTTGTCCTCGGCCGTCCGGGCGTAGTAGCGGATCAGGTCGGCCGCCTCCTCCACCTCGCCCAGGGCCTCGAGCCGGGTCTTGCCGACCTCGATCGCCATCAGGCCGCCGTACTCCATCTGGCGGTCGGAGATCAGCTCGGCGGCGCGCTTCAGGATCTCGAGGCGCTTCTCCCAACCGAGGCGGAACCACGCCGGCTGGGCGCGTCGCGCGGCGACGATCGCGTCCTGCACGTCCCGGCGCGTCCCCTTCGCGAAGGTGCCCACGAGGATCTCGGAATCGATCGGCGAGCGGACCTCGAAGGTGCCCTCGCCGTCGCGCTCGGCGCCGTCGACGTAGTTGCGGTGGTAGGCGCCCAGGCGAGCCTTCGCCTTCTCGAGTCCCGCCTCGTACAGCGCGTGGAGCTCCTCGTTGTCGGCGCGGAGGGTCGCGTACGTGATCTTGATCCGCTGGGCGGTCATGTGGCGCTCCCGTTGGGGCGCGGCGCGCGTGGTGGGCGCGCCGGCAAGGCTCGACGACGGTCGTTGCCGCCCAGTCTAGTGCCGCCGCGCGGCCGCGCGGGAGGGCGACTCGGCACGTCCCGACCGGCCCGACGGGGGTCCACCGGTGTCGACCCGCGGGTTGGCGCGGCTTGCCCGCGGGACGCGCCGAACGACGTCGCATCGGCCGACGGCCCGTGCCTGGAGCCCGGAACCGTGACGTCACGTGCGCCACGCGCGATAACGGCCCG
>MGOE01000071.1:122804-122895 GCA_001797035.1 Chloroflexi bacterium RBG_16_72_14
CGGGCCATGCCGGGCCATCCGCTCGGGGCGCATCATGGGGGCATGGCCCGCCGCGTCCTGCGCCGCCTCGCCGCCGCTACGCCGCGCCGGC
>MGOE01000071.1:122909-126104 GCA_001797035.1 Chloroflexi bacterium RBG_16_72_14
CTGGTCGCCTTGGCCCTGGTCACCGTGCTCGCCGTGCCACTCGTGCCGGTGCTTGGCGTCGCGCAGGCTCGCGCCGCGACCGAGTTCCCGCCGGGCTACGAGGGCTTCCATACGTACGCCGAGATGGTCGCCGACATCCACGCCGTGGCCGCCGCCCACCCCGACATCGTGGCGCTCTCCTCCATCGGCAGGAGCTACAAGGGGCGGACGCTGTGGGCGGCCAAGGTGAGCGACAACGTGGCCACCGACGAGCCGGAGCCCGAGGTGCTCTACGACGGCCTCCATCATTCCGACGAGCACATGGGCCTGGAGATGACCCTCCGGATCCTCCACTGGCTCGCGGACGGCTACGCCACGGACCCAAGGATCGCGAGCATCGTCAACACCCGCGAGGTGTGGATCGTGTTCGCCGTCAACCCCGACGGCGCCGAGTTCGACATCAGCGGGGGCCGTTTCCACCACTGGCGCAAGAACCGCCAGCCGAACGAGGGCACGACGGCGATCGGGACCGACCTCAACCGCAACTACGGCTACCGCTGGGGAGGCGGCGGCAAGACCAGCACCAACCCCAGGGCCATCACCTACCGCGGGTCCTACGCCTTCTCGGCCCCGGAGACGCGCACCTTCCGTGACTTCCTCGCCAGCCGCGTCGTGGACGGCCGCCAGCAGATCCGTGCCGCGATCACGTTCCACGAGTACGGCCGGCTCGTGATGTGGCCATACGGCTACACGATGGCCAACGTGCCCGGCGACATGACGACCCAGGACCACGCCGCGCTGGTGAAGATCGGCAGGCACATGGCCGCGACCAACGGCTATCGTCCGCAGCAGGCCAGCGACCTGTACATCACGTCGGGCACGACCCGTGACTACGAGTACGGCGTGTACCGGATCTTCTCGTACACCTTCGAGCTGTCGAACGTTGACTACCCGAAGGCGTGGCGCATCCCCGGCGAGACGGGCCGCAACAGGGAAGCGGTCCTGTACCTCGCCGAGCGCGCATGGTGCCCGCTGGCCGTGCTCGGGACCGCCGTCCGGGACGCCCGGTGCGGTGCCTTCGACGACGACCTCGAGGTGGCCCGCGGCTGGACCGTGGATCCGGACCGCACCGACACGGCACCCGTCACCGCCCGCTGGCGGCGGGGCAACCCGGAGGGCACGACCGCGGCCGGCGTGACGATCCAGCCCACCGCCACGCCATCCGGGCGAGCCGCGCTGGTCACCGGACTGCCGGCGGGCGACACGGCAGCCGCCTACGACCTCGACGGCCGCACGACCGTCCGCTCGGCGCCCATCCGGCTGCCGGCCGGCCTCGGCCAGGCGTTGAGCTTCCGCTTCCTGTGGGCGCACACGACCAACAGCTCCGCCGCCGACCATCTCCGGGCGATCGTCGAGGCGGAGGACGGCACGCAGGTGGTGGCCTGGGAGCGGACCGGGAAGCCGGCGCTCCTCGCCGGCGCCTGGCGCACCGCGACTGTCCCGATGGACGCCTGGGCCGGGCAGACGGTCCGGATCCGGTTCGAGGCGCAGGACGGCGCGGGGGCCTCGCTGGTGGAGGCCGGCGTGGACGACGTGCGCGTCACGCGCCCGACCGGCTGACATGCCCCCGCGCTTGGGCCGATCCCTCGCCGCCCCCGCGTTCGCCCTGGCCGTCGGGCTTGCCGCCGCGCCGGCCCCGACCCTCGCAGCCACGGACTATCCCGCGGGGTATACGGGCTTCCACACCTACGCCGAGATGGTCGCCGAGATCCGGGCCGTCGAGGCCGCCCACCCCGCCATCGTCCGGCTGTCGTCCATCGGCAAGAGTGACAAGGGCCGGACGCTGTGGGTGGCCAAGGTCAGCGACAACGTGGCCATCGACGAGCCTGAGCCCGAGGTCCTGTACGACGGCCTGACCCACGGCAACGAGCCGATGGGCCTCGAGATGACGCTCCGCATCCTCCACTGGCTCGCCGAGGGCTACGGCCCCGACGCACGGATCACCGGCATCGTGGACACGCGCGAGGTCTGGATCGTGTTCGCGGTCAACCCCGATGGCCAGGCGTACGACTACGGGAGCGGCAGGCTTCGCAACTGGCGCCGGAACCGGCAGCCCACCGAGGGCACTCCGTACGTGGGCACCGACCTCAACCGCAACTACGGCTACCGGTGGGGCGGGCCGGGCTCGAGCGGCAACCCTGCCAACTCCAGGTACCGGGGCACGGCGCCGTTCTCCGCCCCCGAGACGCGGGCCATGCGCGACTTCCTCGCCGGCCGCGTCGTCGGCGGCCGCCAGCAGATCAGGGCCGCCATCTCGTTCCACGAGTACGGGCGGCTGGTGATGTGGCCCTACTCGCACACCCTGGCCAACGTGCCGCCCGACATGACGACCCAGGACCACGATGCCCTGGCCACGATCGGAAGGGCGATGGCCGCGAGCAACGGCTATGTCGCGCAGCAGGGCAGTGACCTGTACGTCGCGTCGGGGACCAGCGCGGACTACCAGTACGGCCGGTACCGGATCTTCGCGTTCACGATCGAGCTGTCGAAGGCGGACTACCCCGGCGACGCGGCGATCCCCGGCGAGACCGGCCGCAACCGGCAGGCGGTGCTCTACCTCGCCGAGCGCGCCTGGTGCCCGCTGGCGGTGTTGGGGACGGCGGTCCGGGACGCCCGCTGCGGCGCCTTTGACGACGACTTCGAGGTGCCGCGAGGCTGGATCGTGAACCCGGACGGCACCGACACGTCGCCGGCCACCGCGCGCTGGACCCGGGGCAACCCGTCCCGGACCACCGCGGACGGCGTGACGCTGCAGCCGTCGGGCGTGCCGTCGGGGCGCGCCGCGCTCGTGACGGGGTCGCCGGCGGGCACGAAGCCGGCCGCCTACGACCTCGACGGCCGCACGACGGTCCGCTCCGCGCCAGTCACGCTGCCGGCGGCGGCGGGCCAGTCGCTCACCTTCCGCTACCTGTGGGCGCACCGGGCCGACGCGACGTCGGCGGACCACCTGCGGGCGATCGTCGAAGCGGAGGACGGGACCCGCACCGTGGTCTGGGAGCGGACCGGCCGGCCCCTGCTGTTCGCCGGGGCCTGGCGCACCGCCACGCTGCCGATGGATGCCTGGGCCGGCCAGACGATCCGGATCCGGTTCGAAGCCCTGGACGCGGCGACCTCCTCCACGGTCGAGGCCGGCATCGACGACGTGCGGGTGACCCG
>MGOE01000071.1:126132-126411 GCA_001797035.1 Chloroflexi bacterium RBG_16_72_14
GACGCGGCCGACCGGGTGACGCGCCGGACATCGAACGAGGGCGAGCCTCCGTCAGCCCAGGGCCGCCACGACCTCCGCGATCGACGGCGCGACGGCGTCCGGGCGGTAGCCGCGCACACCGGACGCGGCGGCCGCCAGCTCCGCGTCGCCGTGCTTGCCGGTCCGCACGAACACCGTGCGCAGGCCGGCCCGCCGCCCTCCCCCGACGTCGGAGCCCACGTCATCGCCGACCATCGCGATGTCCCGGCGGTGGAGCGTCGGCTCGCCGCGCGCGGCCGC
>MGOE01000071.1:126510-133399 GCA_001797035.1 Chloroflexi bacterium RBG_16_72_14
CCGCGTCCAGCGTCGGGCCCTCCGGGGTGATCCACCACGGGTTGCGGTGCATCCCGATGAGGGCCGCCCCGCCCCGCACGAGCCGGAACGCGCGGTCCAGGTTCGCCTTCGTCAGCTGGTCCGGCGAGTCGCCCAGGACCACGGCCGCGACCCCGTTCGGCGCGGCGTCGACGGTCGCCCCGTCCACGACGTCGAGCCCCTCGAACTCGCGGCGCGCGTCCTCCGACGAGATCACGTACACCGGCCGGTCGCCGTACTGCCGGCGCACCAGCTCGGCCGACGCCGACAGCGCGGACTGGAAGCGGTCCGGCGGCGTCGTGTACCCGATGCTCGCCCCCCAGCGCGCGAGCGTGGGCCGCGACACCAGCGAGGTGTTGGTCACGACGAGGTACGGGAAACCCCGCCGGTCCAGCTCCGCCAGCGCCTCCGGGGCGCCGGGAACGGCCTTGCCGGCCAGGACGAGCACCCCGTCGAGGTCGAGCAGCAGGCCGCGCACCCCGTGCAGGGCTGCACGCAGGGCGTCGTCGGATCCGGTCGGCTCGGGCATCATGCGCACAGCGTAATCGGAGGAGGAACGGCGGATGGGATTGCTCGACGGGCGCAAGGCGCTCGTGTTCGGGGTCGCGAACGACCACTCGATCGCCTGGGGGATCGCGAAGGCATTCCACGACCAGGGTGCGATCGTCGGCTTCAGCTCCGTCGAGAGCCTCATCGAGCGCCGGGTCCGGCCGCTGGCGGAGTCCATCGGCAGCACCTTCGTCGAGCCCGCCGACCTCCAGTCCGATGACGAGATCCGCGCCGTGCTCGCGAAGTGGGCGGCGGCCCACGGCGAGGTCGACATCCTCGTCCACGCGGTGGCCTACGCGAAGCGCGAGGACCTCGACGGCTCGTTCGTGGACACCAGCCGCGACGGGTTCGCCCTCGCCCTCGACGTGTCCGCCTACTCGCTGGTGGCGCTCGCACGCGAGGCCCGGCCGTACCTGCGCCGTGGCAGCTCGATCATGACGCTGTCCTACTACGGCGCCGAGAAGGTCGTCACCCACTACAACGTGATGGGCGTGGCCAAGGCCGCGCTCGAGGCGTCGGTGCGGTACCTCGCGGCCGACCTCGGGCCGGACGGCATCCGGGTCAACGCGATCTCCGCGGGCCCGATCCGCACCCTGTCCGCAAGCGGGATCGCCGGCTTCCGCAAGCTCTACGGCCCGTTCGACGAGATCGCCCCGCTGCGCGCCCGCATCACGATCGAGGACGTCGGCAAGACGGCCGTCTACCTCGCCTCGGACCTGTCGTCGGCGGTCACCGGCGAGGTCGTGTACGTGGACGGCGGGTTCAACATCCTCGGCGTCCCGTCCATCGACTGACACGGGCGATCGACGTGCAGCTGGTGCTGGTCGGCCTGGGCGGCTTCGCGGGCGCGGTCGCGCGCTGGGCCGTCGACGGCTGGCTGAGCGAGCGCAACCCGACCGCGTTCCCGATCGGCACCCTGGTCGTCAACCTGACCGGCACCTTCCTGCTGGGGGTGCTGTTCGCGTGGGTGATCGAGCGCAACGTCCTGCCCGCGGAGGTCAGGGCGCCCCTGATGATCGGGTTCCTGGGCGCGTACACCACGTTCAGTACGTTCATGCTGGAGTCGTGGCGGCTGATCGAGGACGGCGCCTGGGCGCTGGCGGTCGCGAACCTGGCCGGGTCGGTCGTGCTGGGCGTGGTCGCCGTGCTCGGCGGCCTCGCCGTGGGGCGGCTGTTGCCGTGAGGGAGTCCTGATGACCGCCGTGAGGACAGTTCGATGACCATCGAGGGAGACGCGCTCCTCGCCCGGATCTACATCGGCGAGTCCGACACGTACGAGGGCCGGCCGCTCTACGACGCGATCGTGCGGCACCTGCGCGAGCGCGGCATCCGCGGCGTGTCGGTGTTCAAGGGCATCGAGGGCTTCGGCCGGTCGTCGCGCGTCCACACGACCCGGATCCTCGCCCTGTCCGAGGACCTCCCGATCCTGCTCGAGGTCGTGGACGAGGAGGCCCGGCTGCGGCCGGTGCTGGACGAGCTGGAGCCGATGATCGGCGGCGGCCTGGTCACCCTGGAGCGCGTCCACGTGCTCATCTACCGCCCCGGCCGCTGAGGCTCCGGCGCGTCAGCCGCGGGGTGACGCCTCGCGGCACGCCGCGCACCGGCCGGAGATCGAGAGGTGCGACAGGTCCACGGTGAACCCGCGCGCCGCTTCGATCGCCGCCACCAGGCTCCGTGCCTCGTCAGGTCCGATCTCCCACACCTGGAGACACCGATCGCAGCGCAGGTGGCCATGGTCGGCCGCGGGCCGGACGTGGAACTCCTCGCGACCATCCGCGCCGTGGGCATGGCGCACGATGCCGAGATCCTCGAGGACATCCAGCGTCCGGTACACGGTGGACGGCGTGGTCGTCGGATCGACAGCGCGACAACGCTCCACGAGATCCGCCCCGGTGACATGCCCGCTGGTGCCGGCCAGCACCCCGACCAGCGTCCGCCGTTGTGCCGTCCAGCGGAGGCCGCGCGCACGCAGGCGCGTAGCCACCTCGTCCCAGCCCGCGGGCGCCTCGTCCATCGATCGGGCGCCCATCTAGACGCCGCCGAACAGGAGCTGCTGGAGGTCCGGCAACAGGCTCTCCGACCCGAGCAGGAAGGAGAGCCCGATCGCGATGCTGAACACGCCCGCCAGCACGCCGATCCCCAAGTACACCTGCTGCCGCAGCTGCCCCGCCACGAAGCCGGTCGCGGAGACGACCACGATGACGGTGTTGGCGACCACCAGCCCCACGACGAACGCGAGCAGCATCGGCAGGCCGAGGCCCGCGCCGGCGGCCCCGCCGACGGCGGCGATGAGCAGCGCCTGTGACCCGGTCTCCGCACCGATGCCGTGGATCATGCCGACCCCGAATGCCGTCCTCGGGCCGTAGGAGCTCATCTCGAGCGGTGCCACGTGCTCGTGGCCGTGGACCTTCGCCTGCAGCCGCCGCCAGCCCAGCCTCGCGCCATCGAACACGAGCATCCATCGGCTGCGCAGCCGGAACTCGGTGCCACCGCGCAGGTACTGGTACAGCGAGACGAAGACCCAGATGCCGAGCGCGAGCAGGGTGATCCCGACGACGCGGCCCATGATGGGGTCCACCCAGTCCGGGAGGATCGCGCCGAAGGCGAGGGCCAGCATTCCCAGGGCGAACACGACCGCCGCGTGCCCCAGGGCGTAGAGCGTGCCGAGCGCGATCGCGTGCCGCTGCTCATGCAGGAACCGCGGCGGCGCGGCGGCGATCGGCGGAAGCGCGACGGCGGTGACGCCCCTATCGTGGCCCGCACGCTCGGACGCGCCGCCGTGGGCGTGCGCGTGATCGTGCGGGTGCACGTGGTGCTCGGCCTCGTGGAGCCCCGTGGCCACGTCCGCCGTCGCCGAGGTCGACGTGATGTCGGTGATGGCCGCGATGTGGTCCCAGTCGAAGCCGTGGCGGAACCCGAGCAGCAGCCCGGTCGTGAGGAACCCGGCGCCACCCGCGGCCACGGCGGCGATCGGCGCGGACAGGAGCACGGTTTCGAGCGACAGCAACGGTGTCTCCGCGGAGGGCACCGCACCGCAACTGGCGGGCCCGTATTGCAACGAGTTGCAATAGCATCGCGGTCGGCGCCGCCCTCGTCAAACCCCTATCCGATTCGGTTGAGGGCCGGCACCTCGAGCGACTGCAGCGCGTCGGCCCGGCGGACGAGCCGCGCGAACTGCGACGGGACCCACCAGCGCAGGAAGTAGAGCCGGCAGCCGACGCAGATCCCGGTCACCGCGAGCAGCGTCTGCAGGGCGGCCACAGCGCCCGCCAGCAGCCAGCCAAGCGCCGGCGCGCCGGCGAGGAAGGCAAGGCCCGCGAGGCCCAGGAACGTGGCGCCGAGCGCCTGCGCGAACCGCGGCGGGTACTCATGCTCGGGCGCGGCCGGGCCCAGGCGGAGCGTGCGCCGGACGAGCGGCCAGGCGCGGCCCGGCAGGAACAGCCGGGTGCCGAAGGCGGACGAGATCGCAAGGTTGACGCCCAGCAGGACCGCCAGCCACGGCAGCCCGATGACGAACGCAACCCCGAGCACGATGGCGGACACGCCAGCGCCAAAGCGCTGGCCTCGTGGGTCGATGGATCTGGCGGGGGGCGTGAGGATGGACACGTTGGCGACTCCGGGTCGAAGGGGAACGCGGCACGCGCAAGCGCGCCGATCGACGAGGGTGCGAGGCCCGGAGGGTGAGGTGCGGTCGCTAGGGACGGACCGCGCGCTCGACTCCCGCCGGCACTCGCCGGCGACAGGAGCACTGCTGATCCATACGGCCCGTGGGGGCAAACGCGATCACGTGAGCAAGGGTACCAGCCCTCGTTGCCGGGTCAAGTACCTCCCGCCGGCCGGCGCCCCTCGTCGTGACCATCGGCCCTGTCGCCGGCCGCCCCCGGCGGGTGAACCTGCGTGCCTTCGGAGGACGAACGATGGCCACACGATGCCGCGCCGCATGACGCTCGCCGCGATCCGGGGCCTCCACTCGGCGGTATTCCTGGTCGAGCTCGCGTCGATCCTGTGGATCGTGATCACGGGGCTCACCGGCCGGCGTGACCGGAGCGTGGCGGTCGCGGTCGCGCTCGTCGCCATGGAGGGCGTCGTGTGGGTGGGCAACGCGCGCATCTGCCCGCTCACGCCGCTCGCGGAGCGCTACGGCGCGGTGTCGGGGTCGGTGTCGGACATCTTCCTGCCGGACCCGATCGCGCGGACCATCCCCCAGTGGTCGATCCCGCTGATCACGTTCGGGCTGCTGCTGCACGCGCGCGGCATCCGGCGGGATCGACGCGGCGGGAACGTGGGGCCGCGGCCCGGGCTCCAGCCCGCGGTGGGCGCGGAATGACGGCCCGCCCCCAGGCAGGAGACGCCGTCACTGCCCGGGAGATCGCCCCGGATGTCTACTGCCTGGGGCCGAAGGGGCGCACCCAGACCGACGTCTACTTCGTCGGCTCCGGATCGTCGTGGACCCTGATCGACGCCGGCTGGGCGAAGGATGGCCCGGCGATCAGGCAGGCCGCCGAGGCGTTGTTCGGCGGCGCCACGCGACCGGCCGCGATCCTGCTGACCCACGACCACCCGGATCATGCCGGCTCTGCCCTCGAGCTGGCGCGGACGTGGGACTGCCCGGTCTACGTCCACCCCGACGAGCTGCCGATCGCCAACGGTGACTTCGCCGCCATCACGGCAGGCGCGGGCCCGCTCGACAACTGGGTCATCCTGCCGATGATGCGCGTCATGGGGCGGCGCCGGCGTGAGGCGATGCTTGCACGAACGAGCCTCGTTGGAGTGGCGCGGGCACTCGATCCGAGCGCCCCGGTCCCGGGGCTTCCCGGCTGGCAGTGCATCCCGACACCGGGCCACACGCCCGGTCACGTGTCGTTCTTCCGGCCAGGGGACCGGGTCCTGATCACGGGCGACGCCACCGTCACGATGCGACTCAACTCCCTGCCGGGGTTCCTGCTGCAGCGCCAGGGCCTCTCCGGGCCACCGTGGTACACGAGCTGGAGCTGGCGCACGGCGAAGGCATCAGTTGTCACGCTCGCCCGGCTCGAGCCGCTCGTCCTGGCGGGCGGCCACGGCACGCCCCTGGCCGGCGCCGGGACGGCAGGTGCCCTGAGGGCGTTCGCCGAGACCTTCTCCGGCGGCACGATGACGGGAACGACCTGACGGGCAGGGTGACGTTCACGACGGTCGCCTCGTTCACGGAACCGGCTCGCAGCGTCAAGAGAGGTTGGCCGCCCGGCTCGCCTCGCGTCACCGTGCTCCGGCGCATCGTCGCGAACACGGTCAGCCCGCCGTTGGCGGGGACGTGAGATCACCTCGCAAACAGGCTGGGCGCCTGTACCGCCGTGAGAGAATCCGCGCAGACACGGGAAGCTCTGACGCGCGGCCCACATCCTGGCCGCCGGGACCGCGCCGAGCCACTGGCGAGACCGACCCGCTCCAGGCAGGAGGTCGGGTATGTCTGCGCGAGAGGTGTCGGGCTGGGCCGCCATGGCGCTGGGAGCGCCGCTCGAGCCACTCTCGTACCCGGCGCCGCGGCTCGGGGAGCGTGACGTGCGGGTCTCCGTCAGCCATTGCGGCGTCTGCTTCACCGACATCCACGCGATCGACGACTACTACGGCATCACGACGTTTCCGTTCGTGCCCGGCCACGAGATCGTGGGGTTCGTCGAGGCCCTGGGCCGCAGGGTCTCCGGGCTGAAGGAAGGCGATCACGTCGGCATCGGGTGGCAGGGCCGGTCCTGCATGCGATGTGCATGGTGCGCACAGGGCGAGCCGCAGCTCTGCCAGGACATCGCCGAGATGGGAACGTGGGAACGCCACGGGGGGTTCGCTTCCTCGGTCACCGTCGATGGCCGCTTCGCATTCCCACTGCCCGCGGCCATGACCCCCGAGGCGGCCGCGGTGCTCATGTGCGCCGGCGTCAGCGTCTACTCGCCACTCCGGACGTACGCCGCGGAGCCGGGCCGCAGGGTGGGCATCTTCGGCGTCGGTGGTCTCGGCCACCTCGCGATCCAGTTCGCACACGCCCTCGGCTGCGAGGTCACAGCCTTCTCGGCCTCCCCGGCCAAGGAACAGGAGGCGGTCGCCTTCGGCGCGGATCACTTCGTCACGACCGGGGATCGCGCCAGAATGAGGCCGATCGACTACGCCTGCGACGTCGTCCTGTGCACGGCCCACGGCCCGATCGACTGGGAGGAGCTGCTGATGACGTTGCGCAAGCGCGGGCGGCTCGTCCTGGTCGGCTTTCCGGACGTGTCGATGAACTCGACCGACCTCGTCGCCCACGAGCTCTCGATCACCGGGTCCTTCCTGGGCAACGGGACGATGATGC
>MGOE01000072.1:0-83 GCA_001797035.1 Chloroflexi bacterium RBG_16_72_14
CTTCCAGGACCTCATGGGCCCCGCCGCCGCCCAGTCGGGGGTCGCCGGGGGTAGTCGGGTCGCGGGTACCACGCGCTGGCTCG
>MGOE01000072.1:333-475 GCA_001797035.1 Chloroflexi bacterium RBG_16_72_14
GAGCAGCGACCGGTCCGCTTCGTGCTGATGGGCGACGGCAACCAGCGCGCGACCCTGGAGCGGACGGCAGCGGGCCTGCCCACGATCGAGTTCATGGCGCCAGTGCCGGAGGCACGCTTCGCGGACGTTCTCGCGGCCGCCG
>MGOE01000072.1:582-747 GCA_001797035.1 Chloroflexi bacterium RBG_16_72_14
GGCGGCACGACCGCGCGCGAGCTCGAGCGCTCCGGCGCAGCCCTGCGCGTCGCGCCAGAAGAGCCGGCCGCGCTCCTCGCCGTCCTCGAGCGCCTCCGCGCCGATCGCGAGCTGGCCGGATCCCTCGCCGCCGTGGGCCCCGCGTACGTGGAGGGGTATCTTCGT
>MGOE01000072.1:925-2527 GCA_001797035.1 Chloroflexi bacterium RBG_16_72_14
GCGCGAGTCTGGCGTGACCGATGTCGTCGTGCCCCGCAGCGCCGACTACGACCTGCGCGAGCGCGATGCGGTGCGCCGCCTGCTGGCGGACGCTCGACCGGAGGTGGTCATACACCTCGCGGCGGTGGTCGGCGGCATCGGCGCCAATCG
This sequence comes from Chloroflexi bacterium RBG_16_72_14, assembly GCA_001797035.1. GTDB lineage: Bacteria > Chloroflexota > Limnocylindria > Limnocylindrales > CSP1-4 > CAIXZV01. Next base: position 1,076 of record MGOE01000072.1, read on the forward strand.
GGCGAACCCGGGCCGCTTCTTCTATGAGAACGCCATCATGGGCATCGAGCTCATGGAGCAGTCGCGGCTAGCGGGCGTGGCCAAGTTCGTAGGGGTCGGGACGGTCTGCTCATATCCCAAGTTCACCCCGGTGCCCTTCCGCGAGGACGACATCTGGAACGGCTACCCGGAGGAGACGAACGCGCCGTATGGCCTCGCCAAGAAGATGCTCCTCGTCCAGGGCCAGGCCTACCGCGCCCAGTACGGCTTCGACGCCATCCACCTCGTGCCCGTCAACCTTTACGGACCCGGCGACAACTTCGATCCGGCCAGCTCGCACGTCATCCCGGCGCTCATCCGCAAGTGCCTCGAGGCGCGCGACCGCGGCGACGCGTTTGTCGAGGTATGGGGCACCGGCGCTGCATCACGCGAGTTCCTGTACGTCGACGACGCCGCGGAGGGGATCGCGCTGGCGACCGAGCGCTACGACGGCGACGAGCCGGTCAACCTCGGCGTCGGCCACGAGATCACCATCCGCGAGCTGGTCGAGACGATCGCGCGCTTGAGCGGGTTCGAGGGCGAGATCCGCTGGGACGCCACCAAACCCGACGGCCAGCCACGCCGGGCGTTGGACACCTCCCGGGCTCGGGAGCGCTTCGGCTTCGTGGCGCACACGTCGTTCGAGGATGGCCTGCGACGCACGATCGCTTGGTACGAGGGGCACCGCTCGTGATCGATCGCACGCTGGCGTCGATGGTCGGCCCGGGTGTCGATGCCTCGGCCGCGAGCCGATCGCGCGAGCGCTACCGGCGGGTCGGCCTGACGTTCGCCGCATCCGCAGGTGCCCGGATGGTGTCGGTGATCGTCGCCTTCGTCTCGGTTCCCCTCGTGGTCGGGGCCATCGGCGTCGAGGGATACGGACTCTGGGCGACGATCGCCTCGACATCTGCCCTGCTTGCGTTCGCGGACCTCGGGCTGGGCAACGGTCTCCTGAACATCACGTCCGCCGCACATGGCCAGGACGATCGACGCGTCGCGCATCACGCCGTTTCGAGTGCGTGGGTCTTGCTGTGGGGTGTCGCCGCGACGATCACCGTCGCGTTCGCCCTCCTGTACCCGACCGTCGATTGGGGTCAAGTCTTCAATGTGACGGGCTCGCTGGCGTCGGAGGCGGGACCGGCGATGGCCGTCTTCTTTGTCTGCTTCGCTCTCGGGCTCCCGCTGGCGGTGGCGCAGAAGGTGCAGCTCGGCTATCAGGAGGGTTTCGCCAACAGCTTGTGGGTGGCCGGCGGGAGCCTCCTGGGACTGCTCGGCCTTGTCGTGGCGATCCAGATGGGCGCATCACTGCCGTGGTTGGTGTTCGCCTTCGCTGCCGGCCCGGTCGGCGCAGCGGCCGGCAACACCGTGGTGCTCTTCTTCCGCCGAAGGCCCTGGCTGCGACCCTCGCTCCGGCGAGCCGACCGACGGACCGCG
>MGOE01000072.1:2616-2710 GCA_001797035.1 Chloroflexi bacterium RBG_16_72_14
AGCGGCAGCCCAGTATTCCGTCGGCTCGCGAATGTTCTTGTTTGTTCCGGCCGTTATCGCGATGTTCTTGATCCCGTTGTGGCCTGCCTACAGT
>MGOE01000072.1:2758-3637 GCA_001797035.1 Chloroflexi bacterium RBG_16_72_14
CTCAGGACATCGATGCTCGGCGTCCTGGCGGTCACAGCTGCTGCATCCGTGCTCGTTCTGCTCCTCTCCGGGCCCATCCTGGCGATCTGGCTGGGATCGGCGGTCTCGCTACCCGTTGCGCTCCAGGTGGGGCTGGCCGTTTGGGCCGTGCTGAGCGCGACGTTCAACGCTGCGGCGATGCTCTTCAACGCCGCCGGTGAGTTGCGCTTCCAGGTGACCGTGGCGACCATCATGGCCGTGACCAGCATCGTGGCGTCGATCCTCCTCGGTCGGAGCTTCGGGGTCGCAGGTGTCATCTGGGGGACGGTGATCGCCTACACGGCCTGCTCGGCCGTCCCACAGTTGGTGCGGCTACGAACTCTCGTTCGCTCACTTCGTGATAGACCATGAACGCGCTGCAGTTTCCGTTGATGTACGCGCGAGCCGTGAAGGCACGAAGGTACGCGCGAGCGCGCGGGGCGCCCGGCATGCAGTTCGCCGACTTCGGTGTCGATCTCGGATGGCGACTTGTGCGAAGACGGGAACGTCTTGGGGCTGCCTACGTGCTCACGCCCGTTAGCATCGTGCGCTTCTTCGAATTCCCGGCTGCGCTCAGCTGGCTCCCGGACTCCGCCGGCAAATGCCTGGACGTCGCATCGCCCAGGTTATTCAGCCTTTTCGTCGCGTCAACCGGGCGCGCCTCGAGCATCCGGCTAATCAATCCGGATTTGAATGACACCGCCCGGACGCGTCGCATCATCGAGCTCCTTGACATCCACAACGTTCACCCGGAGGCGTCTCCAGTCGAATCAATCCACGGCGAAGCCGGCAGCTACGAAGTGGCGTGGTCGATCTCCGTCGTGGAGCACATCGAGGGTGAGTGGGGTGACCGGGTGGCCA
>MGOE01000072.1:3648-7154 GCA_001797035.1 Chloroflexi bacterium RBG_16_72_14
TTTGGTTCGCTACGACCCGGGGGCCGTCTGATCGTGACAGTTCCGGTCGATAGAACGTACCGGCTGGAGTATCGCGATCACGACGTCTACGGACTCCATGCCGCTGATGACCGACAAACGAGCTTCTTCTTTCAGCGCCTATATGACGAGCGGGCCATCATGGAGCGACTCATCGATAGGCTTGCCCCCGAGAGGGTTGAGCTTCGTTGGTTCGGAGAAGTCGAGCCCGGGACCTACGCATCCTACGAGCAGCAGTGGTTGGATCAGGGGTTCGCCCGGACGGTGGTCGATCCGCTCGAAATCGCCAACGGGTACAAAGAGTTCTCGTCGTGGTCGGAAATGCCGGGGATGGGGGTGTGCGCCCTGATGCTCGAGAAGCCCGCATGACGGGCTTCCGTGGAGCGGGTGAGCGCATCCCGGTCGCTGCTCCAGACCTATCGGGTAACGAGGAGCGGTACGTCGTCGACGCTATCCGCAGTTCGTGGATCTCCTCAACGGGACCGTTTCTGGACCGATTCGAGCGTGACTTCTCAGCCCTCTGTGCGACACGAACTGCGATCGGGGTGGCAAATGGCACCATCGCGCTGCACCTCGCCCTATTGACTCTTGGTGCGGGGCCTGGGGACCAAGTCATCGTGCCATCACTCACGTATATCGCGACAGCCAATGCTGTGAAGTACGTCGGAGCGGAGCCAGTGTTTGTCGACGTCGACCCCGCGACCTGGTGCCTGGATCCGAGCCGCGTCGAGGAGGCGATCACGAAACGGACGCGAGGGATGATCGCGGTGCACCTGTACGGTCATCCGGCCGACATGGACGCGCTGGGTGCCATCGCTTCGCGGCACGATATGTGGATCGTGGAGGATGGCGCGGAGGCTCATGGTGCGGTGTATCGGGGCCGGCGCATCGGCGGGCTGGGAACGATCGGCACGTTCTCCTTCTACGGCAACAAGATCATCACCTCCGGCGAGGGCGGGGCGATCACCCTCAACGACCCGATGCTTGAACGGCGGGCGCGACAGTTGCGCGGCCAGGGCGTCGATCCCGGACGCCGGTACTGGTTCCCGGTCATCGGCTACAACTTCCGGCTCACGAACATTGCGGCCGCGATCCTCTGCGCGCAGCTGGAGCGGTTCGACGACATCGTTGCCAGGCGCCGCACAGTGTTTGAGACGTATCGCGCCGCTCTGGCGGGCATCCCCGGCATCGGCATTCAGCCCGTCGCCCCGTGGGCGGAGCCTGCACCTTGGCTTTTCTGTGTCACTGTCGACGCGCACCGGTACGGGCGCACGCGTGACGAGCTTATCGCCCGCCTCGATGAGAGCGGCATCGAGACGCGACCGTTCTTCATCCCCATCCACTTGCTGCCACCGTACCTACACGAGTCGCAGGCGAGGCATGAACACCTTCCCGTGACCGAGGAGCTCGCCGCCCGAGGGATGAACCTGCCGACCCACAGCAATCTGACGGAGGCCGACGTCGAGCGCATCAGCGACGCCGTCAGGCGCGGTGCCCGCTAGCCACCCAGAGCGAGGACCGGGGTCACCCACCGTTAAGCACGTGGGGCCGTGGGCACGCGCCGGACTGGTCGCTCTCTTCGAGGCACTCCTCGCCGCCGGGGACGAACCGCAGTTCCACCCGCACCCCCTGACGGCGAGCCAGGCAGATCGGATCTGCAGCTACCGTGGCCTCGACGAGTATCACGTCGCCGTCAACGACGGCGTGATCGTGGGCTACGGGATGCTGCGCGGCTGGGGCGAGGGCCACGCCGTGCCGAGCCTCGGCATCGCCGTCCACCCGGAACACCGCCATCGTGGCATCGGCCGCCTGATCATGGAGGCGCTCCATCAGGCGGCCAGGGCCCGGGGCGCTGCACAGGTCCGGCTCCGCGTCCGATCGGACAACGAGGTCGCGATCAACCTCTACCGGTCGCTGGGGTATGAGCTCGCAGGTCATGAGCGTGGGCAACTCGTGCTCCTGCTTGACGTTCGGTCGAGGCCGAGGTGACGCCGCAGGACCGCCTCCGGGTTGCAATCGATGCCCGCCTCCGCTCTGGACAGGCGGGCGGCATCGAAACCGTCGTCGTCGGCTTGGCGTCGGGGCTCGGGCGCCTGACCGACGGCGACGAGGAGTACCTCTTCTTGGCCTACGAGGGGGAGACGAGCTGGCTCGAGCCACACCTGGGCGGCTCGTCGCGCATCCTGCCCGTGCCGACCGCTGGGGGCGGCGTCGACAGCCTGCCGGCGCGCGTCGCCGACCGCTGGCCTGCCCTCCGCAGGGTGTGGCGATTGCTACCGCCGTCACGGCTACTCCCCGAGCCAGGGCCGCCCAGATCCGACGGAACGGTCGAGGGCACCGGCGCCCAGGTCGCGCACTTCCCACTCCAGGCCGGCTTTCTCACCGAGCTGCCCAGCATCTACCACCCCCACGACCTCCAGCACGTCCACCTGCCGGGTTACTTCACGCCCCGCGAGCGCCTTCACCGAGAGTCGTGGTATCGGGCGCTGTGCGAGCAGGCTCGTGTGGTCGCCGTCACCAGCTCCTGGGGACGGGACGATCTTGTGCGCCACTTCGACCTCCCGGCCGAGAAGGTCCGCGTGGTCCCGTGGGCCGCCGTGCTGGACGAATACCCGACGCCGACCGAGGAGGATCTGGCCGACGTCCGTGCCCGGTGGGATCTCGACGCTCCGTTCCTGCTGTACCCCGCCCAGACGTGGCCGCACAAGAACCATGTCGGCCTGCTCGGCGCCATGGCGCGCCTGAGAGACGAGCGAGGCCTGCTGGTGCGAGCTGTCTTTCCGGGTCGTCGCAACGACCGCACGCGTGCGCTCGATGACGTCGCCACGCAGCTAGGGCTGGAGGGCCAGGTCGTCTGGCCCGGCTTCGTCACCGGCGTCCAGCTGGCCAGCCTCTATCGACTGGCCCGAGCCGTCGTCATCCCCACCCTGTTCGAGGCGGCCAGCTTCCCGCTGTGGGAGGCGTTCCAGGCCGGGGTGCCGGCTGCGTGCTCCAACGTCACGTCACTGCCCGAACAGGCGGGCGATGCGGCGCTCGTGTTCGATCCCCGTGACGAACGGGCGATTGCAGCGGCCATCGAGCAGCTGTGGACCGACCACGAGCTGCGCTTGGTTCTGGCGATTCGCGGTCGCCAGCGCGTCGCCGCGTTCACCTGGGAGCGCACCGCGCGGACGTTCCGCGCCCTCTACCGCCAGTGTGCGGGTCGCCGGCTCACCGAAGACGACGCCGCTCTCCTGGCGGCCGACCCGGGGATCTGATCGGACGGTCCGAGCCGACGAGGAGCGGTTAGTCCAGGAACAGGCCGGAGAGGACGGCCCCAGACCCGGCGGTCTTGGCCACGGTGACATTGACCGTGCCCCCGGCGGAGACGTTGATCGGGAAGCTCAGCCATGCGCCGGCATTGAAGTCCGTTGTCAGTCCAATCGTCTTCGGCCCGCTTCCATCGTCGACCGTCACCGTCGCCCGTCGCGCCGTGCTGTCCCAGTCGA
>MGOE01000073.1:0-2472 GCA_001797035.1 Chloroflexi bacterium RBG_16_72_14
CGGACGCTCGACCGGGCGAGCTGAGGGCGGACGCTCGACCAGGCTAGCTGAGGTGGACGCCGCCCCACGCCGCGCGGCGCCGTCGCCCCGACGCGGTCGGCCGTGTATCTTCCGCGTGGCGCTCCCAGCCCGGCCATCTCCGAGGTCCCCCGTGTCCCTGCCGTCGCTCGCCCGGATCACCGCCCCGCCCGACCCGATCCTCGGCCTGACCGAGCTGTTCGGCAGCGACCCGCGCCCCGGCAAGGTCAACCTCTCGTCGGGGGTGTTCGTGGACGCGACCGGGAAGACGCCCGTGCTCGATGTCGTCGTGGAGGCGGAGCGGCGCCTCGCGGCGGAGGCCGGCACCAAGCTGTACCGCCCGATCGACGGCGAGCCCGCTTTCCGAAAGCTGGTGCGCGGGCTTGTCCTGGGCGACGACCACGAGGCCGTGACCTCCGGCCGGGCCCTCGCGACCCAGACGCCGGGCGGCACGGGCGGGCTGCGCGTCGCCGCGGACCTGCTGCGCCAGACCGGGTCGGGCACGACCCTGTGGATGAGCGAACCCACCTGGCCCAACCACCCGCAGCTGTTCCACGCGGCAGGTTTCCGGATCCGGCCCTACCCGTACACGGACGCGACCGGCCGGCGGATCGACGAGGCGGCGATGTTCGCCGCGCTCGACCATGCCTCGCCAGGCGACGTCGTGCTGCTCCACGGCGCCTGCCACAACCCGACCGGCGTGGACCCCTCGCCGGCGCAGTGGCGGCGGATCGGCGACCTGGTCGAGGAGCGGCGGCTGCTGCCGCTGGTGGACCTCGCCTACCAGGGGTTCGGCGACGGGCTGCGCGAAGACGCGGCCGGGTTGCTGGAGCTGGTCCGTCCGGGCGCGGAGCTGCTGGTGTCGACTTCGTACTCGAAGACGTTCTCGCTGTACGCGGAGCGGGTCGGGGCGATGCTGGTGGTCGCCAGGTCCGCCGCCGACGCCGGTGCCGTCCAGACCCACGTCAAGGCCGCTGTCCGCACCAACTACTCCAACCCCCCGGCCCACGGCGCGGACGTCGTGCGCACGATCCTCGCCGACGCGGAGCTGCGCGCCCGCTGGGAGGTGGAGCTGGCCGCGATGCGCACCCGGATCAAGGACAACCGGGCGGCGCTCGTCGAAGCGCTCGAGGCCCGATCGATCCCCGGCGACTGGACCGGCATCGCGACCCAGCGCGGGATGTTCGCGCTCCTCGGCCTCACGACCCACCAGGTCGCCCGGCTGCGCGATGCGCACGCGGTGTACGTCGTTGGGCACGGGCGGATCAACGTGGCCGGGTTCACGCCGGCCAACCTCGACCCGTTCGCGGACGCGTTGGCGGCGGTCATCGCCGACTGACACCCCGAGTGAGGCGACGTGGCCGCGAGGTCAGGCGTGGATCGCGTCGAGCGTGATCCGGCGGGCGTGGATCCGGCAGATGACCCGCTGCTCGCGGCCCTGCTGATCGGCGGGATAGACGAACCCGTAGTAGGCCGGGTGGTCGGTGTACGCGCGGGTGAGCTCGTCCAGGTGCTCGACCGCCGCGTCCGTGACCAGCTCCGCGTCGCCGCGGACCTGGATGAACCGGCCCGTATTGTCCGGGTCGACCACGAGCAGGCTGACCTTCGGGTTCCGCAGCAGGTTGCGGCCCTTCCGCCGGTCCAGGGTCGTGTTGACCCGGGCGAACGTGCCGTCATGGTCGATCCAGACCAGGCTCGACTGCGGCTGCCCGTCCGGCAGCAGCGTGGTGAACACGCCGCAGATCGGCCGCGTGAGCAGGTCCAGGTGGGAGCCGGGGATCGCGAGCGTCCCCGTGTCCTCGGCCGTCGTCATCGTCCGCGATCCTTCTCGGTCGCGTCGAGGGCGACGACGTGGGTCGGCAGGATCCGGCACAGCACGGGGACCTCGGTCTCGGCGAATTGGGCCGGGATGCACTCGCCGAAGTAGCGGACGGGACGCCCCATGTACTTGGAGGCGAGGTCGTCGAGGTGCCGCGCGGCGCCCTCCTCGGTCATGGACACGACCGTGCCGCGGACCTCGAGGTAGCGCAGCGGCTGGCGCGGGTCGTAGCACAGCAGCGTCACCTTCGGGTTGCGCCGCATGTTCCGCTCCTTCTGGAACCCGCGCATCGTGTTGACGCGGACGTGCCTGCCGTCGAAGTCGCACCACACCACGGAGGTCTGTGGCGACCCGTCCGGCATCACGGTCGTCAGGGCGGCGACCGGCGGGCACCCAACAAGGTCCAGGTGCGACGCTGGGACGCGGCGTGGATCGATCGCCAGCTGCCCGGCGACCCTTACGGACACGACCGCGGCACCACCCTTCATCCCCAAGCCTCCGAGTCGTCAGACCGAACCTCGCTACGGTCGGGGGCCGCGTGGGTGGCGCGCCAGAGCCACAGGAAAGGATCGTCGCGGGCCGCCGGCACCTCCGGGTGGGGCGGCGGAGCCCGACTACCCGTCGACGAGGCTCGC
>MGOE01000073.1:2571-5771 GCA_001797035.1 Chloroflexi bacterium RBG_16_72_14
GTACGCCTCGCGGAGGACCCGCCGGGCCGCCGCGGCGGCCTCGCGGTTCGCGCGCGTCCAGCGCAGGACGAGGAGCCGTGAGACCCGTGGCTTTCCCCCGGACGCCACCCACGACGGCCACATCGACGACGAGGCGAGTGCCTCCGCCTTCTCGCCGCTCCACCGGAGGAGCTGCTCGACCCGGCGGAGCCCCGATTCGAGCTCGGAGGCCACGACGAGGTGGTCCGCCGGCTCGTGGAGCGCAAGATCGATCCAGCCCCGAACCGGTCGCCGCACCGCGACCTCGGGTGCCGGCTGCCAGCGGGGATGCAGGAAGGCGATCAGCAGCTCGGCCATGCGGACCTGGTGGCGGTCGCGGATCGCCGGCCCGGTCTGCGGGTAGACGCGGCGCCCGCCAGGTCCGCCCCGAGCGCCGCTGCGAGCCGGCCGTACGTCTCGAGCGTCGGGTGCAGGTTCCCCGCCTCGATCCTCGACACGACCGACCGGTCGACCCCGGCGGCATCGGCGGCCGCGGTGAGGCTGACGCCGGCGTCGACCCGCAAGCGCCGGAGGTCATCGGCGAGCGTCGCGCGTATCCTCGCGGTTCGGTCGTCCGCGTCGATCTGCAGGCGCGTCCGTGTCATGCCGTACTCAAGCACGGGCCACTCATCTTGGGCTTAATCGGTTCGCGCCGCGCCGGCCGTGCGTGCCACGCACGGAATCTGTGCTCGGGTGCTGGCATCGTGCGCGCGACGCACGGCGGCGACGATCCCCGGCCCCGCGCGCGCCGATTCCGCGTCGCGAACGTGCCTGCGACGCACGGGCAAGACACTGGGAGCCGGAATCCGTGCGCCGGACGCACGCCGACGCCGGGCCTGGCCACGGGACCACGCGCAGGGTGCGGCGGACTGGCTCAGCCGCGCCGGACGCCCCGCGCCGGACCGGCTCAGGCGCGACGCGCCAGCCCGGTCACCCGCGCCCACGCGCGGCGCCGCTCATCCGGGGTCGTGAGCGGGATCACCGCCAGCAGCATCGACAGCGACCCGTACCACAGCGCCGGCAGCGCGAGCATCGCGCCCACCGGCACCACCCAGCGCTGGTTCCGCGGCGCGCCCCACATGATCAGCGCCACGCCGATCGGGCCACGCACGAGGAGCGGGATCGGCACGGCGGCCCAGGTCCCGCCCTTGCCCGTGTTCGACGCCAGCAGCTCCAGCCATGCCCGCCACTGCTCTGGCAGCAGCACGAACGAGGCGGCGGCCACGGCCGTCGTCGCGCCCAGGGCGATCGCCAGCTGTCGCCACTCGCGCCGCAGCGCGAACCACAGCAGCGCGACCCCGGGCGTGATCTTCGTGAGCAGCACGAACGCCCACGTCCACGGCCATCGGAACCCGGCCACGATCGCCAGCGCGAGCACCAGCGAGACGTTGCCGCCGGCGATCTCCATCGCCCCCACCACCAGGCCGAGCAGGAGCAGCTCGGGCCCCGTGAGGGCGAGCACGGCGAGGATCAGGAGCGCCGTCCAGGCCGCCACGAACGCGGTCCAGGGCAGCAGGTTGAGCGGGTACACGAGCTGCGCGAACGCGGGCGAGTACGGGTATGCCCCGATCGTGTTCCAGTTCGTCCGCCCCGTGTACAGGTCCGACAGGTTCAGGCCGTAGTAGGAGCGGGCGTCCTGCGCGGTGACGATGCGCCCGGAGCGCGGGTCGGTGACGTCGACCGTCGGGTCCGACAGGGCGATGACCAGGATCCAGAACCCGACCGCGACCACGAGCCCGGCCAGGAAGCGCGGGCTGGGGCGGGCGGCGGCGAGGACGGACGGGCGGTCGATGGCACGCATCTGGCGGCCATTCTCGCTGATGGCCCCGGAATCCCGACGGCCGGCGTCGCGGCCGGCCGTCGGATTGCGTTCGATGCGCCGGTGGGCCTCATCGTGTCCCGGCCCGGGCGTCCGTCGCTACGGGAGGAACGTCCGCACGACCGTGGACGGCAGCGTGCCGGCGTCCGCGGCCTCGAACGTGGCCTTCGTCCGGTCGTTGAACTTCGGCCCGTACATGTTGCTCACGCCCGTGTAGCGGTACGAGTTGAGCGAGCTGAGCGTGGTCGTCCCGTACGAGTAGGTGGACGTGTTCGTCGTCGCCACCCACGCCCCGCCGGACGAGCCGCCCGTCATGTCGCACGGCATCGACCACGTCGTGCCGCCGGTCCCGGGGTCCGTCCCGACCGGGCCCCGGCAGTACACGAGGTCGCTGCCCTTGTACTTCTTGGCTGCCGGGTAGCCGAAGGCACTGAGCGTCTGGCCCGTGAAGTCGACGTTGTACTGGATCGGGTAGCCGTCGCCCACGGCCGTGTTGAGCTGCGTGGTGCCGTTGAGGCCGCCATCGCTCACGACCGCGAACGCCCAGTCGTGCTGCACGGCGGTGTCATTGAAGCCGCCGGCGGTCGCGAACGCCTTGTCGGCGTACAGGGCATCGGCCACCCAGCAGCCGTACTGGGTGCCGGCGCAGGTGTACGTGGGCTTGGTGTCGAAGGCCGGGATGAACACGAAGTTGGTGGCGAACGTCCCGTCGTTCTCGACCACGCAGTGGCCGGCCGTGAGCACGATCGCCTGGTCGGTCTTCGCCTCCTTCACGACCGAGCCGGAGCAGATGTAGTCGGAGCCGCCGATGGTGAACCACACCTTGCCGGATCCGCGGAGCATGTCGCCGCCGCCGTTCCAGGACGATCCGGTGGTCGTGCCGCTGCCACCGCCGCCACCCGGCCTGGCCGCCGGCTGGAACCCGCGGACGGCGTCGAACGAGACGTCGCGGGGCGTGGCCGCGCGCATCCGCGCGGGCGTCCAGTACGCGAGCACCCGGGCGTGTTCCGCGGCGCGCTCGCTCGCCGGCGCGGCCGCGGCCACGGCGGCGGGCAGGAGCGACAGAAGCAGGAGCGGGACGAGCAGCGCGGCGAGCCTGGAACGCATGAAACCCTCTCGTGGCAGGCGACGAGGAATGGAGCAAGGGAAGCATCCCCGATCCGTCAAGATGCCCGGACCTGACCGGACCGTACTTCGCCACCCCCATCTCGCGGCTACGATCGCCGGATGCAGATCGGCCTGGTCCTGCCCATGAACGAATCGGACGGCAGCGGGGCATCGCGCTGGCCGCGGATCCGCGACCTTGCGCAGTACGCGGAGGCCGGCGGCATCGACAGCCTGTGGGTCTACGACCACCTCCTGT
>MGOE01000073.1:5846-6302 GCA_001797035.1 Chloroflexi bacterium RBG_16_72_14
GCCACCGGGCGCGCGACCCTCGGCACGATCGTGCTGGGAACGGCGTTCCGGCCGCCCGCGCTGCTGGCCAAGATGGCGGCGACGCTCGACGAGGTCGCGGACGGGCGGCTCATCCTCGGCCTCGGCACGGGCTGGCACGAGCCCGAGTACGCAGCCTTCGGCTATCCGTTCGACCACCGTGCAGGCCGGTTCGAGGAGGCGCTCGCGATCATCGTCCCGCTGGTGCGCGGCGAGCGGGTCACGCTCCACGGCCGCTGGCACGACGTCGACGACGCGGTCCTGCTGCCGCCGCCGCCGCGCCCGTCGCGGCTCCCCGGCCGAATCCCGATCCTCGTCGCGGCCAAGGGCGAGCGAGTGCTGCGGCTGACCGCCCGCCACGCCGATGCGTGGAACACGGCCTGGTTCGGCCTGCCCGACGAGCGCTTCGCACAGCGCCACGCAGACCTGCGCGCGGCG
>MGOE01000073.1:6361-26316 GCA_001797035.1 Chloroflexi bacterium RBG_16_72_14
AGGGGCCGGCGGGCCGCCCGGGCGCCCCGGACGCCCTGCCGCCGGACGTGGATTCCGTCGCCCGCGCGTTCGATGCGTGGCGGGATCTCGGCGTAGGCCACGTGCAGGTGGACCTGCGTCCGATGGACGAGCGGACGATCGACATCGTGCTCGCCGCCCGCGCGCGGCATCGCGGGGAGACCTGACATGACGACCGCTGACGCAAACGAGGCGCTACCGGAGCACGTCGCCCGCAACCGCGCGGCGTGGGATCGCTACGCGGAGGACTACGTCAAGCCGGGCGAGCGGAGCTGGGGCCTCGAGCCCGGCGGGGAGCGCTGGGGCATCTTCGGCGTTCCCGAGGCGGAGCTCCACCTGCTGCCCGACGACCTGGCGGGCCGCGACGCGATCGAGCTCGGCTGCGGTACCGCCTACGTGTCGGCCTGGATGGCCCGGCGCGGCGCGCGCGTCGTAGGCATCGACAACTCGCCCCGGCAGCTCCAGACCGCGGCCCGGCTCCAGCGGGAGCACGGGCTCGACTTCCCGCTGCTGCTGGGCAACGCGGAGAAGGTCCCCTACCCCGACGCCTCGTTCGAGTTCGCGATCTCTGAGTACGGGGCGGCGCTGTGGGCCGATCCCTACGCCTGGATCCCCGAGGCGTCGCGACTCCTCCGGCCGGGCGGCCGGCTGGTGCTGCTGACGAACGGCCTGCTCGCCTTCCTGACCGTGCCGGATCTCGAGGCCGACGGGCCCGCCGACGAGCGCCTGAAGCGCCCGCTGTTCGGGATGCACCGGATCAGCTGGCCGGACGAGCCCGAGGCCGTCGAGTTCCACCTGGCCCACGGCGACTGGATCCGCCTGTTCCGGGACAGCGGCCTCGAGGTGGAGGACCTCGTGGAGGTGCGTGTGCCGGAGGGCATGACGACGAGCTACCCGTGGATGAGCCCGGAGTGGGCCGGCAGGTGGCCGTGCGAGGAGGCGTGGAAGGTCCGCAAGCGGGGCTGAGCCAGGAGACCCAGCCCGCCCGCGTGGGTGTCGCGCGCCCTAGTTCGCGACGCGCACGCGGCGCTCGCAGTCGGTCGTGGCGGCGTCCGTCGGGCCGAGGACCACGACGTCCCAGCCGGCACCGCACGAGACGTAGTCGGCCGCGTCGTCGTAGCCCACGCTGATCACGTCGTTGCCCGGCCCGCCGCCGATCCGGTCGCGGCCCGCGCCGCCGAAGATCGTGTCACCGCCATAGCCGCCCCGGATGGCGTCGGGGCCCGCGCCCCCGTGGATCCGGTCCGGGCCGTTGCCGCCGTAGATGTGGTCCGCGCCGCCGTCACCGCGGATGCGGTCCGCCCCTGCGTCGCCGTACAGCCAGTCGTCGCCGGCGAGCCCCGCGATGATGTCATTGCCGGCCAGGCCGTGGATCGTGTCCGCATCCGCCGTCCCCTCGAGGACGTCGGGTCCGTCGGTCCCGTTGAGCGTCGCGGCGAGGACGGTCGTCGGCACGGCGAGTGCGGCGAGCAACGCGATCCCGACGATCCCCCGCCGGGCGATGGTGCTGGACATGCACTGTCCTCCCTGGTGCGTCCCGGCTCTTCCGGGACCCGGTCACCGTAGGCCCGGTGACTGGGAATCGGCTGAGAGGTCTCTCAGAAACGATGGTCAAAGCGGTGCGCAGGAGCACCGCGCATTGGGCGCCACGCCGACACTGCGTCAACGGATTCCCCGGTTGTCAAGCTGGCTGTCGCAGCCGCACAATCGCGGCTCCGGGCGAATGCCCGGCAGTTCGCACGGCCCAGCTCCGTCCCAGCGCGCCGCGGGGGACAGGTCCCGTCTCAACGATCCGCCGACCGGGTGTCGCCCAGGCAGGCCACCCGAGGACGCGCCGGTGCCCGGATGAACGGCCTGGAGGGATCGATGCGACGCGTCCTCGCGATCCTTGGTGCCAGTGCTCTCCTGTTCACCGCCGTGGGAGGTGCGGCGGCCAACGCCCCATTCAGGGAGCAGGACCACGTACAGTCCGTCGGCTGCTGGGATGTCGAGACCCAGCTCGGCACCGCCTACTTCGACGCCTTCCTCAGCGATGCCTGGGGACCCGACGCATTCCTCGACGTGTGGGACGGCGACGAGCTCATGCTGTCGCGCGACTGGGACCAGTCCCCGAGCGTCGCGTTCGGAAGCGACGGCAGCGTGGCGCTCTCGATCCCGCTCGTGCCCTCCGGCACCGCGTTCGTGACGGGAACGTTGACGCCCGCCGACTCCATCGACTTCGCGGAACGCTTCCGGGACGGCAACAGCTGGTACCGCAGCTCGGCGACCGGCACGGCGTTCGCGTTCACGGGCTGGCTGAGCTTGCCGGGTCTGTCGCCGGTCGCCGTCGGCCCCGACAACTGCTGGGGCCAGGAGGTGGAGATCGACACCTTCATCACCCTGCCCCACGCGTTCGTGTCGACCTTCACGGCCATCGGCGGCACCTGTGCGCTCGAGAACGATGACGGCGACACCGCGTTCGTGTTCATCGACAGCTTCATCGAGCTCGGCGATGGTGGGACCGCGACCGCCATCCTGTCGCTCTTCGGATCTGCCGTCGACAGCGGGGGCGCCGAGGTCGGCTTCGACGGCGCCGGAGCCGCGGACGAGGACGGGGTGGCCTCGTTCGAGACGTTCGAGTACGACCCGGCGACCGGCGAGCCGCTCGGCACGTCCGGCAGCGCCACGGTGTCGATGGTCGACACGGGCGATACGTTCAGCTACACCCTCCGCGGCAGCAACGGGTTCGAGCGAAACACCGGCGTGGTGCTCGACGTCGGCGGCCAGGTCGTGACCTCGATCGGCACGTTCAGCCTCGAGCCGTGCATCGCGACGATGCGCGAGGCGAAGCGGGTCGACACGCCGTCCAGCGGCCCGAAGCCGTCCGGCAAGCGGCCGGCCAACGACCTGCCGTCGGGCGCGATCACGGCCAAGGCGGGCTTCCGCCAGACGCTGCTCACCAAGGGAGCCCAGGTCCCGAGCGAGGCGGACTACTCCTGCCTCCTGTTCACGGACCCGTTCGACGGCACGTCGTTCCAGGTCCCGGTCGAGCACACCGTCTGGTACCGGATCGCCGGCACCGGCTCCCCGGTGACGGTGGACACCGCGGGCAGTGACTTCGACACGGTCGTCGCCGCGTATGCCGGCACGCCCGACGCCGCGGCGACCGTCGCCTGCGTGGATGATGTCCCGCTCCAGCCGGTCGGGCGCACCCTGCAGTCGGCGGTCACGTTCGAGACGGCGGTCGGGACGACCTACTGGGTCCAGATCGGCGGCCTCAACGAGGACGTGTTCGGGCCCGACAGCTGGGTGCCGTACGGGAACCTGAAGGTGGCGGTCCGGTAGCGTCCCCCGCCACCGCCGCATCACGACAGGGGCCGGTCCCGGCTGCCCGGCCACCTTCGGCACTTGCGGCGGACACGGCCGGAGCGAGTGGGGGCCGTTCGGACTTGCGCCCGACACCACCGCTGGCCACGATGTCCCCCGTGCGCGTCGCCCGACGCACGGGGAGGGTCTGAATCCACATGTCCACCACCGTCCTCCGGGCCACCGGCCTGCGAAAGCGCTACGGGTCGATCGAGGCCGTCCGCGGCGTCAGCTTCGAGATCGCCGAGGGCGAGACCTACGGCCTCCTGGGCCCCAACGGCGCCGGCAAGACCACCACCATCTCGATGGTCTGCGGCCTCCTCGCTCGCGACGCCGGCGAGGTGACGCTCGACGGCACGCCGATCGACGTGGGCGCGGTCGCGGCCAAGGCCGGCATCGGCTACGTGCCCCAGGACCTCGCGCTCTACCCGGACCTCACGGCGCGCGAGAACCTCGAGTTCTTCGGCCGGCTGTACGGCCTCCAGGGGGCGCGGCTGCGGTCGCGCATCGCCGAGGTCCTCGACACCATCGGCCTGACCGCCCGCGCGGGCGACCGCACCGACAAGTACAGCGGCGGCATGCAGCGCCGGCTCAACATCGGCATCGGGCTGCTCCACCAGCCGCGGCTGCTCCTGCTCGACGAGCCGACGGTGGGCGTGGACCCGCAGAGCCGCAACGCGATCCTCGAGAGCATCGCCGCGCTGGGCAAGGGCGGCATGGCCATCCTGTACACGACCCACTACATGGAGGAGGCCGAGCGGCTGTGTGACCGGGTGGGGATCATCGACGCGGGTGAGATCCGTGCCGAGGGGACGCAGCGCGAGCTGGTGGCCCTGATCGGCGAGCAGGACACCGTCCGGCTGACCGTCACGGGCGACGTCGCCGGGGCGGCCGCGGACGTGGCGCAGGTGCCCGGGGTCGTCCGCGCCGACGCGAAGGACAGCTCGATCGAGATCCTCGTGGCGGAGGCCCGCCAGGCGCTGCCGCGGCTGATCGCGGCGGCCGAGGACAAGGCGGACGTGAAGGGGGTCGAGGTCGTCGAGCCGGACCTCGAGGCCGTCTTCCTCCACCTCACCGGGCGCGCGCTCCGCGACGCGGCCGAGTAGCCGGGAGCTCATATGCGAACGGCGCTGCTCATCGCGGCCAAGGACCTGCGGCAACGGCTGCGGGACCGGTCGGTCATCCTGTTCGCGGTGGTCGCGCCGCTCGCGCTCGCGTTCATCTTCAGCCTGCTGCTGCGTGGGACGACGGAGTTCCACGCGGACTACGTGGTCGCGGACCTCGACGGCGGGCCGCTCGCCGCCACGTTCAGCGAGGGCGTCCTGGGCGGGCTGGCAGAGGCCGGCATCGCGACCATCGAGACACGGGCGACGGAGGACGAGGCCCGGGCCGCGGTCGAGACCGCGACGACCGAGGGCTGGCGGGGCGACGCCGCGTTCGTCATCCCGGTGGGGTTCAGTGCCGCGATCACGGCCGGCCAGCCCACGTCGATCACGGTCCTGGGCGCACGGGACGCGGGCCTCGCCACGGAGATCGCGCGGTCGGTCGCCAGCCGGTTCGCCGACGGGGTGGCCGGCGTGCAGCTCGCGCTGCTGACGGTCGAGGACCTCCAGGGCGCCCAGCCCCAGGGCGAGCAGATGGCCCAGGTCATCGCCCTCGCCCAGGAGCCGGCCCTGTCGCTGGTCGACAGCGACGCCACGCTCCGCCAGCTCGGCTGGTCCACCTACTTCTCGGCGGCGATGGCGGTCCTGTTCCTGTTCTTCGCCGCCCAGGCGGGGCTGCTCAGCCTGTTCGAGGAACGGCGGCAGGGCACGCTGGCGCGCATCCTCGCCGGACCGATCCGGCCGGGCACGGTCCTGCTGGGCAAGGCGATCGCGAGCCTGGCCACGGGCCTCGTCGCCATGGCGATCCTGGTTGCCGCGACGACCGTCGGGCTGGGCGCCGACTGGGGGCCGCCGATCGGCGTCGCCCTGGTTGTCCTGGCGGCGGTGATCAGCGCCATCGGGCTGACGGCGTTCATCACCTCGTTCATGAGCACCCTCGACGGGGCCGGCGCCGCGAACTCCGCGGTGGCCATCACCCTGGGCATCCTGGGCGGGACGTTCTCGCCCACCGCGCAGGCCCCCGAGGCGATGCAGACCCTGAGCCTCGTCACCCCGCACGCGTGGTTCCTGCGTGGCCTGTCCGAGATGCAGGGCAGCGGCACCGTCGCCGACGCGCTGCCGGCGGTCGGGGTGCTGCTCGCGATGGGCCTCGTCACGGGCGGGATCGGGTACGCCCGGGCGCGCCGGCTGGTGGCGGCCCGATGAGCGCGCTGGACCTCCGCAAGGTCGCCTCGATCGCGTGGACGAACCTGCTCCGCCAGGTCCGCGACCGGGGCAACCTGTTCTTCATCTTCATCCTGCCCACGATCATCATCGTGGCCCTCGGGCTCCAGTTCGGGGGCTCGGGCTACGCCCGCCTGGGCGTCGTCGCACCCGATGGCGACTCGGCTGCGCAGGCGCTGGTCGCGCGGCTGGGCGAGGAGTCCGTGTTCGTGCTCCGCGACTTCCCGGACGAGGCCGCGCTGCTGGCCGCCGTCGAGCGCGGGACGGTCGAGGCGGGGATCGTCCTGCCCGACGACTACGGGGCGCAGCTGACCGGGTCCGACCTCGTCGAGATCCGCTTCCTGGGCACGACGGAGGCCGTGACCCAGGGCTACCGCGCACCGGTGGAGGCCGCCGTGGCCGAGCAGGCGACCCTGGTGGTGGCCGCCCGGACCGCGGCGCAGGTCAAGGCCGGGACGTACGACGCGGCCCACGAGGTGGCGGCCGCGCGCCGGCCAGCAGTCGCCGGGATCGCCGTTGACGTGGAGCGGGTGGGCGAGGAGTTCATGTTCGAGGGCTTCGGCCAGTTCACGTACGGTGCCCAGACCCAGCTGCTGCTGTTCACGTTCCTCACGTCGATGACCGCGGCCGGGCAGCTGGTCCAGACCAAGCGGTTCGGCGTGTCCCGCCGGATGGTGTCCACCCCGACCTCGGTCTCGACGATCGTCGTCGGGGAGACGGCGGGCCGGTTCCTGGTCGCGCTGCTCCAGGCCCTGTTCGTCGTGGTGCTCACCGCGACGGTGTTCGGCGTCTCGTGGGGCGATCCGATCGCGGCGGGCGTGATCATCCTGCTGTTCTGCCTGGTCGGGGCGGGCGTGGCGATGCTCATCGGCGCGATCAGCGAGAACGCCGAGCAGGCCTCCTCGCTGGGCGTGTTCGCGGGCCTCGCCCTGGGCGCCCTCGGCGGCGCCATGGTGCCGCTCGGGTTCATGCCCGAGATCATGCAGACGATCGCGAAGGCGATCCCCCACTCCTGGGCGATCACGGCCTTCGGGTCGCTGATCCGCGACGGTGGCGGCATCGACACGGTGCTGCTCAACATCGCCGTGCTGGCGGGGTACGCCGTCGTCCTTCTGGGGCTGGCCTCCTGGCGCTTCCGCAGGGCGATCACCGGGTAGCGCGCGAGCGTCGCGCGCGCACTCTCGCTCCGGCTCGCGCGACTCGTTCGCTCAGCGGTCCTAGCGGCCCACCGTGTGCGGTTTGCGCCGCCCGGCGGACGGTTCGGCCCACGCGCGCCCCGGCCATGCGCCAGATGCGCCGCCGGGCGAGTGGAATCGCACGTGATGCGCTCGTTCAACCGCCTGGCGAGCATCGCGCCGCCGTCCCCGGACCATGCTCCGCCATCCGCGGGGCGGCTGGACGCGCCCCGGCGTGTCACGTGAAGATCCCCACTTGCCGCGCCGCCCGATGCGGCGCATCGTGCCCGCGGATGTTCTTCCCGATCGAGGAATGGTTCCCGGCGTTTGTCCTCACGTTGCTCGTCGAGGGCCCGATCGTGTTGGCCGGGTTCCGCGGCGCGACCGTGAGCCTGCCGCGCCTCGCGCTGCTGCTGGTGTTCGCGAACCTGGCCACCCACCAGGCGGTGTGGTTCGTGTTCACGCAGCTGTTCCTGGTCGGGACGATGGCGTACACGGTCGCTGCGGAGACGTGGGCGGTGGCCGCCGAGGCGGTCTTCTACTGGGCGATCTCTCCCGGGGTCTCGACGCGCCGGGTGTTCGCTGTCGCCGTCTCAGCCAATGCCGCCTCGTTCGTCCTTGGTCACGTGGCGGCCACGCTGTGGCCGGATCTCCTCCGGCTGCCGACATAGCCAGAACCGACGGAGGTTCGCGATGCGCGCAGCGAGTCGAATGCGAAACGTCCCCACCGACCGGCGAGTCAGGCTGCTCGCGCTCATCGCGGCGGTCGCGCTCGCGGCTGTCAGCTGTGGCGACGCGACGGGCACCCCGAGTCCGGCCGCGCCCGACACGACGCGGCCCATCGTCACGCCGACGCCGGCACTGACGCTCAACCCGACGGCGATCCCGAACCCCACCGCCACGCCGCGACCGACCGAGCCGGGTCCGCGCTGGGAGACCTCGAAGCTCCCGGGCTCGACCAGGCCGGGGCTTCCCGTCCTGCTGGCGGACGGGCGGGTGCTCCTCATCAGCGACAACGGCGTGAGCGCCGCCGTGTGGGATCCGGCCACCGGTGAGTGGACGGCGACCTCGGGCCTGAACAAGGCGCGCAGCAGGTTCGCGGCGATCGGGCTGGCAGACGGCCGGGTGCTCGTGGCAGGCGGGATCAACAGCATCGGCGAGTCGTTCTCGAGCGCGTACGCCTGGGATCCGGCCACGGGGGACTGGACGAAGGTGGGCATCATGACGCAGGCCCGGACGGCGCCCTCGATCGCCGCACTCCCGGACGGGCGCGTCCTGGTCGCAGGGGGGTACTTCGCGATCGAACAGGACTGGGGCATGGTGACGCCCCCGGACCTCGCCTGGACCGGCCCGGCGCGCACGGGTGGCGCCGGGACCGCGACGCTCGCCGCGTTCGTGCCCCCCATCGCCGACGTCGAGGTCCCTCCCTACGGGCACGGGCTCGCCACGGCCGAGATCTTCGATCCCGCCACCGGCGAATGGTCGAAGGCACGGCCGATGCGCTACGTGCGCGCCGGGGCGCCGGCCGTGACGCTCGCGGATGGGCGCGTGCTGGTCGCGGGCTCGACGGCGGATGAGATCACCGGCATCGACTGGGAGACCTACAGCTCGGGAGAGACCTACGATCCGGAGACCGGGCGATGGTCCCTCGCCGACGAGACCCACTGGATCGACTGGGACGAGCTCCGGGAGCTCGGCGTGCCAGCCTGGGTGCGGGACGTCGAGACCGGGGGCGACGGCCTGAGCCCCGGGACACTCGTCGCCCTCGACGACGGGGACGCGGTGATGATCGGCCGGAGCGAGTGGGCGAAGCACCAGGGCGAGGAGACCCGGTCCTTCCGCTTCGACGCGGACGGCGGCACCTGGCGCGAGATCGAGACCCCATGGCTCGCTGCTTGGGAGAACGACGAGCCGTACCGCACCTACACCTCGCCCGGGCCGCGCTGGCTGGGCGCCAGCGCCGTGAAGCTCCGCGATGGCCGCGTGCTGGTGGCCGGCGGCAACAACGCGGGCATGGAGGTCGAGGGCGGGACGTCGCTGGCGGCCCGGTTGTACGACCCGGCTACCGACGCGTGGACCAAGCTGCCCAAGGTGCCCGAGCCCGGGGCCTCCGGGGCGGGCATCCTGCTGGCCGACGGGTCGGTAATGATCATCGTCGGCCGGTCGGTGATGCGGTTCATCCCCGGGCCCTGACCTCGCGGCGAGGGGTGCTGGACATCGCTTCACGCCGTCGGATATGCTTCAGGCGATGTTGACCATCTACGTCGCCTGAACCGTGGTCGAGACACCGGCGCAGGACGCCCGGGCACGGATCGTCGGGGAGCTCCTCGACGAGCTCGCCGCGCACACGCCGCCCGGCGTGATGCGCCACCTGCGGCGCTGGCCGTCGGGGCCGCTCAGCCTCGTCCACCTCCACGTGCTGGCGGTCCTCGACGAGGAGGGGCCCATCCCCATGCGCGCCCTCGCCGGATCGCTCGACGTGTCCCAGGCCAGCGCGACCGGCATCGTCGACCGCATGGAGCAGCGGGGCCTGGTGGAGCGGCGCCGGGAGGACGAGGACCGGCGCGTCATCCGGGTCGCCTCGACGGCAGCGGGCCGGGAGCTCCTTGCCGGGATCGCCGCCCAGCGACGGGACCACGTCGCCACCATCCTCGACGAGCTGACGGACGACGAGCTGGCCGCCCTGCTGCTCGGGGCACGTGCCCTGCGCAGAGCGCGCGAGCGCCTCCACGGAATCCCTTCCCCAGCCGAGGCGCCGCGGTGATCGCCCTGTTCCGCCGCTACCTGGCGCCATACCGGTGGCCGCTCGTGTTCGTGATGGTCCTCCTGCTCGTGCAGGCCATCGCGAACCTCTACCTCCCCGAGCTGAACGCGGACATCATCAACAACGGCGTCGCCAAGGGGGACACGGACTACATCCTGCGGACCGGCGGCTTCATGCTGCTGGTGACATTCGCACTCGCGATCGCAGCCGTGGTGTCCGCCTACTGGAGCGCGAGGACCTCGATGGCCTTCGGGCGCGACGTCCGGAGCGCGATCTTCCGGCAGGTCCAGACGTTCAGCCAGGTCGAGGTCAACCAGTTCGGCGCGGCCAGCCTGATCACGCGCAACACGAACGACGTCCAGCAGGTCCAGACGGTCGTCCTGCTGAGCCTCAACGTGATGGTCTCGGCGCCGATCCTGACCATCGGGGGCGTGATCATGGCGCTCCGCCAGGACGTGCCGCTGACAGGGATCCTGCTCGTGATCATCCCGATCATGGCGGCGCTGATCGGCTTCGTGATGCGCCGGGCGATCCCGCTGTTCGGGGCGATGCAGCTGAAGCTGGACCGCATCAACCTCGTGATGCGCGAGACGCTGGCGGGCATCCGCGTGATCCGCGCCTTCGTGCGCACCCGTCACGAGGAGACACGCTTCGACGACGCGAGCCGGGACCTGATGGACACCAGCCTCGAGGTCAACCGGCTGTTCGCGATCACGATGCCGTCGCTGATGGCGATCATGAACCTGAGCACGGTCGCCATCCTGTGGCTGGGCGCCTATCGGGTCGACGGCGGCGGGATGCCGATCGGCAACCTGACGGCCTTCCTCCAGTACGTCATCCAGATCCTGTTCGCGATCATGATGGCCACGATCATGTTCGTCATGGTCCCCCGGGCCGCGGTGTCGGCGGGCCGGATCCGCGAGGGGCTGGACACCGAGCCCGCGATCCACGACCCCGCCACGCCGGTCTCGCCGCTGCGTCGTGGCCACGTGGAGTTCCGTGACGTCGAGTTCCGCTACCCGGGCGCCGAGGAACCGGTCCTGCGTGGCATCTCGTTCACCGCCAACCCGGGCGAGACCACCGCGATCGTGGGCGGCACCGGCAGCGGCAAGTCCACGCTGGTCAACCTCGTGCCGCGCCTGTACGACGTGACCGCGGGCGCCGTGCTCGTGGACGGCGTGGACGTGCGCGCGATGGCCCGCCCGGACCTGTGGCGGCGGATCGGCGTGATCCCCCAGCGGGCGTTCCTGTTCGGTGGCACGGTCGCCAGCAACCTGCGCTACGGCGACCAGCATGCCGCGGACCAGGCGCTGTGGCGGGCACTGGACATCGCGCAGGGTCGCGAGTTCGTGGAGGAGATGCCGGAGCGTCTCGAGGCACCGATCGCCCAGGGCGGGACCAACGTGTCCGGCGGCCAGCGGCAGCGGCTGGCGATCGCCCGCGCCCTGGCCAGGAACCCCGACATCTACGTGTTCGACGACAGCTTTTCCGCGCTTGACTTCCGGACCGACGCCCGCCTGCGCGCGGCCCTCGCGCGCGAGCTGGGCGAGGCGACGGTGATCATCGTGGCCCAGCGGGTCGGCACGATCCTCCATGCCGACCGGATCGTGGTCCTCGATGAGGGCCGGATCGCCGGCATCGGCACGCACGATCAGCTGATGCGCACCTGCGAGACGTATCGCGAGATCGTGCTGTCCCAGGTCACCGAGGAGGAGGTCGCGTGAGCGGGCCGATGGGCCGCCACGGCGCCGACGCTCCGGGGCGCGGCCGACGCCCGATGGGTCCCCCGGGTGGGCCCGGCCACATGATGGGCATGCAGCTGCCGGCCGCGAAGTCGAGGGACTTCCGGGGCTCGTTCCGGCGCCTCGTCGGCGAGCTGCGCCCGGAGGGCCGGCTGATCCTCGCCGTCGTGCTGCTCGGCGTGGGCAGCGTCGCGTTCTCGATCGTGGGACCCAAGATCCTGGGCAACGCCACCAACATCCTGTTCGACGGCGTGATCGGCCGCCAGCTGGGCGAGATGGGCCTCGCGGACGTGCCCAAGGACCAGATCGTCGCGGGGCTGCGCACGCAGGGCGAGACCAACCTCGCCGACATGCTCGCGAGCATGAACGTCGTGCCGGGCGTGGGCGTGGACTTCGGCGGGCTGACCAGCGTCCTCGCGTTCGTGGCCGGGATCTACGTCCTGAGCTCGCTGCTGGGCTGGGCCCAGGCGTACATCATGGCCGGCGTCACCCAGCGGACGGTCTACCGGCTGCGGCGGCGGGTGGACGAGAAGCTCGGGCGGCTGCCGCTCGCGTACTTCGACCGCCAGTCCCGGGGCGACATCCTGTCCCGGGTCACCAACGACATCGACAACATCAGCCAGACGCTCCAGCAGAGCCTCACCCAGCTGATCACCTCGGTGCTGACCGTCGTCGGCGTGCTGATCATGATGCTCACGATCAGCCCGCTGCTGGCGCTCATCTCCCTGCTCGCCGTGCCGGCATCGCTGGTCGTGACCGTGCTCATCGCGTCGCGCTCGCAGCGGCAGTTCGCGGCCCAGTGGGAGTGGACCGGCACGCTCAACGGCCACATCGAGGAGATGCACACCGGCCACGCGATCGTGAAGCTGTTCGGCCGCCAGGAGCAGGCGATCGCCCAGTTCGACGAGCAGAACGAGAACCTCTACCAGGCCAGCTACAAGGCCCAGTTCATCTCGGGCACGATCCAGCCGGCGATGACGTTCATCTCCAACCTCAACTACGTCGCGATCTGCGTGATCGGCGGGGTGCGGGTGGCCACCGGCCAGATGTCTCTCGGCGACGTCCAGGCGTTCATCCAGTACTCGCGCCAGTTCACGATGCCGATCGTGCAGGCGGCCTCGATCGCCAACGTGCTCCAGAGCGCGGTCGCGTCCGCGGAGCGGGTGTTCGAGCTGCTGGACGAGGCGGAGGAGATCCCGGATCCGGTGGCGCCGGCGGTCCTCGTCGAGCCCGCCGCCGGGCGGGTGGCGTTCGAGGGCGTGTCCTTCCGCTACGAGCCGGACAAGCCGCTGATCGAGGACCTCGACCTGGTCGCCGAGCCCGGCCAGACCGTGGCCATCGTCGGCCCGACCGGTGCCGGCAAGACCACGCTCGTCAACCTGCTGATGCGCTTCTACGACCTGGACCGCGGGCGGATCACCGTGGACGGGATCGACACCCGCGAGCTGAGCCGCGACAACCTGCGCCGGACGTTCGGCATGGTGCTCCAGGACACGTGGCTGTTCCAGGGCACGATCCGGGACAACATCGAGTACGGCGCCGAGGACAGGACCGTCGCCCAGGCGCACCTGCTGGAGGCTGCCCAGGCCGCGCACGTGGACCACTTCGTGCGGACGCTGCCCGACGGCTACGAGACCGTGCTCGACGACGAGGCGACGAACGTGTCCGCGGGCGAGAAGCAGCTGCTGACCATCGCCCGTGCGTTCCTCGCCGACCCGCCGGTCCTGATCCTCGACGAGGCGACGTCGTCGGTGGACACGCGGACCGAGGTCCTGATCCAGCGCGCGATGGCCCGGCTGATGCGCGGGCGGACGTCGTTCGTGATCGCGCACCGCCTGTCCACGATCCGCGACGCGGACCTGATCCTGGTGATGAACCAGGGGCGGATCGTGGAGCGCGGGACGCACGAGTCGCTGCTGGCGGCGCGCGGCTTCTACCACGAGCTCTACGCGAGCCAGTTCGAGGAGGCGCTCGAAGGCGCCGCGTAGCGGGCGCCTCACCGGGCCACAGGACCCATGGCCGGGGGCCAGTAGCCGGGCAAGAGCGGACATGCGCAGGTCAAGCAGGGGCCCAACGTCCCTGTCCGTCGACGGCAGGACGCGCCACAGTCCCGGGTTGACTGGAGGCACCACCCCCGTGATCCTGCGCATCGCCCTCGCCGCCGTGCTGTTCCTGCACGGCATCGTCCACGTCATCGGCTTCCTCGTCCCGTGGCAGCTGATGACCAACCCCGAGTTCGAGTACACCACCAGCGCCGCCTGGGGGACGCTGGAGCTGGGCGACGGGGGCACGCGGCTCGTGGGGCTCGTGATGCTCGCGCTCGCGGTCGCCTTCGCCGTGGCGGCGCTCGGCGTCTTGCGGCGGGCGAGCTGGGCCCTGTCGCTGACCGTCGGCGTGACGCTGGTCTCGCTCGCGGCGTGCATCCTCCAGTCGCCGGCCGCGATCCTGGGCGTCGCTCTCGACCTCGTGATCCTCGCCGTGGCGGGGCTGTCGCGCCTCCGCGCCGCGACCCTCCAGCCCACGATCGCGCGGTGACCGCGATGACCGTCACGATCGCGACCACCACGGCCACCACGCCCGTCCTCGACCGAAGCTCCACCGAGCTGCCGCTGCCCGTCGTCCGCTGGCTCGAGGTCGCCTGGCCGAGGGGCACGGACGATGTCGAGTCGCTCGAGGTCTCCGGGCCGTTGCGGATCCGCCGCAACCGGCTGTGGATGCCCGGCGACGGCACGATGCGCTTCCAGCTGGGCGCGGGGTACGTGTCGGACCTGCGGATCGGGCTCGGGCCGCTGACCGCGATCCGGGGCCTCGACGCCTACGTTGACGGCACCGGGATCACGCGCGTCGGGCGCCAGACCGACGTCGGCCGCGAGATCGACCAGGGCGCCTTCCTCGCCCTGTGGGCGCAGTCGCTGCTGTTCCCCACTGCCTGGGCTCGCCTGCCGGGCCTCCGCTGGCTGGCCGTGGATGACACGCGCGCGCTCGTCGCCCTGCCGTTCGGCGCTGGCGTCGAGACCGGCGTCCTCCACTTCGATCCCGACGGACCGGCGTTCCCGGTCGCGTTCGAGGCCGATCGCTACAAGGTCGTCGGGGGACCGAAGACCCGCTGGCGCGCCGACTACGCCGAGTGGCACTGGCGCGAGGGCCTGGCCCTGCCCACCCGGATGATCGTCACCTGGGCCGGCGACCACGGGCCGTGGCTCGACATGCACATCGAGTCGATGACCCCCAACGCGGACGTGCTCCCCCACTTCGACCGTGCCCGCGAGGCCATCGCCGACGCCCGCCGGACCCCTCCCGTGCCGGCCTGAGGCCCCGTGCCGTTCGGGACCCCGGGGGTCATCCGATCGGGCCGGAGGTCCCTGTCGGCGCGTCGCGGCCCGGGTGGACCATGACCCGGATCCACGACAGGCCACGGCCTGCCGGAGCAGCGCGCGCCGGACGACGGGCGCGGCGGGGCGACGCAGCGTGGCGTCGCGGCATCGACGGAGGGGTCCGATGACCTACCACGTCATCGAGGCCGCCGGCCTCACCAAGTTCTACGGCAGCCGGCGCGGCGTGGTGGACGTCGACTTCGCCGTCGCCGAGGGGGAGGCCTTCGGGTTCCTGGGCCCCAACGGCGCCGGCAAGACGACGACGATCCGCCTGATCATGGGCTACCTGCGCGTGACCCGCGGGGACGTCCGCGTGTTCGGCGAGCCCGCGTTCGAGCGGGCGCCGGCGATCCACGCCAACATCGCCCACCTGGGCAGCGATCCGGGCTACCTCGGCGAGCTGACCGGCGCGGAGCAGCTCGACTACCTCGCTGCGCTTCGCGGCCTGCCCAGGGGCACCTGGCGCTCGATCGCCGAGCGCCTGGAGTTCGACCCCACCGTCCGGATCCGCCGCCTGTCGCGCGGCAACAAGCAGAAGATCGGGGTCATCGCCGCGTTCATGGGCCACGCGCCGCTCCTGGTGCTCGACGAGCCGACCAGCGGCCTCGACCCGCTGATGCAGCGCGAGTTCCTGGCGCTGGCCGCGGAGGCGCGCGCCGACGGCCGGACGATGTTCCTGTCCAGCCACAACCTGGTCGAGGTCGAGCGGGCCTGCGACCGGGTCGCGATCATCCGGGACGGCCGCATCGTGGACGTGAGCTCGGTCGGCGAGCTGCTGGGCGCGCACTGGCGATCGGTCAACCTGGTGCTCGCGTCGCCGCCCGCGCCGAACGCGTTCAGCCTGCCCAACGTCGAAGTGGCGGCCATGACCGGCCGCGAGGTCCACCTCATGGTCCGGGGCGACGTGGACCCCCTGCTCGACCGGATCGCGGCCCACGACGTCCTGGACATCGCGATCACCACGCCCGACGTCGAGGACCTGTTCCTGCGCTACTACCGCGAGGACGACAGCGGCGCCACCCGGACCAGCTTCGGTACCGGCGCGTCCGCCGGCAACCACGAGGAGGTGCGCTCGTGATCGCCTTCCGCCTCGAGCTCCGGCGCAGCCGCGGGCTCATCGTGTGGCTGGGCCTGACGCTGTTCGCCTACGGCGGCGTGATGGGCCTCATGCACCCGTTCATGCGCGAGAACGACGCGCTCATCCAGCAGTACATGGACGCGTTCCCCGAGGGGTTCGCAGCCGCCTTCGGCATGAACGGGATCCTGTCCGACCCGGGCGTGTTCTTCACGACCTACATCGCCAGCTGGCTATGGCCGATCATCGCGGCGACCGCGGCCATCCTCACGGGCACCCGGGCCGTGGCGGCCGACCTCGACCGCGGCTTCCTTGACCTCCCGCTCGCGACCCGGGTGTCCCGCGCCCGCTACCTGGCCGCCTCGATCTGGACCCAGGTCGTGGTCATGGCCGTGCTGTCGGTGACGGCGGTGGTCGGGATGTGGGGCTTCGGCCGGCTGGCGGGCGCCGAGTTCGACCTCCTGCGCTTCCTGCTCGGCGGGGTGCTGTGCTTCTCGTTTGGCCTCGCGATTGCGGGTCCCATCACGCTGCTGTCGGTCATCACCCTCAGCCGCGGCACGACCTCCGCGATCGTGGGCGGCGTGCTCGTCGCGATGTACGCGATCTTCGTCGTGACCCAGATCGCCGAGGACTGGGCGTGGCTCGGCCCGCTCTCGGCGTGGCATCACTTCGGGACCACGGCCCTGATCGACGAGGGCGTGTTCCCGATGGGTGACGCGGCCCTGTTCGCGGCGTTCGCCGTGGGCGGCTGGCTGGCGGCGCTGTGGGCGTTCCGGCGGAGGGACCTCGCCGCGTAGCCGCGGAGCCGCGGAGCCGCGTAGCCGCGGAGCCGGGGTCGGGCGGGGCCCGGACCTATGGGACTTCCGGCCCGTAGCCGGGGTCCGGCGGGACCGGGCAGGATCGCCCCAGACGTCTCGGGCGCGCCGCCCGATCCGCCGCCGTTCGACCCTGCGCCCCGGGGTCGATGGCGCGTCCCCCGGTGAGATCGGCAGGGCCGCGTGGTCCGGTGCCCGCCGGATCTCACCCGCGAGACCCCAGCTCGGCCGCGGCTGGCCGGGGAACTGAAAGAGGGACCGATGGCACTCGCTCGGGTGTTGGCTGCGGCTGCGCGCAGCGCCCGGTCAACCGACCGCCGCACGCTCGCCGTCGGCTGGATCACCGCCCTGCTGGTCGCCGGCCTTATCGTCCCGGCGGCGACGCTCGGGGCAGGGCCCAGCCCGGGGTTCGACTATGTCACCACGGCCGAGGACACCCCGACCACGGGCAACGTCCTGACCAACGACACCGACCCCGAGGGTGATCCCCTGACCGTCGTCGGCTTCACGCCGCTGACGGTGGGCGGCACGCTGACCATCGTCGCCAACGGGGACCTCACGTTCACCCCGACGGGCGACTACTACGGCTCCGTCAACACCACCTACACGGTGTCCGACGGCACGACCTCCCACCTCGGCTACGTGTTCCTGACGGTCACGCCCGTGAACGACGACCCGGTGGCCGTGAACGACGAGGTCGCCGGCACCGAGGACACCGACCTCGTGCTCGCCTCCGCCGACCTGGCCGGCAACGACACCGATGTCGACGGCGACGACCTGGCCGTGGCCGACGCCGGTGACGCGACCGGCGGCACGGTGGCGTTCGCCGCCGGCAGCGTGACGTTCACCCCGGACGCGGACCTGTGCGGGACCGCCGTCGGTGGCTTCGGCTACACGGTGGACGACGGCAACGGCGGCACCGACACGGCGACCGCCACGGTGGACGTCGAGTGCGTCAACGACGCCCCGGTCGCCGTGGACGACGTCGCGCTGATCGACCAGGCCTCCGGGCCGGCCGACCATGACGTGCTCGTCAACGACACCGACGTCGAGGACGACACGCTCTCGCTCGTGTCCGCGGACGTCGCGCCGGCCGCGGGTGCGGCCTCCGTCGTCGGCGGCAAGGTCCGGTTCACGCCCCTGGCCGCGTTCAAGGGCGAGGCCGTCGTGACCTATGTCGTGAGCGACGGTGACCTGACCGACACCGGCACCCTGACCGTGACCGTCGGGCCGGACGAGACCGCGCCGGTCGCGGCGGTGCCGGGTATCGCGTTCGGGGCCGGGCGGGTCAACGAGACCGCGCCGCTCGCCATCACCTGGTCCGCCACGGACTCCGGCGTGGGCGTCGCCTCGTACGAGGTCGAGGTCAGCGTCGCCGGTGCGGCGTTCGCCCCGGTGTACACCGGCAGCGCCACGACCGTGACCAGGTTCTATCCGTTCGGCAAGAGCCTCGTGTTCCGGGTCCGGGCGACCGACCACGAGGCCAACGTGTCCGACTGGGTGTCCTCCGCCACCCGGACGATGGTCGCCTACCAGGCGCCGGGCTCCAGCTCGATCGGGTACAGGGGCACGTGGACGAACGTCAGCACGACGTCCGCGTCCGGCGACCGCTACCGCTACACGCCCACCTTCGGCGGCCGGGCGAGCCTGGGCTTCACCGGGCGCGCGGTGCTCTACGTCGCCCCCAGGACCAGCGCGGCCGGGCGGGTCAAGGTGTACGTGGACGGGGTCCTCGTCACCCGGCCGACGCTCCGCAGCGCCACCGCCGTCCCGGGCGTGATCATCGCCCGCAAGTCCTGGACGACCTCCGGCTGGCACTCGATCAGGATCGTCAACGACTCCGCCGGGCGGCGGATGAACCTCGACGCGTTCATCGTCCTCAAGTAGCCGCCACCGGCCGGCCCCCGGCGGCGTCGTCGGCATCGACGGCGCCGCCGGTTCACGTCCGGCACGCACCCGCGCATCCGGCCGTGTTCGGCCGTGTCCGGCCGTGTTTCGGCCGTTCGGCCGCGTTCGGCCGCGAACCGGCCGTCCGCCCAGGCTCTCCCCGTGCGTCGCACGCACGGATTCGCGTGCCCCACGTCGTCGCCGTGCGTCAGGCGCACGACGGACACCTGGAATCGGCCTTCGTGCCCCGTTCTGGCGTCGCGTTCGTGCGTGGCGCGCACGGCCGCGGCAGTGACGTCCGGATTCCGTGCGTGGCACGCACGGGCCGAACCCGCCGCCGGATGGCTCACCTTGCGCGGGACGCGGGCCCGGACGCGGACCCGGCGGTTGCCGAGCCGTCCCCAGGCCGGCGGGCCGCGTCACGTCCTCAGCCGTTTCACGTCCTCAGCCGTCCGCGACCCGCTCGACGACAGCGATGATCTCGTCGCCGTACTGCTCGAGCTTCGTGGGGCCCATGCCCTTGACCCGGCGCAGGGCGGCGAGGGTCCGGGGCCTCGCCTCCGCGATCGACGCCAGCGTCGCATCGTGGGCGATCACGTACGGCGGCATCGCCGCCTCGCGGGCGCGCCCGGTCCGCCATTCGCGCAGGGCCGCGAACAGCGGGTCATCGTCGGCGCCGGCCCTCGGCGCCCTGGGCGCGGGCGTGGGGCCGGGCAGCTCGCGCACCCGCGTCGCGCGCGCCGGGCGCAGGTCGAGCAGGAACCGGCTCGGCTGACGCCGGGTCTCGCGACCACGCGCTTCGCGGCGCTCGGCCCACGAGAGGGCGAGGTGGACGCGGGCGCGCGTGAGGCCCACGTACAGCAGGCGGCGCTCCTCGGCGAGAGCCTCGTCATCGTCCAGCGCCTGGCGGATCGGCAGGCTCCCCTCCTCGAGCGCGGGCAGGAACACGGCGTCCCACTCCAGCCCCTTCGCCCGGTGGTACGTGAGCAGGTTGACGCCGTCGGCGGACCCCTCGCGCTCGTGCGCGGCGCGCGCCTCCAGCTCCGTGATCACCATCGCCGCATCGGCGGCGGTGTCCGAGCGCGCGACACCGGTGACGATCGCGAGCAGCGTCTCGAGCGAGGCCTGCCGCTCGCGGGCCTCGTCACCCTCGACCGCATCGATCCCGTCCTCCTCGAAGCCCACCTCCTCGGCCCAGCGGGCCCGGACCGCGGCCGGCAGCGCGAACCCGCGCTCGGGCAGGGCGGGGCGCCGGCGCAGGCTCGCGAGCGCCGACCTCACCTCCGGCCGGTCGTAGAAGCGCACGCCGCGGACCTGGTAGGCGATGCCGGCCCGGGTCAGGGCCTCCTCGATCGGCGCCAGCTGGGCGTTCATCCGGACCAGCACCGCCACCTCCGAGGGCGCGGTGCCGTCGCGCAGCCGGGCGTGGATCG
>MGOE01000073.1:26330-26806 GCA_001797035.1 Chloroflexi bacterium RBG_16_72_14
TCCAGCTCCGCCTCGGCGCTCGCGTGGCGGGACACGCCGGGCTCCGGACCGTCCCCGCGGGTCGCGGTGAGCCGCTTCGCGCGCCCCTCCGCCGCGATCAACCGGTTGGCGAGCGCCAGCACCTGGGGCGTGGAGCGGTAGTTCCGGACAAGCGACACCAGCCGCGCGCCCGGCCAACGCTCGGCGAACGAGGTCAGGAACCCCGACGACGCCCCCGTGAACGTGTAGATCGTCTGGTCCTCGTCCCCCACCACGCACAGGTCCTCGCGGTCCCCCAGCCACAGCTCGAGCAGCCGCTGCTGGAGCGGGTTCGTGTCCTGGTACTCGTCCACGCTGAACCAGCGCTTGCGCGCGCGCACGACCACCGCCGCCTCCCCGTCGGTCTCGAGCAGCGACACCGTCTCGACCAGCAGGTCGTCGAAGTCGATCCGCCCCGCCCGCGCCTTGGCCCGCTCGTAGCCGTCGAACGTGCGCAC
>MGOE01000073.1:26834-27306 GCA_001797035.1 Chloroflexi bacterium RBG_16_72_14
CGGCGCCGGCCACCGCCAGCCGCTCGTACTCGCGGGGCCCGATGCGGTGCGACTTCGCCCACTCGATCTCGTCCGCGAGGTCCTTCGCCGGCGTGAACCGGTAGTGGCCGGGCAGCTGGCGCGCGAGCCTGCCGAGGATGGAGATCTTGGAGTCCAGCAGCGCCGGCAGCGGCTCCCCGTCGTGGCGCGACGGCCAGAAGTGCCGCAGCTGCGACAGGGCGTGCGCGTGGAACGTCCGCGCGGTCACGCCAGGGAGGCCGAGCGACCGCAGCCGCTCGACCATCTCGCCCGCCGCCTTGTCCGTGAACGTCACGACCAGCACCTGGTCCGGCGGCACGATGTCGGTGGCGATCGCGTACGCGGCGCGCCGGCTGATGACGCGGGTCTTGCCGGTCCCGGCGCCGGCCAGGATCGCGACCGGCCCGCTGGTCGCGAGGACGGCCTCGCGCTGCTCGGGGTCGAGGTCGTCGAG
>MGOE01000073.1:27320-28424 GCA_001797035.1 Chloroflexi bacterium RBG_16_72_14
CGAGTCTGGGCACGCGACGAGGCTAGCAGCGACCGCTCGACGGTGGCTCACCGGGGGCGGTCAGGCCCGGGCCGTGAAGTCCTCGGCGTTGCGAATCTCGTCAAGTTCGGCGGGCGTGCGCGCGACCGGGAGTGAGCGTGCGCGCGACATCCGCGAGCCGCGGACGGACGTATACCTCGACGCGTGCCATGCCATCGGGACCAGCCAGAGGAGGTCCACGTGCGACCATCGCGATCCGCGCTCGCCACGCTCGCCGCGCTCGCCCTGCTGCTGAGCCTCACGGTCGGGACGACCTCGGCGGCCGGCCCGCAGGCCGAGGTCTATCGGCTCACCCTCACCGGCGACCAGGAGGCGACGGCGACCTGTGCCCCGCCCACCGTGTGCGGTGACCCCGACGCGCTGGGCTACATGATCCTCGTGGTCATCCCCGCCCGCGACGTCGTGTGCTTCGCGACGCGCTGGTGGGACATCGACGGGACCGTCGTCGCGGCACACATCCACCGCGGGCCGGCGGGGGTTGCCGCACCGGTCGTCGTACCGCTGTTCGCGGGCCCGTTCGAGGGCAGCGACATGACCCGGGCGTGCATGCCCGCCAACGGCCTCGCGGGGGCGATCAACGACGACCCGGCCGCCTTCTACGTGAACATCCACAGCTCGGTCTATCCGCCCGGCGCGATCCGGGCCCAGCTGGGCTGACCCACTCCGGGGCGGCGGCGGCGGACTCGGGCACCGCCGCCGCCCGTCAAGTCGCGGACGCCGGCGGTCTGCCGTCAGCGGCCGACGTTCGCCCAGTAGCGGCGGAGGGCGGCGTCCGAATCGCCCTCGGCGCGGGCGAGGCCGTCGCGGGCGGCATCGAGCCAGGTCGAGCTCGCCACCAGCCAGGCAAGCACGACCGTGGGCACGCCGAACACCGCCCACGCCGCCGCGAGCGCCGGGTTCGCGTCCGTGAGGTGCGGCCAGAGCACGACGAACGACGCGACGAACAGCCCGACCGGGACCCACCCCGTGACCAGCAGGCCCAGCGAGGCGTCGTCCGCGTCCACGGCCTTCGCGCGGTCCCAGGCCTCCGCGCGCGCCTCGTCGGACACGCGCCCGCGGAGCAGG
>MGOE01000073.1:28455-33642 GCA_001797035.1 Chloroflexi bacterium RBG_16_72_14
GCAGGACCCCCGGGGCGGCCATTGCGAGGCGGTCGCAGGTGGCCACGTCGAGCTCGAACAGGTGCGGGCCGGCCGCGAGCGCGGCGAGCACCCCGACCAGCGCCACGCCGCGCAGGATCAGCCACGCGAGCGCGCGGCGCACGGGCGCCTCCACGAGCAGCCGGGGATCCGGCAGGGTCATTGTCCAAGCGTCGCCGCGGGCCCGGGTCCGGGCAAGGGACCTGGGACCGGAGTCGCCCGGGACCCTCGGGTGGTCCGGGAGGCCGAACGGTACAGGCGGGCCCATGCCTTGGAGGGAGGGCGCAGCGGCCGAGCCAACGGTCACCCCGCGTCGGTCGAGCCCAGCCGGTAGCCGTGGGGGCGCTGCGGCCAGCCTCGGCCCAGGCCCAGGGCGAGGGCCGCGAACAGGAGAATCCACGCCGTCGGGCTCATCAGCGACAGGACCACGATGCGCCCGTCGTCCCCTTCGAAGCCGCCCGCCAGCCCGATCACCGCGGACGCGACGAAGCTGCCCACGAGCAGCGCGCCCGCCGCGGTACCCACGACCCAGGCCACCCGCGGCCCCAGGCCGTCCGCCCAGCCCACCGCGAGCCGGGCCGCGATCACGAACCACAGCGCGATCACGATCGCCGACGTCCCGATCCCCGCCATGTCCAACGCGAAGTCCGCCGACACCAGCCTGGTCTCGTCGAAGGTGAAGTACGGCAGGTACATGGCCGCGACCACCGCGACCCCGGCGAACGCCGCCGCAGGGAGGACCCCGCGCCTCGGGCTCGCGCCCGCCTCGTCGAGCCCGTCCGACAGCGACCACGCGCCCGCGATCGCGATCAACGCCGTGGACAGCGACAGGAGGGCCAGCGATAGCCCGAGCGGCGTGGCCGGATCGAACACGGACTCCACGAACGGGTCGGCGATCTCGGCAACCCGGAGCTGGAGCCATCGGACGGCCATGCCCGCCAGCGGGTTGAGGGCGAGCAGCACGGCCCCGCGGAACAGCCACCGGTTGCGCCGCCGCGCGGAGGGGAACCCCAGGGCGACCGCAGCCGGCAGCCCGATCACCGCCGCCTCCCCCAGCGCGCCGATCAGGAACCTCGCGTCGTCGGACCAGCGCGGCGCGTCCAGCGCGCCCGGCGAGAGGAGCGGCTGGAGCGTGATCGCCAGCCGCACCACCGCGACCAACGCGGACACCCAGCCCAGCGGTGAGATCGTCGCCGGGAAGCGGACGGGCCGGCGGGTCCGTGCCTCGGCCCTCGACATGACCCGCCGCTGCTCGATCGCCGCCATCGCCCCTCCAGCTGCCTGCCCGCCTGGTCCCCGTCAGCATTGGGGCCGTGCCGTGTCGCGACGAGGGCGACTCGGCCCTAACCGCCGGTCACGCGGTCCCAGGCCTCCCGCATCAGCCGATCCGAGGGTGTCCCCGGGATCCGCGACCGCCCGTCGGCCAGCTCGTCGACGCGGTCGTCGCCCTCCATCGCCTTGAGGTTCTGGTCCGGCGTGTGCCAGCCCGAGGTGTCGCGGGCCCGCTTCGACTCGTTCATCAGCTGGCGGAAGATCGTGGAGCGGTCCTCGGCGCCCCACTTCGCCTCCTGGGCCTCGGTCGTGGGCGTGTCGCCCTCGGGGCGCAACGGCGCCGGGAGCCGGCGCTTGAACTCGCGCCACACGGCGGCGCGTGCCTCGTCGGCGGTCGCACCGGTGACCGGCTCGCCGGTGACCATCGCCGTGATCGCGGCGGCCACCCGGCCCCAGGTCATCTCCCACCCCCGATCGATGTCGGCGACGTGCTCGTTCTCGCCCTCGAGGATCCGGTTCGACCAGGCCTCGGTGACGTCGAGGATGTGGCTGCCGGCGCCGTACGCGCGTAGCCGGTGGCGGCCCGGCGCCGGGTAGAAGACCTCGTGGTCGAGCGACGGCAGACGGACCGGGGCCGGCTTCGCCGTCCAGGTGCCCCCCGTCCCGTCCACCCGTCCGATGCGGAAGATCGGCGGATTCGCCACGTACGAGGAGCGCGTCAGGCCGCGCGCCCCGCCCGAGCCCGCCTCCATGATCTCGCGGGCCCCGTCGGGCGGCTCCTTGCGGCGATCGGTCCGAGCGAGCCCGACCAACTGACCGAGGGCGCGGTTGCCGGCCGTCCGCTGGAGATCGGCCGCGAGCGCGATCGCGCGTACGGCGCCGGCAGCCACATCCTCGACGTCACCGAGGCCTGGTCGAACCGGATCCTCGAGGGCGAGAACGAGCACGTCGCCGACATCGATCGGGGGTGGGAGATGACCTGGGGCCGGGTGGCCGCCGCGATCACGGCGATGGTCACCGGCGAGCCGGTCACCGGTGCGACCGCCGACGAGGCACGCGCCGCCGTGTGGCGCGAGTTCAAGCGCCGGCTCCCGGCGCCGTTGCGCCCCGAGGGCGACACGCCCACGACCGAGGCCCAGCAGGTCGGCGGTGGCGGCGCGCGCGGACAGCGTCCACGGGGCGGGGTGGGCGCGGGACCGCCCGGTCCCCGACCATGGATCGGCCGCCTGCAGCCGGTGGGCCCGGATCCGGCTCATGCGAGGAGTCTACGGCCGCCGGCCAGTCCTGCCCGGGAAGCGCGGCCGGTCAGCCTGCGGCGCCGTCGGCGATGTCGAGTCGCCGGATCTCGGTGACGGCATCGAACCCGCGATCCGGCGACACGATCGAGCCGATCCCGGACTCCAGGCAGGTCGCGACGTGGACGAGGTCGCGAGCACTCAGGCGGGGATAGCGCTCGGCGAGCGCCGGCATCCGGTGCATCACGGCGTGGGTGACCGGGAGGACCGGATCGAACAGGTCGAGCGCGTCGCGCGCGATCCGGGCACCGAGCTCCGGCCGCCCGATGGCGACGAACCGGTGCAGGACCTCCTGTACGACCTCAGCGGAGATCGTCGCCTCCAGGTCGCCGGACGCGACAAGCCGGACGATCTGCTGGCTCGGTGCCCGCAGCGGGTGCTCGGCGCCGGCGGCGTACATGAGCACCGCGGTGTCCAGGAAGACGGCCGTCATTCGCCCGATGCCGTCGCGCCGCGCTCGATCTCGCGCTTCATCGCCTCCCAGTCGCCGACGGGCGCCTCGGCGGCCAGGAGGCTGTCCGCCGCGTCGCGGCGAGACCGCCCAGACGACCCCGTGTAGGCGTCGACGGCATCGCGGATGAGCGCGCCCACGGAGCGATGCTCGTCCGCGGCTCGCCGTTCGAGTCGACGACGCTGCTCGGGCGTGAGGAGGACCTGGGTTCGCTCCGTGAACATGTGCATATCATACCATGCGCCGCGTCACGTCCCCATCCATGGCGTGCGACGATGCGCGGACCTGCGACGGGCCGCGGTCCTCGCCGAGCGTGCGAACGAGGGGTAGCCGCCCGCGGTCGAAGCGATCGAGGGGCGGCGTCAGGCGACCGCCGTCACAGGCGGCGCGCTCGTGCCGGCGCCCGGCGGCAATCCCGGCGGCAATCCCGGCGGTCCACCGGGCGGCGGCCCCTCCGGCGGCCCCGGCGGCAGGGCGAACGTGGGGCCGCCCCCGGCGCCCGTCTCGACCAGGTCGGCCTGGGCACGCAGGTCGGCCGCCCGCTGGTGCAGCCGCGGGCCGAGCGCCACGAACTGGTCGATGTACCCGCCCACCTCGCGCCACATGTCCCGGATCTCCTGGACCGTGAACCTGGGCATGCCGGTCAGCTCGCTGATCTCGCCGATGATGAGGTCGATCACCTGCTCCGCGTTGGTGCAGCGCCCGAGCCCTTCGCTGAACCTCGTGATGTGCCCGTTGAGGGTGGCGGCCATGGATGCGCACTGGACAGCGAGCAGCGCGAGCCACTCGCCGATGTCGTCCGACCGCTCCTGGACCGCCTCCACCGGGGTGCGGATCTCGTCCTTGATCCCCTCGATGCGGGTCGTCACGACCGCCATCGTCCGCCGGATGGCCGCGTTCGCCGCCGCGACGGCCTCGTTCGCGATCGCCTCGGCGGCATTCGCGACGACACCCTCGCCGAG
Organism: Chloroflexi bacterium RBG_16_72_14; assembly: GCA_001797035.1. Lineage (GTDB taxonomy): Bacteria > Chloroflexota > Limnocylindria > Limnocylindrales > CSP1-4 > CAIXZV01. The sequence continues at coordinate 32,454 of MGOE01000073.1, forward strand.
CTCCACCTCGGGCAGCTCCACCTCGGGCATGACCAGGCTCTCGAGGGTGTCGAGGATCCCGGCGCAGGCCTCGGAGATCGTGGCGGCGTTCGTCTGCGCGTCGGACGCCATGGCCCCGAGCCGCTCGACCATCTCGAGCTTGCTGGTCATGTCCTGGAGGCCCGCCTGCACCGAGTCGCGGATGAGCTCGAAGGCGGTCTTCCCACCCGAGAGCGCCATGGCGACCGTGTTGATCTGCTCGATCTGCTGGTCGGCGTAGGCCTGGAAGGCCTCGATGACGAAGTCGATCGTGTCGTAGGTCGTGCGGGCCCGGAGGGACTCCACGTCGACGAAGCCGCCGGCGACGTCGTACGCCAGGGCCCGATTGCGAAGCTCGGTCGGCGATCCCTCGTAGGCGTGCCGGCCCTCGGTGATGAGGCTGCCGAGCCAGACCCCCAGCACGCCGTTGATCCCGGAGATGATGTTCGGTGCCGCGTTCCTCATGAACGCGCCGGCCAGCGACAGCGGCGCCCTCGCCTGCTGCACAACCGCGGTATTGGCGGCGCCCGCGCTGGCCAGGCTGATCACGTCGAGGGTGAGGTTGACGACGTCGCCGAGGATGTTGGCGGCATACCCGTCGGCGAGGGCCCTCCACTGCTCGGCCTCGGCCGAGGTCGGCGCATGGTTCGACTCGTACAGCGCCTCGACCTCGATGATGATGTCGGTGCCAATCTGGACCTCGTCGAGGCCCACCTTCACGCCGCTGAGCACCTCGTTGGCCGCGGCGGTGAGGGGCGTGAACTCGGCGCCCACCACGGACCCTGCAAGCCCGTCCTGGATGAGCTGGTTCACGTACAGGATGTGGCCGACCCCGTTGTTCCCGATGTTCACGAAGTTGCGGAACACGATCAGGCCGGTGGCCAGGTCGGCGTTCTCGGAGTTGGGGATCGCCGCGAGGTCGCTCGCGAAGTTGATCGAGTCTGCCCCCAGCCCGGACAGCAGGCCCCACCCCGGGATGAGCCGGCCGACCTCGAGGACGGTACGCACGGGCGGGCCGAAGTCCGCCAGGATCTTGTTCCAGTCGATGTCCGTCCTAGCGGTCTCCGGGTCCGGGATGCCACCTGGACCCGTCGCGGCCGCGGGCGTCGGGGTGGTGGGGCCGGGAGCGGGCGTTGGCCCGATGCTGCCGGAGCCGGGCGCGGGCTGGGCG
>MGOE01000074.1:0-315 GCA_001797035.1 Chloroflexi bacterium RBG_16_72_14
GCCACCGGGCGGGTTACCACGCGCCCCATCGGTGGATGGCCGCCACCGGGCGGGTTACCACGCGCCCCATCGGTGGATGGCCAGGATCCAGGGCGTGAACGCGAGATACCACGCAGGCCATCGGTGATTGGCCAAGACCCAGGCGCGAGCGCGACTAGCTAGCGCGAACGCGGTCAGGTGTCCGCCGCGTTCCTCAGCCGGCTTCCTGGTCTCCGCCCCGAGCGGGGCGCGGTGCCGTCCCGCGGATGCCCACCACGAGATCCCGGTAGGCCGGATGGGCGCGGATCCAGCCGGCGATGAACGGGCACAGTGGCG
>MGOE01000074.1:359-3901 GCA_001797035.1 Chloroflexi bacterium RBG_16_72_14
GCGAGCCGGCTGCCCACGCCCCGGCCCTCGAACCCGGCGAACACCTCGGTATGGACGAACACGAGCCGGCCCTCGGCCCGCTCGTACTCCGCGATGCCCGCGAGCTTGCCGCCCAGCCACGCCTCGTAGCGGTGGGCCGCCCCGTTGTCCCGGATCTCGATCGTGGTCTCGTCGGTCACGGCAGGGCCAGCACGAAGCGGAGTGAGGCGTCCACGCGGGACATCGCGTCCGGCGCCAGGTGGCCGAGGCGCGGGCCGAGCCAGGTCGCCGGGCGCGTGAACAGCTGGTCGCACTTGACCCAGCCGTCGCGATCGAGGCCCGACTCCCGGCCAGTGACCCGCACCAGGTAGGGCGGCACCCAGTCCAGCGCCGGCCGGCCCGAGCGGCTGGTCAGCGAGCACACGAGCACCGTGCCGTCGCCCCGATTGAGCCGGTCGGAGGAGACGACGAGCGCCGGGCGCGGACCGCGCATCACGTGACCGCCCAGATCCCCGAACTGGACAAGGTGGATGTCGCCCCTGCGCGGACCCATGGCTGGCGCCACATGGCCGATGCCTACCACTCGACGTCTGCCAGGAGCCGCGCGTCCATCGGCGCCGCGGCACGGGCCCAGGCGAGGTTCTCCTCGCGGTCCGCGTCGAGCGCCGCGTCCAGCCGGGCCTGCTCGACCTCGTCCACGAGGCGCCGCAGGCTGGCCGCCACGACACCGCTCACGGACTGGCCGGTCTCGTCCGCCACCTCGCGGACCACCGCGAGGAGCCGCTCCGGGACGCTGATCGACAGCTTGGCGAACGGGCCGCCCTCGGTCGCCACGAGGTACGGCTCGAGCGCCTCGCGCACGGTGGGAAAGTGGGGTTCGGCGCGCTCTGCACGCGGGTCGTACTCGGTCACGTAGCTAGTATGACCGGCGGTGCCACCGGCGTCAACCGTTGACCTCCGGCACTGGCCGGCCGGCGCGCCCGCGCCCAGACTCCGGCCCGACGAGCACCTCGCTCGCCACCAACACCTGCCCGCGCCCCGGCATCTACTGGGCATGGAAGTGATCGCGCGGGACGCCGCAACGGCAACGTCGATCGTGAGGCTGGCGGCCGCCGGCGACACGGTCGCGTTCGCCCGCATCGTCGCCGCGTACCACGCGGACATGATCCGCGTCGCCTACGTCGTGTCCGGCGGGAGCCAGGACGTCGCGGACGACGCGGTGCAGTCGGCGTGGGCGGTCGCGTGGCGCAAGCTGGGCTCGCTGCGCGATCCGGATCGACTCAAGCCCTGGCTCGTGTCCGTCGCCGCGAACGAGGCTCGCCAGCTCTGTCGACGCGCGCGGATCGGCACCGTGGTCCAGCTCGACCTCGGCAGCGCCGACCCGGGCGTCGCGGATCCGGGCGAGCCAGACCCGGCAGACCGGGCCGACGCCCTCGACCTCGAGGGCGCGCTGCGCCATCTCTCCGCCGACGAACGGGCCCTGCTCGCGTTGCGCTACGAGGCGGGCCTCGACTCGAAGGAGATCGCCGCAATTGTCGGCCGACCGGCGGCAACCATCCGCTGGCGGCTGGCGCGTCTCCGCGCCCGACTCCGCAAGGAGCTCTCCGATGCCTGAGCTCGACCCCTTCGACATTCGCCTCGAGCACGCCGTCCACGCCTTCGCGGACCGCGCGCACACGAGCGTGGACGCCGTCGCCGTGGCCGGACAGGCGATCGGGCGCAGGCGGACGGGACCGTGGGCCGTGCTCGGTCGCGCGGTCCCGGTGCCGGTGTCGTTGATCGCCGTGTCGGCGGTGCTGCTCGCGTTCGCGGGCTGGTCCATCTCGGGCGGCGGTCCGTTCCCGGTCCGCATCTGGCTCGGGCCGGTCGCGACCCCGGTCGCTACCCCGACGGCCGCGCCGTCACCGACACCAACGCCTTCGCCCACGCCACGACCGACCCCGACGATCGCCCCGGATGCCGCTGCATACGTCACCGGGACCGGCACCTCGACCCAGCAGTCCGCCGGCACGACCACGCTCGACGGGGACGCCATCGCGCACACGCGCGGCGTCCTCATCGAGGTCGTGACCGAGATGGACGACCCACGGGTCACCGGGACAGGGACGTACGAGCTCAGCGTCGATGCAACCGGGTCGCTGGGGTTCGCCTCGGGGACGCTCGGGCTCGTGACGGCCGGCGGGGGCTGGGAGGGCACCTGCACGGGGTCGATCTGGGACGGCCTCAGGGCCGGCATCCTGTCCTGCTGGCTCGAGGGGAGCGGGCCCTACGCCGGCATGACCCTCTACCTCAACCATCGCTTCCAGGGAAGATCCGCGCCCGACGACCTGTTAGGCACGATCCTCCGTGGCGAGCCTCCGTCTCCGTAGGACGAGGAGGTGCATGATGCGCACGTTCGTTCGATTCTTCGCCGTGCTGATGGTGACCGCTGGCCTCGTCGCCTGTAACGCCGCGGCGGCACCCACGCAGGCCCCAACGTCAGCGCCGGCGCTGGCCGCCGCCACGGCGACGCCGGCGCCACCCGAACCCACTGCTGCCCCGGTCGCGACGCCCACCACGGCGCCGTCCGTGGGTCCGATGGCCCCGGCTTACGTGACGGGGACCGCGAGTGGGGGCGCTGTGGTGTCCGAGGGGACGACGACAACCGAGGGTGGGCTCACCCGCGTGGACGGGGTGGTGATCGAGGGGATCGGGCTGGCGCTGAGCGACCCGCGCGTCACCGGTCGCTGCACGCAGCACCTGAGTGCCGTCGGCTCGACCGCGGATGGCGTCGGCTTCGAGTGGGGGACGATGCGCATCGAGACGGCAGACGGCGCCTGGGAGGGGTCGTTCAGGGCCGCCTACTGGGACGGCCTGCAGGCCGAGGCCGATGGCGCGAGCTGGATGGTCGGCAGCGGCGCCTACGAGGGCCTGACCTTCTACCTGCACTACCGGGGACATGCCGGCCCGCCCGCCGACCTGGTGGGCGTGATCCTTCCAGCCCCGCCCCCGGCCACGTAACGGCGCAGGCCGATTCCGGCTCCTCCGCGGCCCCGGGTCATCCCGGGGCCGCTCCCTGTCCGTGGGGCGGCGCTCAGGGGGCCGCGACGTGGTCCGCCCAGAAGTGGCCGGGCTCGTAGCCGAGGACGCGGCGGGCCCGATCGATCGACAGCAGCGTCTCGCGGCCCTCGATCGGGCGCGTCATCGGCACCAGCGGGAACACCTCGTCCATGAGGTCCGTGCTGGACCGGGTCATCACCGTGTCCGAGGCCGCGATGATGCACACGTCGGCGCCCTCGACCGGGGCCTCGAGGCCCAGGCGGCAGGCCTGCGCGACGTCCCGGCAGTCCACGTAGCCCCACAGGTTCCACTTGCGGATCGTCGCGTCGTCCCAGTACGAGGGGAACAGCGCGTAGTCGTCGGGCTCCATGATGTTCGAGATTCGCAGGCCGACGACCGGGATCCCCGTCCGACGGTTGAGCTGGGTCGCCATCGCCTCACCGACCACCTTGGACAGCGCGTAGCTCGTCTCCGGGCGGACCTCGATCGTCTCGTCGATGGGGGCGAACAGCGGCGGGGTGTCG
>MGOE01000074.1:3909-4407 GCA_001797035.1 Chloroflexi bacterium RBG_16_72_14
GCCGAGCACGGTCTCGCTCGAGGCGTACACGACCCGGCGGAGCCCGTTTGCCTCCGCGGCGGCGAACACGTTGTAGGTGGACAGGGCGTTGATCCGGAACGTCTCCGCGGGCGGGCGCAGCTCCGGGGCGGGGATCGCGGCCAGGTGCACGACCGCGTCGGCGCCCCCGAGGGCCTCGGCCGCCTGGCCGTAGTCCGTCAGGTCGGCGAGCAGGCACAGGCCGAAGGCGCTGCCGTCGTGGCGGGTGTCCACGTTGAGGACGTCGTGGCCGTGCTCGCGCAGGTCCTTCACGACCCACCGACCCGCCTTGCCGCTGCCGCCCGTGACCACGATCCGCATGGCAGTGCTCCTCCGCTCGTGAAGGGGATTCTCGCCCTCCTTGCGGACGCGCGCACGCATCGCGCGCGGGAAGTCACCGCTGTTCGGGGTGATCAGGGACCGGGCTGGTCACGGCGTTGCAGGCGGTCGGCTTCGCGAAGCCCGTCCTCGAGCGCCGCG
>MGOE01000074.1:4416-4595 GCA_001797035.1 Chloroflexi bacterium RBG_16_72_14
ACCAGCGAGGCGATCAGTTGGGGCTCGAGCGGGAGCGACGCCAGCCAGGCACGGAAGCGGGCGGCTTCGTCGGCCTGCGCGAGGGCGTCGGGTCGTTCGCGGAACGCGTCGCGGATCGCGGTCGTGACCGCCTGCTGGGCCATGTATGCCATCGCTTTGTGCTCCGTGAACGACAGGCT
>MGOE01000074.1:4613-7386 GCA_001797035.1 Chloroflexi bacterium RBG_16_72_14
GATCGAGGACGGCCCGCTCGAAGAATGCGGCGTCCTCGTAGCACCAGATCCAGCCCTCGCGCATCCGGATCGAACGGAAGATGGCGTGGCCGGTGGCCTCGTAGTGCTGGCGCATGTGCTTGCTGACCGACGTGTCGCAGCAGCCGACGAACCCGCACACGAGGCACATCCGGAGCGCCGGCCAGAAGCCGCCGGCGGCCACGCACTGCGCGCATGCGTCGGTGCTGGGCTCGAACACGATGGCGTCCTCGAGGTGGCTGCACGGCTTGTCCTGGGCCTGGCCGGTGAACGCGAGCTTGAGCAGGAACTCGGGCGGTCGGATCGGATTGCGCGGCGGCAGGTGCATCTGGTCGGCCGGCGGGACGACGCCCAGCTCGCGCAGGGTGCCGAGCATCGCGGTGGGCGCGACGTCCGCCTGGACCACCCAGCCGTGCCCCGTGTCGCGCAGGGTGAGCGGGAGCTCCAGCCGTACCCTGGCACCCGTCGCGGGTCCGCCCCACAGCTCCGACGTGTGCGTCCCCTCCGCGGCCACGCGGACATGGACGAGGTCTCCGTCGCGCTCGAGGTCATCGACGCTGACGCGAAGGTCCGGCAGCGCCGCGACGACGTCCGGGACGAGCGTCGCCCAGCGGTCGGCCTGCGAGGGCTCGTCGGGCCGGCGCGAATGCCCGAAGTAGTCGTCGGAGAGGAATGCCCGCAGGCCGGCCTCGCCACCGGCCGCTACAGCGGCCGCGAATGCCTCGACCTGCGCCCGGATGCCGTCAACGCTCATCGGTAGTCCTCGACGCCCCCGGGAGATGAGCCCGCATCGTACCGCGGCGGATCGGGCGGCCCGTGCTGACTCGGGCCGCCCGGGATCCTGACGTGCTATCCGATGAGGAAGGTCACCGAGACAGAGATCGTCACGTCCGTCGAGCCGGCGAGGATCGGGGTGGCGGCGTCCTCGGCGACGGCCGCGCCCGCGAACTGGCGGTCGTACCAGATGGGGGTGGACACGGACTCGCTCATCGAGGCGACGCCGGTGATCCGGACGCCGACGCCCGTGGCCAGGGTCTCGGCCTTGGCCTTGGCGTCCTTGACGGCGGCCTCGCGGGCCTGCGCCTCTGCGGCGTTGCGGTCGGCGACGTCGAACGTGATCCCCTCGACGGAGGTGGCGCCGGCGGTCACGCCATCGTCCAGCACGTCGCCGAGCTTCTCGAGGTCGCGGACGGTGACAGTCACGATGTTGGTGAGCTGGTAGGCGCGGATGCGCTGGGTGTTGTTGCGCCAGTCGTAGATCGGGCCCAGCGACACGGACGAGGTGGCGATGTCGCGCTCTTCGATGCCCAGCTTGCGGATGGCTGCGACGACCTTGGTCATCGCCGCCGCCCCGGCCTGCCGGGCGGCCTTCGCGGTCGGGCGCTCGAGGACGACGCCGAGCCGGATCGTCGCCTGGTCGGGGACGACGGTGACCTTGCCGCTGCCCACGACGGCGATGGTGTGCTCGGGCGTCTCGTCACCGGCGGCGCCGGCGGTCGCGGGATAGGTGGGCGCGGGGGCGAGGGCGCCGGCCAGTGTCGGGCCGGCAATGAGGCCCACGAGGACGCCGGCGACCACGGCGATCGCGAGCCAGCCGACGCGGCGGCCATCGCGGTTGAGGATGGGTCCGTTCATGGTGGTGTGGTCCGTCCCAGGTCCTGCGGGAGCGGGAGGCGGTGCCCGCCGTCCGGTCCCAGCTCCGTGACGCCTTCGGCGGCGTGCCGGTTTCCGCATCTCCGCGGTGGCGAGCACCCTGGCCGATCCGAGCTCGGCGCACCCCGCCGGCGCAACGTCGGCCGCTGGCGTCCGCGCGCGGCGCCGCCACGGGGCTCGCCGACCGGATCTCGGCGGTGTTGTTCGCCCTCTCGAGCGCCACACGCGGCCGCGGCCCGCTTGCGCATGCGCCGTTCGGCGTGCTGGAGCAGGAGCTGGGCCGCGAGCGGTTCGAGCAGCTGGTGGCCAGGGCTCGGGGCCGGCGACGCGGCGCATCGACCCGCCCTTCACGAGGCGCCCTGCTTCCCAAGCAACGATTTCGGGTCCTCGACCGCTGTCCGTTGCTCGCGAAGCCGGATTCCGCCCGCCCATGGCCGCCCGCCCGGCCCGATCGCGTCAGATTCCGGCTTGCCATGCCGCGGAGGCAGGCGAAGCGCCCGGATTCGCGGCTTCCGAAGCAAGTCCGAGCCCGTCAGCGGCCCGAGCCCGTCAGCGGCCCGGCGCCCGTCAGCGCTCCGCGACGAGGCGGGTATCCCTGCCATCGAGCACCGCCCAGATCATTGCGGGCCCGGGCCACGCCGCCGTACCGGTGAGCGCCGCGAGGGCGTCGTCTGGGTGCGCGGGGTAGGCGACGCGCAGCTGGCGCTCGAACTCGGCCGCGATGGTACGCGTCGCTCGGGTCCGCCGCACGACCAGGACCTGCGACACCGCGGGCTCGTCGCCGAGCTGCGGCCAGCCCTGCCACGAGGGGAGCGATGCCGCCTTGTCCCCGGACCAGCGGACGAGCTGCTCGATCCTGCGGAGCTCCGACTGGATCTCGGTGGCGAGCAGGACCCGAGCCCGGGCGTCGTGCAGGGCGGCATCGATTCAACCACGAGCGGGGCGCCGCACGGCAACCTCGGTGAAGGCGCGCCACCGCGGATGGAGGCCGGTGAGCAGCGTCTCGAGCATCCGTGCCTGATAGCGGTCGCGGATGGCCGGACCGGTGTTCGGATAGACGCGAGTGCTGAGGTCTGCGCCGAGCGCGGCGGTGAGGCGCGCA
>MGOE01000074.1:7417-7625 GCA_001797035.1 Chloroflexi bacterium RBG_16_72_14
CGAGGATCCGCGCCAGGAACCCGGCATCCACATCGGCGGCGCGAGCCAGCGCGGCCCGCGAGAGGCCCGCGTCGGCGCAGATCCGCTCGAGGTCCTCGGCGAGCACGCGGTGGGCCCGGTCCGCGGTGCGGCGGGCCGCCCGCTCTGTCGAGGTGCGCATCGCCTCATTCCAGCAGGCGCCGCTCAACGGCGGCTTACCCCGGATCCA
>MGOE01000075.1:0-4555 GCA_001797035.1 Chloroflexi bacterium RBG_16_72_14
GTGGCTGAGCCCGCGGGCTCCGCTGGCGCGAGGACCCAGAGCAAGGCGTAGACGACGACGCCGAACCCGAGGGCGAGACCGAGCACGAGGAAGGCCAGCCGGACGATGATCGGCTCGACGCCCAGGTGCTGGGCGACGCCGCCGGCGACGCCCGCGATCATCCGATTCGAGCCGCTTCGCCGAAGGGTCGAGCGCGGGGCGCGTGACTCGAGCCACGGCGCGCTCGACTCCGGCGCGGCGGGCGGGAGATCGAGCTCGGTCATCGCGATCGATCTTCGCACAGCCACTCGGGCTCGCAGCATCGGTGATGTCCCCGAGCGCACGGCGGTTCGGGCTCAGGGTCCAACTCGGGGAGATCCCCGATAGCGCCCGCAGCCACGTGCCCGGACCATTGCCGCCATGACAACCGAGCAACCCGACCATGCCCTGCCCCTCGATGGCGTCACCGCTGCCCGCCGGCTTAGACGTCGGACGTCCGACCGGGTCATCGGCGGCGTGGCCGGCGGCATCGGCGACTACCTGAACGTCGACCCCGTCCTCATTCGGGCCGCGTTCGCCGGCCTGATGATCTTTGGTGGCGCGGGGCTCGTCCTGTACGTGCTCGGCTGGCTGCTCGTCCCCGAGGATGGGCACGAGCACTCGATCGTCGAGGCGGCCCTCCGACAGGTGGCCGGACGAGCGGGGCGACTCGGCGTCGTGATCCTCGCGTTCGCGACGATCGCCATTCTCAGCCCCTGGGTCACCGGGTACGGTGGCGTCATCTACGTCCAGGCGGAGGTCTTCTGGGCTCTCGCGATCGTGCTCGTCGGAGTCATCCTCCTCCTCCCCCACGGGCGGACCCGGATGGGAGAGGCGAGGGCGAGCACGTTCACGGCAGCTCCAGCCCAGGCCGCAATCATGGAGGCGGCGATCGCGTCGCACTGGATACCCGCGGTCGCCGCCCCGCCGCGCGAGCGCTCACCCCTCGGCTGGTACGCCTTGGCCGGGGTGCTGGTCGTGCTCGGCGTTCTGGCCGTCGTCGGCAATCTCGCGCCGGTCCGCGTCGTGCCGGGCCAGTTCTTCGGCGCTGGGCTCCTCGCCCTCGGCGTCGGGCTGCTCGTCGGGGCGTGGTGGGGGCGCGCCCGCCTGCTCATCCTGCTCGGGCTCATCGTCCTGCCGGCGGCGGCGGTCTCGGCCTTCCTCACCGTGCCTCTCGAGGGCGGCATCGCGGATGATGCCTTCCGCCCCGAGAACGTCGCCGAGGTCCAGCCGGCCTACCACCTGCTCGGCGGTCGCCTGCGCCTCGATCTCACCGCCCTCGAAGCGGGATCCGAGGCGGTCACCGTTGAGGCCAGGGTCGGCGTCGGCGACCTGTACGTAATGGTGCCCGGGGACGCCACCGTGCAGGTCAACGGCACGGTCCAGGGCGGCCAGCTCGTCCTGCTCGGGCGCGAGCATGTGGGCACGGGCCTGGCCGATCGTGTCGCGGACGCCGCCGAGGGCGGCGCGACGCTGGTCCTTGACCTCGGTGTCGGCATCGGCAGCATCTGGGTCGAGCGGATTCCCGTGGAGGTCCACCAGTGATGCGTCGCCACGACTTCGATGTCCTGTCGTTCGTCTTCGGCTTGGCCTTCGCCGGCTTCGGGCTGGTCCTGCTGGGGGGCGGGGCGATCCGTGACGGCCTCGCGCTCCCGTGGACGGGGCCCGTGGTGGCCATCGGGGTCGCCATCCTCATCGTGATCGCCGTACGACCTCGCGCGGAGTCGGCGGCAGCGGACGACGCGCTCGAGGACGGACCAACCGCGTAGGCGAGCAGAACGTAGGGAACGATGCCGAGCCCCTCCTCTGGATCGATCCGCTCCGGGCCCGTCCGGATCGCGGCCACAGGCGCTCGCCGCGACCCTCGAACGAGATCGGCGCGGATCGACAGCCAGGTGCGGTCCTCGGCGTCTGCGTCAGCCCCAGAGGCTCGAGATCGGCGCGGCGACGATCCTGTCGCCGAGACGGTAGGTCCGCGGACCCGTGTGGAGCACGACCCCGGCGGTGAACGTCTCGGGATACCGGTCCCGAAGGGTCGCCAGGTGCCGGGCGGCATCGGCCGACGGGGCCGCGTCGGCCTTGACCTCGATCGCGACCAGCCGGCCGCCGGCGAGCTCTGCGAGCAGATCGACCTCGAGCCTGCCCTGCTGCTGGCGGACGTGGTACAGGCGCGGCCTTGCGGCGGTGACGGCGAGCTCGGCCCGCAGCTGGGCGACCACGAACGTGTCGAGCAGGCGCCCCAGCAGGTCGCCCTCGCGGAGCACGAGGTTGGCGTCGAGACCCAGGACGGCCCCGGCGAGCGCGGGATCGATCAGGTGGCGCTTGGGCATGAGCACGAGACGCTTGAGCCGGTTCGAGGTCCAGGCGGGGAGCGCCTCGACGACCAGCAGGTTGGTGAGCAGCCGCTCGTAGGCCTGGGCCGTCCGGCGGTTGATGCCTGCCGCCTCGAAGAGCGTGCGCTCATCGACGATGCCGGCCGTGTTGAGCGCATAGGCCTCGAGATAGCGGCGCAGGCGAACCGGGTCCCGGCCCCCGTCGACCTGCTCGGCGTCGCGAGTGAGCAGGTGTTCGACGTAGCTCTCGAGCCAGGCGCGTCGGGCGGTCTCGCCGAGGCGCAGGGCCGGCTCCGGGAAGCCGCCGCGCAGTGCCAGCTCAAGGTAGCCGCGTAGGTCCGGGGTATCGACGGCCGGGAGCAGGTTGGCACCGGAGACCACCCGGTCGAGGAACGGTACGCCGCGACTGCCGAGCCCTGCCTGCTCGCGGACTGTCATCCCGAACATCGGGACCCGGGTGAGCCGGCCCGTACCGGGCCATAGCTCGCCGCCGAGATCGCCGCGGACCGAGCCCGTGATGAGGAACCGTCCGGGACGCGGGTCCGCATCGACGGCCCGCTTCACCGCTCCGAGCACGCCTGGCACGACCTGCCACTCGTCGAGCAGGATCGGCTCACGGAAGCCGCGCAGGGCGGCGTCGGGATCGGCCCGCACCGCCACGGCCTCGGCCTCGCGATCGAGTCGGACGATGGTGGCGGCTCGGCGCGCGGCCGTGGTGGTCTTGCCGGTCGCCCGAGGACCGGTGATGAAGATCGCGGGAAGCTCGGCCAGCAGCGTGTCGATCTGACCATCGACGAGCCTGGTGAGGTAGTCCATGTCCCGCAGAGTACCACTCTCGCACGTCGTCTAGTACCACTCCTGCACGCGCTCCGCTGCCACTTCGCCGCAGGAACCGGGACGGTGAGGTACGTCGGTGCAAGATGCCCGCGTCGTGAGGGACCTGTCTTCGCGCGGTGTCGGGATTCCAGGCGGTCGCGCCGAACGGTCAAGCGAGGCGGGGGGTCGCGCTACGCCAGATACGGGCACATCCCAGGAGGGGATCCGGGCTTGCCGGGCGGGCGTACCGTGATGCGTGGTGCAGTTGCGCAGGAGGCGTCCCATGCGCTCGTATCTCATCGTCGTGAACCAGACGTTCACCAGTCCCACGCTCGCCGAGGCGATCGCGGATCGGATTCGGCAGGGCGAGGCGGCGTTCCACGTCGTGGTGCCGGCAACCCCGATCGGTCACGGCCTCACCTGGGATGAGCGGGAGTCCTTCGCCGCCGCGGAGGCGCGCCTTGCCGAGATCCTCGAGCGGCTCCGGGGGATCGGCGCCCCGGCGACCGGCGAGGTGGGGTCGAAGGATCCGGTGGCGGCCGTCGAGGACGCGATGCGCTCCCGGCAGGTCGACGAGGTGATCCTCTCGACGCTGCCACCCGGCATCTCCCGGTGGTTGGGGCAGGACGTGCCCAGCCGGCTCCGCGCCGGCATCAGCGTCCCGCTGACCGTCGTCACCGCCCCCCGCGAGCACGCCCGCCAGGCGACCTGATCGACGGCGCGTGCGTCAGCGCGTGCGGCTTACCGCGAGCGGACGGCCGCGAGCGGCTCTCCGACGGCCGTGCCCTCGTCCTCGACCAGGCGGAGCAGGTCTACCGTGTCGCTCAGGTGTGCGTTGAAGATGCGCCGCGCCACGTCGAGCAACTCGAACAGCTCGGGGTCCGGCACGCTGTAGATGATGGTCGTGCCGCGGCGCTCGGTGGCGAGGACGTTCCGGCCCCGCAGCACCGCCAGCTGCTGCGAGACCGACGAGGCGGGGACCCCGGTGGCCTCCTGGATCTGGGTTACGCTCAACGGCCCGTTCTTCAGCAGCTCCAGGATCCGGACACGCAGCGGATGCCCAAGCGCCTTGAAGAACTCCGCCTTGAACTGGCGAAGCCGCTCCGCGTCGTCGAGCCGCTGGGTTCCCTGTGTCATGCCGGGCGACGATGCCTCCAACCCTGCGTTGGCCGCGTTCGATCTATCGTTGTTTCGTAATACTGCAAGATTGCGAACGAGACGGTACCATACACTGGTCATCGACAACGGGGGACACCGGAGGAGCTGATGGAGCTGGCCGCGTTACTCGAACAGGCCCAGTCCGCGCCGCGCGACCGGCGGATCGAGTGGCGTGACCCGATCGCCGCCCACGGGGCCACCGCGATCGAGGGCGTCCGCCCGTGGCTCGC
>MGOE01000075.1:4580-7578 GCA_001797035.1 Chloroflexi bacterium RBG_16_72_14
CGGTGCGCGTGATCGAGCAGGCGGGGATCGGCGGCGAGCCACAGTTGGCCGCCAAGGTGCTGCGAGCCGCCCGGACGCGCGTGCCCGACAGCGTGACGGGCGACGTCGTGTGGGCGCTCCAGCGCCTCAAGACGACGTCCCGGCCGGCGCAGCCCGAGCGCCCGGCGCCGGCCCCGGTCGGTGGCGCGGTGCGTCGCGAGCCCGCGCGGTTCCCCCAGGTCTCCCGCCGCCGGACGCGGTGATCGACGCGGCGTCGCGGGAGCCGTTCGCGGCCTGACCGCCTGACCCGAGCCAAGCCCACGAGCCCGCAGCGGTCGTCCGCGGGCCGTCCGCGGCGCCCCCGTTGCGCGGCGAGGGATCAGCGCGGAGGACCGTCCCCCTGGTCGCGCGTCGCGAACAGCCGCTCGATCACGCGCCCGATCCCGTAGCCGATCGAGATCGGGGCAGAGAACCAGACCGTCGCGATGGCGCCCGAGATCGGGTCAACCGGCACCGGCCGCCCGGCAATGAACGACAGGACCAGGATCGAGGTCATGCCGATCACGGTGCCGGTGAACACGAGGACCAGGCCGGTCCAGCCGCGCGTGACGATCCCCGTCGCGATCCCCGCTGCGAGCAGCATCAGCGGCGAGATGAGGATGGCGCTCATCGCGCACTGGGAGCTGAACCCCTGCCCCACGCAGCCAAGGTTGGTGCCGCCGAACACGGCGACGGGACAGGCCACCGCGGCAATGACGACGGCGGTCAGGTCGCGCAGCCGGCTGTAGCGGGGCGTGTCCACGGTCGGTCCCTCGGTCGAGGTGCTGATCATGCCCGCATTCGCCCTCGCCCGCGCGGGCATCGCGCATCGCGGCCGTGTGCGTTTCGGGCCCGGGTCGCCCTCAGCCGGTGGCGCGCTGTTTCCGGAGCGAGTGGCGCAACGGCTGCCTGCCCTGCAGGCGTGCCGATGAGGGTCCTATCGATCCTGCCTGTTGGCTGGGCAGGATCGCGAAGGAGCGGCCTCGGGGCTGGCGATCCTGCCTGCCGGGCAGGCGGAATGATGCGTACTCCATTCGGACGCCTGCCCAGCAGGCGGCCGGGATCTGACGTGCGCCCCGCGGGCACCTCACTCGGCAAGGCCCGCCACCCGTCGCATCTGCCCCCGGGGAATCCACTCAGCCCCCGGCGAGCAGCTCCTCCTTGGCCGCGAGCATCTCGGCGCGGTCCTCCTCGGACGGCACCGGGAACTGCGGGTCGAGGTCCATCAGCACACCGAGGATCGCCGCGCTCGCCGCGATCCGCATGAACCACTTGTGGTCCGCCGGGATCACGTACCAGGGCGCCCACCTGGTGCTGGTGTGGGACAGCATCTCGGAGAAGGCCTCCTGGTAGGCGTCCCAGTGCTGCCGCTCGCGGACGTCGGTCGCGGAGAACTTCCAGTTGCTGTGGGGTTCCTCGATCCGGTCCAGGAACCGCTGCTTCTGCTCGTCCCGGGACACGTTGAGGAACAGCTTGACGATCCGGGTGCCGTTGTCGGTGAGGTACCGCTCCCAGTCGTTGATCTCGCGGTACCGCCGGGTCCAGATGTCCTTGCCGGTGGCCGCCTTGGGCAGCCGCTGGCCGGGCAGGAACTCCGGGTGCACCCGGACGACGAGGACCTCCTCGTAGTGGCTGCGGTTGAAGATGCCGATCATGCCCCGGGCCGGCAGCCGCACCGCCGCCCGCCACAGGAAGTCGTGGTCCAGCTCGTGGACGGTGGGGGCCTTGAAGCTGGTCACCTCCACACCCTGCGGGTTGACACCGCTCATCACGTGCCGGATCGTGCCGTCCTTGCCCGCGGCGTCGATGGCCTGGAACACGACCAGCAGGCCGTACACGTCCTGGGCGGCCAGCCGCTCCTGGTACTCGGCGAGCAGCTCCACGCCCTCCCGGAGCGTCGCCTTGGCCTCCTCCTTGCGGACGAACTCGGCCGTGTACCCGGGGTCGAAGTCGGCCTGCAGGTTGACCTTGCGGCCCGGCTTGACCCGCAGCGGGTCGATCAGGCGCCGGATCTGCGCGGCTCGATCGTCGGCCATCGGGCGGTCTCCAGTGTGGCGGTGACGCGCTCATCTTGCGCCCGTCGCTCGGGCTCGGCAGGCTCGGCGGGCACCGGAACGCGGGCGGGCTCGGGCGCGCACCCGGACCGCGGGCCGGCTCGGGCGGGTGCCCAGACAGCCGAAGGCCCCTCCGTGCGGAGGGGCCTTCGGACCAGGAGGCGAGTGTCGGCCGGCGGAGCCGGCCACAGGATCAGGCGAGGTCCTGTCCCCTCTGCGGAATGAACTTCGCGAACGCCCAGTACAGCACGAAGGCCACGACGAGTGCCACGACCCAGCTGTAGTCGTACGGGTTGAACACGAACTCGCCGAACGTGAGGTCCCACTTGAGGAACGGCAGGACTCCGCCCAGCGGGAACGGGCCCGTCTGGCCCACCGGCGTGTATGCACCGCCAATGGCGAGGAACGCCCCGACCCCGAGGGCGACGACGGCCCGCCAATTCCAGCCACCCGCATACCGGTAGATGCCGTCAGCCCGGTACAGGTCGGCCAACTTGAGGTTCCGCCGTCGGATCAGCCAGTAGTCAGCGATCAGGACACCGGCGATGGCGCCCGTCACGCCGCCGTACGTGCCGAGCCAGGTGAAGATGTACGTCCCGGGATCGCTGATCAGGTACCAGGGCATGATCAGGATGCCGATGACACCCGTGATGATGCCGCCGGTCCGGAACGAGATCCTCTTCGGCCACGCGTTCGAGAAGTCGTAGGACGGGCTCACGACGTTGGCGGCAACGTTCGTGGACAGCGTGGCGACCCCGAGCGTGAACAGCATGAACACGACCAGGATCCAGTTATCGAGCTTCTGGGTCAGGTCAGTCGGCTGCCAAATCTCCGCGCCGAAGACGATGGCCGTGGCCGAGGTCGTGATGACGCCGACCAGCGGGAACAGGGTCATGGTGGTCGGAAGGCCGAAGGCTTGGCCGTAC
>MGOE01000076.1:0-3049 GCA_001797035.1 Chloroflexi bacterium RBG_16_72_14
CGATGGCCACCCACGTGAGGGGCAGGTACGAGATCGCGACCATGAGGATGCCGGCCGCGAGCAGGACCCTCGGGCGCGCGGCGGGGTGCGCGAGCGTGACCGCGATCGCCACCGGGATCAACGCAACCGGGTAGTGGTACCAGGTCACGGGCAGCGTCACCAGGGTGATCGTGGCCAGGAGGCCCATGGTCGCCAGCGGGTTCCGCACCCGCATCGCGACGAGCACCGTGACGGCAAGCACCCCGGCCGTCACCGCGACCTGGACCCAGCGCAGCGCCGCCGCGTCCATCCCGGTCGCCTGGCCCAGCAGCGAGACCGGGCCGATGTTCCGCGGGTCGACCAGGCCCGCGCCGGCGCCGGTGCGCACGACCT
Source organism: Chloroflexi bacterium RBG_16_72_14 (assembly GCA_001797035.1). Classification (GTDB taxonomy): domain Bacteria; phylum Chloroflexota; class Limnocylindria; order Limnocylindrales; family CSP1-4; genus CAIXZV01. Next base: position 373 of record MGOE01000076.1, read on the forward strand.
GGACGTAGTCGAGCCAGGGCTGGACGCCCCAGGCCAGCAGGCTGGCGCCGACCACGACGACCCCGGTCACGACGGCTGCCGCGAGGACGCGCGCCTGCGGGCCGCCCCGGTCACGGAGCACGGTGACCGTCACCCACAGCAGCAGCGGGGCCGGGTGGAGCTTCGCGATCGAGACCAGGGCGATGGCGATGCCGGCGCCCGTCCGCACGCGGTCCCCCGCCCCGGGCAGCACCGTCAACAGCAGCGCCCCGTAGGCCGCCGGGTGCCAGGCATCGAGGTTGCCGAACACGACGGCGACGGCGAACGGCAGCACGAGCGGCACGACCGCGATCGCCCGGACCGCCATCCGCCGTCCGTTCATCCCCAGGGCATTCGCGATGCCGGCCGCGACCAGGCCCACGCCGAGGGTCGCCCCGATCGCCCACAGGACCAGCACGACCCCATTGGGCAGCCAGGCCACCAGCGTCATCGCCTGCGCGACCGGCGGCGGGTAGGAGTAGAACAGCTCCGCGGCCTCGGGCGCGCTGCCGGCGAGCATGGCCGGGTCGTAGGGGCTCTCGCTGGCGCTCACACGGCGCGCCGCGTCGAGCAGGAGCGAGAGGTCGAACCCCGCCCGCGGCGGGTCCTGGTTCCACAGCCCCCAGCCGATCCACGCGATGCCGAACCACGCCACCACGCCGAGGACGAGCCACGGCCCGAGGTCGGAGGCACGGATGCGACGGCGGCTCACGACGGCAACTCTACCGACCTCGTTCCTCGCGCGAACCCCCTCGCGGACGCCTCGGGATAGCCGATTCGTACCGTCCTGTCAGGGCCCTCCCCGGTGCTAGGCTGCACCGGCCGTGCGGACGCCGATCGCCCTGTACGCCCTCGCCCTGGTGGCTCGACTGCTCGTCGCCGCCGGCTTCCCCGATCCCGCCTACCCGGACTCGTTCTACTACGTGAACGTGGCCCGGGAGCTGGCCGCGGGCAACGGGTTCAACGTCGATTTCATCTGGATCTTCCCCGAGGTGGGTGGGACGATCCCGCCCAACCCGGTCCTGCCGATCCCGTCAAACGCCCATTGGATGCCGCTGGCCTCGCTGGTCCAGGTTCCGTTCATCTGGCTGCTGGGGCCCATCCCGATGGCGTCCGCGCTCCCGTTCGCAATCGTCGGCGCGCTCGCGGCACCGCTCGCCTGGGCGATCGCCCGCGACGCTGCGCTGCCCAGCTACGTGGCGGTGGGCGCGGGCGTGATGACGGCGTTGCCCGGCTTGTCCTTCGTCTACATGGCCCAGCCCGACAACTTCTCGCTGTACCAGCCGCTGGTGGCGGGCGCGCTGTGGCTGGCCGCGCGCGGGCTGCACGGCGACGGGCGTGCGTTCGCGCTCGCGGGCCTGCTCGCGGGCCTGGCCACGCTGTCGCGCAACGACGGCGTGCTCGTCCTGACGGTCCTCGTCGCGGCCATCGGCTGGGACCGGCTCCGTGGTCGCCGCATCCCGTGGGCGGCCGCGGCGGGCTCGATCGGCCTGTTCCTCGTGGCCGTCGCGCCGTGGTACCTGCGCCAGCTGGCCGTGTTCGGCTCGCTCTCGCCATCCACGGCATCCGGCAAAGTGCTGTACGTACGCGAGATCGCCGAATGGAACAGCATCACGATCCCGGCTAACCTCGACCACCTGCTGGGCATGGGCATCGGACCTCTGCTCGCGACGCGCGTCGGGGGCCTGATGGCGGCCGCCTTCATCTTCAGCGTGCTGGTGGGCGTGCTGATCCTGGTCCCGCTGATGACCGCGGGGGCGTGGCGCCACCGGCGGAGCACGACCTTCGGGCCGTACTTCGCGTACGCCGTCCTGCTGTTCGCGTTCAGCGCCCTGGTATCCGCGGTCCATGTGCCGGGCGGGACGTTCATCCACTCCGCCGTGGCGCTGGCCCCGCACGGGTACGTGCTCGCGCTGGAGGGGGTCGTGGTGCTGGTCGCCTGGGTGTCCGGGCGGCGGCGGCGCTGGGACGCCGCGCAGGCCTCGCGGCTGTTCACCGGCGCCGCCGTCGCGTTCGTCGCCATCGTCGCGATCGGCGGCTCGTTCGCCGTGCACGGCGGCTGGGCTGGCAAGCGCGACCGGATGCAGGCCGTGGCGGCCGGCCTGGACGACGCCGGGGCGGCCGCGGCGGACCGGGTCATGTCGATCGACGCCGCGGGCTACCGGTACTGGACGGGGCGTGGCGGCGTGGTGCTGGTGAACGACCCACTGGAGACCGTGGAGCAGGTCGCCCGCGCGTACGACATCCGGTGGCTGGTGCTCGAGGCGGCAGACAGCGTGCCCGCGGCCGAGGCCATCCTGATCGAGGGTCGGCGGCCGGCCTGGGTGGGAGCGCCGGTCCTCCAACGCGAGGACGTGGCCGTGTACCCGGTGTGCACGACCGACGGAGACGACCGGTGCACCCGATGAGCCGGCGCGAGGCCTGGCTGACGGCGCTGGGCGTGTTCGTGATCGCGCTCGTCGTGCGGGCGTGGGCGGCCTCGATCGTGCCCTTCCCGAAGCCGGAGGACACCGCGTACTACGTCGGCGTGGCCCGGAACCTCGTCGAGGGGCGCGGGCTGGTGTCCGACGCCCTGTGGAGCTTCGGCACGCCGCCGCTCGAGCTGCCGCGTGCCGCGTTCGAGGTCTGGCTGCCGCTGCCGTCGCTGCTCGCCGCCATC
>MGOE01000076.1:3070-3175 GCA_001797035.1 Chloroflexi bacterium RBG_16_72_14
CCCGGGCCGATACCGCTCGAATCCGCGATGCGGGCCTCGCAGGTCGTGTCCGTGCTGGCCGGCGCTGTGGTCGCGGTCCTCGCCTGGCGGTTGGGCGCCGACCTC
>MGOE01000076.1:3248-7468 GCA_001797035.1 Chloroflexi bacterium RBG_16_72_14
CTCCTCCACTCCGCGCTGCCGGACTCCACGATGCTGTTCGGGGCGCTGGCACTGGGCGCCTGCCTGCTCATGACCCGGGTGCTGCGCGACCCGCGCGGCGCGCGCCTCGGGGACCCGCGGCTGATCGGCATCGGGCTGCTGCTGGGAGCCTCGGCGCTGACCCGCAACGAGGCCGTGTGGCTCGCGCTGGCGTGGGCGTGGCTGGCATGGCGCCTCCGGGGCGAGCCACGAGTCACGCGGCTCCGGCTGATCGGCGTCGTGGCCGTCGTCAGTCTCGCGGTGTTCGCCCCCTGGGCAGCGAGGAACTGGGCGGTGTTCGGTAACCCCCTCCCCGGCCAGGCGATCTCCAACGCCCTGTCCGTGACCGGCTTCGACATCTTCGCCTGGAACGACCCGCCCACCCTGTCGCGATACCTCGCCGTGGGACCCGGCCGGCTGCTCGAGATGCGCGTCGAGGGCACCTGGCACAACCTCGCCAACGTGCTGCTGTTCCTGGGCATCCCGGTATCGCTGATCGGTCTCGTGGCGCTGCCGTGGCAGGCGCGAGACCGGGCGCTCCGCCCGCTGGTGCTGGTGGGCCTGCTGACGTTCCTGGTCACGAGCCTGCTGTTCCCCGTGGCGACGACCTGGGGCACCTTCCTCCACGCCGCGGCGCCGGTTCACGTGCTGCTGATCGTGTCCACCCTGGGCGTCCTCGACGCCGGGATCGCGGCGCTGGGCCGGCGGCTGGGCTGGACGCGACCGGTCGCGTGGCTGGGGGCGCTGCTCGCCGTGTTCGCCTCGGTCCTGTTCTCGCTCGTGCTGCTGCCCGGCGTCGGCTCGGGAGCGCGCGCCACCGAGCGCACGTACGAGGCCCTCGCCGAGTCGATGGCCGAGCTGGGCGCCCCCCTGGACGGCAGCGCACCGGTCATCCACGACTTCCCGATCTGGTTGGCCGAGACGGCCCGGGTGCCGTCGCTCGCGCTGCCGGAGGAGGCACCCGGTGACGTCCTGGATCTCGCGTCACGCTTCGGCGCCCGTTGGCTGATCGTGTCCAAGCCCGACCACGGCCGCTGGCCGGCGATCCTGGACGGCAACGATCCGGACGCCCGCTGCTTCGAGGAGGTCCGCCTGCCGGTGCCGGTGGACCCGGCGAAGGCCGAGGCGCTGGCGGGGACACGGGTGTTCCGCATCGTGTGTGCCGGGGTCGCGCGCACGGACGCACCGCTACGTGCCGGGCGGCCCTCGCCGTGAGCTTCGTCACGGCTACACTCGGCGTGATGGATGGACCCCGGGGTGAGCCCACCAGCGCGCGGTTCGACGAGCTCCACGCGGAGGCGGTCGAGGCGCTGGCCTACAGCGCCAACGCGCTGCGGGCGGTTCGAGACCGGTATCGGGCCGCCTACCTCGACAACCTGGGCCGGTGGGAGACGGTGCGCGATGACCTGGCGGCGCTCGAGGGGGCGGGCGGCCCGGCGCCCACGAACGGCTCCGGCAAGGCGCCGGGCCCGGCCGACGCGGCCGAGGCGGGTGCCGCAGACCACCGCCTCCGGCGGGCGCGGGCGGACGAGGGCACGACGCGGGCCACGGTCCGACGCCACGAGACGGAGCTGTCCCGGATGGAGCTGGCGATCCGGAACCTCGAGAGCACGTGGCTGTTCCTGGAGCGCGGCGACAGCTCGCTGATCGCGAACGAGGCGCCGGCGATCGGCGCCGAGGTCCAGATGCGGATCGTGGAGGCCCAGGAGGCGGAGCGCGCCCGGCTGGCCCAGGAGGTCCACGACGGCCCCGCGCAGGCGCTGTCCAACGCGATCTTCCAGGTGGAGTTCATCGAGCGCGTGTTCGAGTCCGACCCGCGCCTGGCGCACACGGAGCTCCGGTTCCTGCGCGAACTGCTGCGGCGGGAGTTGGGGGACGTGCGCGGCTTCATCGGCCAGCTGCGGCCGCCGGTGCTCGTGGAGCTGGGCCTCGACGGATCCATCGTGGACACGGTGACCACGCAGGCCGCACTCTCCGGGTTGCGGATCTCGACCGATCTCCGGGCGCCGTCCGGGAAGCTTGCCGAGGCCGCGCAGACGGTGGTGCTGCGGGTGGTGCAGGAGGCCCTGCAGAATGTCCGCAAGCACGCGGACGCGGCGGAGGCCGTCGTGGCCACGATGCTGGACAATGACGAGTGGGTGCTGGAGGTTCGCGACGACGGGCGTGGCTTCGATGTCGGGGCCGTGGCCGCCCGGGGGCGTCGCAACTTCGGGCTCCAGTTCATGCGTGAGCGGGCCGAGCTGATCGGCGCGCTGTTCGAGGTGCGTTCGCGGCCGGAGGCGGGCACGGTGGTCCGGCTCGCGATCCCGTTGACGCGAAAGGAGAGCGAATGACCGAGTACCAGGGGCCCGAGCGCCGCCGCGGTGGGCAGGACCGTCGGAACCAGTCGTTCGAGCGGATGCGAATCCTGATCGTGGACGACCACGCCCTGTTCCGCGTGGGCATCCGTCAGATCCTGGAGCGCGAGCCCGACCTCGAGGTGGTGGCCGAGGCGGACGACTCGCGGACGGCGCTCGACGCGGCGTTCGCGACCAGCCCTGACGTCATCCTCATGGACCTCTCGCTGCCGTCGCCGGGTGGCATCGAGACGACGCAGCGGATCAAGCGCGAGCTGCGGCGACCGCGATCGTCGTCCTCTCGACCGAGGAGGACGAGGACGCCCTGTTCGACGCCATCAAGGCCGGCGCGGCCGCGTTCATCCTCAAGGACATCGCCCCCGAGGACTTGGTGATGATCATCCGCCGGGTCGCGACCGGCGAGTTCCTCATCAACGACAAGGTGTTCAGCAAGCCTGCGGTGGCGTCCCGCGTGCTCAAGGAGTTCCGCGAGCTGGCCGTCTACGGCCAGGAGGCCGCCCCGATCTTCGCGCCGCTCTCGCCGCGCGAGGTGGAGATCCTGGACAACATCGCGCAGGGCATGACCAACAAGCAGGTCGCCTACGCGCTGTCCATCTCAGAGCAGACCGTCAAGAACCACATGAGCTCGATCCTCCGCAAGCTGTCCGTGAACGACCGGACCCAGGCCGTCGTGTACGCGATGCGCCAGGGCTGGATCCGGATGCCGGAGGACTGAGCCGGACCACGCGAGCCCGGGGGAGTCCGCCAGCGCGATGACGACACCCGCCGACACGCCGCAGGGACCGGGCGAAGCCCTCGCCGCCCGTCTGCGCGCCGACGTGGCCACGCTCGACCGGGAGCTGGTCGAGATCGACATGCTCATCGGCCAGGCGCGCGCCGAGGCGACCCGGCACGAGCAGAAGCGGGCCCAGGCGGCGGAACGCATCACGCCGCCGGACAAGCGGACGGACCCCAAGGAGCAGGCCGACGCCTACACCCAGCTGGTGGCGCTCACGCGTCGCGCGGTCCTGATGGAGGCCCAGGTGGACCTCCTCGAGGGCAAGCGCAAGACGCTGGCCCGTCACCGGGCGGCCGTGGCGGCGATCGCCGACGGCGTCGAGGGCGTTCCGATCGTGATCCCATCCGGCGCCGGCGGCGGCGAGGAGGCGATCCCGCCCGGGCTGTCGCGGGTGGTCCTCAACGCCCAGGAGGACCTGCGCCGCGACATCGCCCGCGCGATGCATGACGGGCCCGCCCAGTCGCTGACCAACATCGTGCTCCAGGCGGAGATCGTGGAGCGACTGGTCGCGCGCGACCCGGACCACGCCAAGGGCGAGCTCCACCAGCTGGTGTCGATGGTCCAGCAGACCCTCGACGCGACCAAGAACTTCATCTTCGACGTCCGGCCGATGGTGCTCGACGACCTGGGCCTCATGCCCACGCTCCGGCGCGCGGCGCGCGACCGCGGCAGGCGCGCGCACGTGCCCGTGGAGTTCGAGACGGCGGGCCAGGACAAGCGGCTGCCGGTGGAGGCGGAGAGCACGGTGTTCCGGCTCCTGGACGAGGCGCTGGCGGCCTACCTGGCGCTGGGGCCGGACCGGGTCAGCCTGCGACTGGACTGGACCGACGAGCTGGAGGCGCGGCTGTCCGCCCATCGGGCCGTGGCGATCCCCGTGGAGGAGGCGCTCCCCGATGTGCCGGGCGACAAGGACGTGCCGGACGCGATCAAGCAGATGATCCAGGACCGCCACGACGCGCGGCAGGCGGCCGCGGAGGCCGCGACGGCGGCCGCGATCGTCGTGCTGCCGGACGCGGTCCGCCGGGACGTGACGGATCGGGCGGCCTCGATCGGCGCCACGGTCGAGA
>MGOE01000076.1:7484-7645 GCA_001797035.1 Chloroflexi bacterium RBG_16_72_14
GGAGCTGCGGCTGGTGGTGCCTGCCGCGGCGGTCTCGGGCGGGACCCACAAGTGAGCGAGGCGCGGGGCCAGGGGGAGGCCGGGCCGGGGATCCTCGAGACGTCCCTGATCCTGGGCCTGTCCGTCCTGCTCGCCCTCACGATCATCGTGTTCTTCGGCGG
>MGOE01000076.1:7779-18104 GCA_001797035.1 Chloroflexi bacterium RBG_16_72_14
CGGGGCAGGACCATCGTCCCATTGGCGTGAGCCGCGTGACCTCTTACGTTGGGCGCGCCCTGGGCTTCGGGGCGGACTCATCTCGGGAGGCACCATATGGCGCTCATCACCTCGTTCCTCGCCTCGATTCGCCAGGACGAGGAAGGCCAGGGTCTGGCGGAGTACGCGCTGATCCTCGCCCTCATCGCGATCGTCGCGATCATCGCCCTGATCTTCCTGGGCAACCAGGTCTCCCAGATCCTCTCGACCGTCGGGAACTCGATCTAGTCCCACCGGTCAAAGCGTCGAAGGCCGCCGGCAGTGCCGGCGGCCTTCGTGCATCCCGGGTGGCACGAGCAGGTGCAGTCACGCACCGCAGCGCTGCCTGGACGGGTTGACACGCGAACAGCAGCGGCATACCGTGCCGTGGCCGCGAGGAATCGCGGACTCCAAGGGGAAGGAGGTGAAACCATCAATGTTCAATGCACTCATTTCGCTCATCACTCGTGACGAGGAAGGCCAGGGTCTGGCGGAGTACGCGCTCATCCTCGCCCTGATCGCGATCGTGGCGATCATCGCCCTGATCTTCCTGGGCAACCAGGTCTCGCAGATCCTCTCGACCGTCGGCAACTCGATCTAAGGTCGACAGCCCAATAGTCGCAGAGACGCGCCGGCTGCCCACCCGGGCAGCCGGCGCTTCGATTTTCGATGGTTCCCCGTGGCACCAACGGTGACCATCGGCCCAGTTGCACGAATCGCATCCGGCCCTAATGTTGGGCCAGAAACCGGGGGCGGCACGCGCGGGCACCTGTCCGCGTTGCAGCCTCTCGGCCGGGCATCTGCCCCGGAGGGAGGTGATCGACACCGTGCTTCTCGCGAGGCTCATCACGAACGTGCGGGTATATTTCGCACGCGACGCACAGGAGGATGACGAGGACGGCCAGGGGCTGGCCGAGTACGCGCTCATCCTTGCACTCATCGCCATCGTCGCCATTGTCGCCCTGCTCTTCATGGGCTCCCAGATCAGCAACAAGCTGAGCGTCATCGGGAACGCGATCGATTCCGTGACGTAGCTCTTCGACGCACGCAAACGGCCCGCCGGCTGTCGCCGACGGGCCGTTGTCCGTTCATGGACGCATCGCACCAGTGCACCGGCGCGATTGCGGCAACCGCCCTATTGCGGGCCTTGCAGACGACCTTACGATACGCAGCGGCTCTGCCCAATTCCTCCCAACGGTCCTAGCCCTTTTGGGCGGTCGCGGGGCGGAATCCCGGTGCTAGAGTGGTGCCACCTGTCACACGACTCGGGGAGAACATTCGTTGAAGCGCTCGAACCGGTTGGTCCTGCTCATCGGGATCTTCCTTGCCGTCGTCGCCTTCGTCCTCATCCTCGTCACGCTGCAAGGGGGCGGCGGAGGGGGCGGCGGGACACCCGCCGAGCCCACCACGGCGAAGTTCGTGATCGCCACGGTGGACATCCCCCTGGGGGCCAAGATCCAGGAGGAGCAGCTCGGCTACAAGGACGTGCCCATCGCAGACAAGCTCACCAACGGCTTCGCGGACACATCGTTCGTGGTCGGCCAGACGGCCCGCCAGAGCGTGACCGCGGGCCAGGCGATCACGACCGACATCCTGACCGGGTCCTCGGGCAGCATCGCGAACATCGAGGTGCCGGCGGGCAAGGTCGCGATGGCGCTCCAGGTTGACCAGGTGTCAGGCGTGGGCACGATCACCAAGGCGGGCGACCACGTTGACCTGCTGATCGCGCTCACAGGGGACAAGTTCCCTGTCGTGACGCTCAACCCTGAGGACGACTCGATCACGGTCGTGTCCGGCCTCAACTCGACCTCCGTCAAGCTGCTGCTCCAGGGCATGCAGGTGCTGGGCACGCTGCTCCCGCCCCCGCCGCAGGCGACCGGCGACAACACCGGCACCACCGAGGACCCGGAGACGGCCCTCACCGGCCAGCAGCAGATCGTGATCCTGGCGCTCGACGCCCAGCAGGCCGAGGTCGTCAAGTACGCCCAGGTGGATGCCAGCATCTCGCTGGTTCTCCGGAGCGCCGACGACTTCCGCGACCCGGTCACCGGCCTCCCGCTCGACCCGACCCTGATCGTCCCGGCGACGACCACCGGCATCACGCTCAAGAGCATCGTGGACGACTACGGCGTCCTCATCCCGCAGCTCGTCGAAGCGATCCTCCCGGCGCAGCCGGCGAACCCGTAACCCCGCTCTCCCCACGGGCCTCGCGCCCGCTCGTGCGACCCGATGGGCCGGTGACACGCCGGCCCATCGCCTTCGGCCCTCCGGGCCGCTCATACCAGGCTCACGACCACTGAGGTCACATCGAACCCTCTCATGGCAGACCAGATCCGCGTCCTCATCGTCGACGACATCCCGGAGACCCGCGATCACCTCGCGAAGCTGCTCGGCTTCGAGACGGACATCGAGGTCGTCGGGGCGGCGGCGTCCGGGCGCGAGGCCATCGAGCTGGCGGCGAAACTCACGCCGGACGTCGTGCTGATGGACATCAACATGCCGGACATGGACGGCATCTCGGCGACGGAGCGACTGTCCGCCGAGGTGCCCACCGCGGCGGTCGTGATGATGTCGGTCCAGGGCGAGGCGGACTATCTGCGGCGGTCGATGCTGGCAGGTGCGCGTGAGTTCCTCGTCAAGCCGTTCTCCTCGGACGAGCTCACGTCCTCCATCCGGCAGGTCTACACGCGCGAGCGCGAGAAGCAGTCCCGGATCGCCGTCCAGCCGTCCGGCAACGGCACCGGCGCCACGCCGAGGCGGGAGGACGACGACCGTGAGGGCGGCGAGCCCGGCCGCGTCGTGGCCGTGTTCGGCCCCAAGGGCGGCGTGGGGCGCACGACGCTCGCGGTCAACCTCGCCGTCGCCGCCGCGACCGAGCTCGGCCAGCGCACCTGCCTCGTCGATGCCTCGTTCCAGTTCGGCGACGTCGGCGTGCTGCTCAACCTCAACCCCAAGAACAAGTCGATCGCCGACCTCCTCCCGGAGCTGGAGGGCGGCGGCGAGGTGGAGTCGATCGACACGTTCGTGATCAGCCACTCCGCCGGCATCCGGGTGCTGCTCGCGCCGCCCTCCCCGGAGATGGCCGAGCTGATCACGCCCGCCAGCGCGAAGCGGATGATCGAGGCGCTCCGGATGACCCACGACCTCGTGGTCGTGGACTGCATGTCGTCGTTCAACGACACGACCCTCGCGATCCTCGACCTGGCGGACACCGTGCTCACGATGCTGTCGCTCGAGATCACGTCGATCAAGAACATCCGCCTCTTCCTCGAGGTGGCAGACCAGCTTGGCTACGACGCGGACAAGGTCCGTCTCGTGCTCAACCGCGCCGACTCGTCGCTGGGCATCCGCGTCGCGGACGTGGAGCACTCGATCGGGCGGCGCGTGGATCATACGATCGTCTCCGACGGTCGCAGCGTCGTGTACGCCCTCAACCGGGGCGTGCCGTTCTTCCTCTCCAACCGGGAGGCCCAGGTGTCCCAGGACGTCCTGCGCCTCGCCTCGGCGGTCGTGGGGACGAAGCCGGCGGTAGCCGGCGAGCCCTCCAGGAAGGCCGCGCAGAAGAAGTCGCTGTTCGCGTGGCGATGATGCGGCAGCGTGTGCTAGGGCCCCTCGGGGCCGAAGGGGTGTAGGCGATGTCCCTCCTGAAGCGGATCGAAAGCGCCCGTCCCGGCGCGGGCGGTGCGCCCGACGGGTCCAATGTCCCCGTCCCGGCCTCCGGTGGCGGCGCGCCGGGCAGCCCGGCGGCGCCGACTTCGCCGCGCCTGATGACGCAGGCTCCCGTCCGGGAGTCGTTCCGGGATGTCAAGTTCCGGATCCAGAACCGCGTCATCCAGGACCTCGACCCGAAGCTGGACCTGTCCAACCAGGTGGAGGTCCGCCGGCAGATCGAGGAGATCTTCGGCAAGGTCATCGACGAGGAGGGCCTCGCGCTCACCCGCGCCGAACGGGTGCGGATGCTGGAGCAGATCACCGATGAGATCATCGGCCTCGGGCCGCTGGAGCCGTTGCTCCGCGACGAGTCCATCTCGGAGGTCATGGTCAATGGCCCGCGCCAGGTCTACATCGAGCGGTCGGGCCGCCTCGAGCTGACCAACGTCGTGTTCCAGAACGACGACCACGTCATGCGGATCATCGATCGGATCATCGCCCCGATCGGCCGCCGCGTGGACGAGTCGTCGCCGATGGTGGACGCACGCCTCACCGACGGCTCGCGCGTCAACGCGATCATCCCGCCGCTGTCCCTGGTGGGCCCCGTCGTCACGATCCGGAAGTTCTCGGCCTCCCCCTTCACCGTGGACGACCTGATCCGGTTCGGGACCGCGACCCCGGACATGTTCGAGTTCCTGCGCGCCTCGGTGGAGGCCCGGCTCAACATCTTCGTGTCCGGCGGCACCGGCTCCGGCAAGACGACGACCCTCAACGTGCTGTCGTCGTTCATCCCCAACGACGAGCGGATCGTCACGATCGAGGACGCGGCCGAGCTGCAGCTCCGCCAGGAGCACGTGGTGACGCTGGAGTCCCGCCCGCCCAACATCGAGGGCAAGGGCCAGATCCCGATCCGGGAGCTCGTCCGGAACTCGCTGCGCATGCGGCCTGACCGGATCATCGTCGGGGAGTGCCGCTCGGGCGAGGCGCTGGACATGCTCCAGGCCATGAACACGGGCCACGACGGCTCGATGTCCACCGGCCACGCCAACAGCCCCCGCGACATGCTCTCGCGCCTCGAGACGATGGTCCTCATGGCCGGCGTGGACCTCCCGGTGCGCGCCATCCGCGAGCAGATCGCCTCGGCCGTGGACCTCATCGTGCACCAGGCCCGCCTCAAGGACGGGTCGCGGCGGATCACGAACATCACCGAGGTCCAGGGCATGGAGGGCGACGTCATCGTCATGCAGGACGTGTTCGTGTTCGAGCAGACGGGCGTCGTCGAGGGCAAGATCCAGGGCCGCCTGAAGCCCACCGGCATCCGGCCCAAGTTCGTCGAGAAGTTCGAGGTCCAGGGCATCCACCTGCCGCCGGGCCTGTTCGGCTTCAGCTACTAGGGACCGGGGAGACCGCTCGTGGAACCGATGACGATCGCCATCGCCGGCGTCGCCGCCCTCGCGATCCTGGTGATCGCCGTGGGCGTGGCGATGTCCGGTGGCGGCTCCGGCGTCAACGCTCGACTCGAGCGATATGCGTCGGGCCGCCAGGACAAGCCTGCCGTTGCCGGCCAGGGGAGCCTCGCCGAGGCCCTCCAGTCCAGCCAGGCGCTGACGGCGCTCAACAAGGTTGTGGAGCAGCGCGACTTCGGTGCCAACCTCGCGCGCGAGATCGCGCGCGCGGACCTGCGGCTCAAGGTCAGCGAGTACCTCGTGATCTGGGCCGGCTGCACCGTGGGCGTGCCCATCCTGATGGTCGTGCTCTCGGTCGCGATGCCCGGGTTGCGCAACCCGATCGTGCTGCTCGTGGGCGCGTTCATCGGGTTCATGCTCCCCCGCTTCTGGCTGGGCCGGCGCAAGTCCAGCCGCCTGGGCGCGTTCGACAAGCAGCTGCCGGACACGATCACGCTGATCGCCAACGCGCTGCGCGCCGGCTCCTCGTTCCTCCAGGCGATCGAGATGGTCGTCCGGGAGTCCCGGCCCCCGATCTCCACGGAGTTCGGTCGCGTGATCCGGGAGGTCAACCTGGGCCTCGCGTTCGACATCGCGCTCGAGAACATGGTCCGCCGCGTGCGGTCGGACGACCTCGAGCTGATGGCCACGGCCATCTCCATCCAGCACACCGTCGGCGGCAACCTCGCCGAGATCCTGGACTCGATCGCGTTCACCATCCGCGAGCGCGTCCGGATCAAGGGCGAGATCCGGACCCTGACCGCGCAGCAGCGGCTGTCCGGCTACGTCGTCGGCTTCCTGCCGATCGCCCTGGCGGGCTTCCTGTTCATCGCCGCACCGGGCTTCATGCAGCCGATGTTCGACGACCGGGTGTCCGTGATCGGCCTCCCGGCGGGCATCATCATCCTGGCGGTCGGCGGGTTCGCGATGTTCATCGGCTTCATGCTCATCCGCCGCATCGTCGACATCGAGGTCTAGGCCATGGACCCCTTGCCCCTGATCGTGGCGGGCGTCGCCGCCGGAGCGATCCTCCTCATCGTCCTCGGCCTGGCCGGCAGCGCGCCGGTGGATCCGGTCCAGGCACGCCTGACCCAGCTGGGGACGATGCAGGCCAAGAACCTCGAGGAGCTGGAGCTCCAGCAGCCCCTGTTCGAGCGGACGATCCGTCCGCTGGCCAACCGGCTGTCGGGGGCCATGGCTCGGGTGACCAGCACCTCGTTCACGCAGCAGACCGAGAAGCGCCTCGCGCTGGCCGGCAACCCCGGCGGCCTGCGGACGGCGGACTGGCTGGGCGTCAAGGCCGTGGGCGCCCTCGTCGGCGGCGCGCTGTTCGGCCTCCTGTTCCTCATCGTGGGCTTCATGGCTCTTCCCCCCGTGCTGCGCTTCGTGATGATCCCGATCGGGGGCCTGTTCGGGTACACCATGCCGGAGTTCTGGCTGGGCGGACGCGTCCGCAAGCGCCAGCACCAGATCCTGCTCCAGATCCCGGACGCGCTGGACCTGCTCACGATCTCCGTGCGGGCGGGTCTCGGCTTCGACGGCGCCCTGGGCAAGGTCGTCGAGAAGCTGCACGGGCCCCTCACCGAGGAGTTCCGGCGGGCGCTGGCGGAGATCCGCGTCGGCAAGGCGCGGCGCGACGCGCTGCGCGACATCGTCCCGCGCACCGAGGTCACGGCCCTCACCAACTTCATCGGGGCGATCATCCAGGCCGAGCAGCTGGGCGTGTCGATCTCCAAGGTGCTGCAAGTCCAGTCCGAGCAGCTCCGCATCGAGCGCCGGCAGCGCGCCGAGGAGATGGCGGCCAAGGCGCCGATCAAGATGCTGTTCCCGCTGGTCGGGTGCATCTTCCCGTCGCTGTTCATCGTCATCCTGGGCCCGGCGATCATCCTGATCATGATCAACCTGCGGGTCTGACCGGGGCGTGGCCGTCGACCCCGGGTTCGGCGTCGCGCACAACATCGACCGGGGGGTCGTCCTCGCCGAGCGGCTGGAGACGGCCGCGTCGCTGTGGGCCAAGTTCATGGGCCTGATGGGCCGGCCTTCGTTGCCGACGGGTCACGGGCTGTGGCTGCCGGCCAGCAACGGGATCCACATGATGTTCATGCGCTTCCCGATCGATGCCGTGTTCGTCTCGCGGCCCGATGCCGAGGGGGTACGGCGCGTCCGGTCCGTGCACCGCGGCCTGCGGGCCTGGACGGGTCTCGTGCCGCTGGTGCGCGGCGCGGACGGGGTGCTGGAGCTGCCGATCGGCACGATCGACGCGACGGGCACCGTCGTGGGCGACCGGGTCGAGATCCGCGAGGTCGGATAGCGGCACCCGAGCGTGGCCCCGCGTCACTGGGCGACGCCGTGCACGGCTTGTTCACGCCGGGCGCGGCTCGGTCGCCGGGCGACCCAACGAGCGCATCGTGCGACGATTCCGGCTCGTGGCGTGTCGTTTGTCGCTCGAGGTGGGACTGCTGCGTAACGAACGCCGCGCTGAGCGACCAGCGCGTCTCGCGCTGCATCCGTTGAGTCGCTGGGCGACGACCGGGCCACTTGGGGACGGTGGCGCTCGCGGGGCATTCGGGCACGACCGGGGAGCCACGGGACGGCCCGATAAGTGCCCGCTAAGCGACCTCCGCGACGATGCGATCATGGCGACTCGTGAACGACCAGGCGACCGCGGTGCCACCGACGCTCGCGAGCTCATCGATGCGGCGCGGCGCGAGATCAGAGGGACACGTCGCGCCCATGGCCTGAGCCTTGCCGCCGCGGCCCGGCGAGGTGGGATGTCGGCGTCGCAGCTGACCCGGCTGGAGCGTGGACGCCTGGCGCTGCCCACGCTCGAGCAGGTGTGCCGGGCGGCGCGCGCAGTCGGGCTTCGGCCGTGGCTGAAGCTGTACCCGGACGACGTGCCCGTGCGCGACTCCGCGCAGCTGCCCCTGCTGGCCAGGTTCGAGGCGCTTCTCGCTCCTCCACTCCGGCTCCGCCGGGAGGTGCCGATGCCGATTGCGTCGGACCCGCGCGCGTGGGACGGGAGGATCACGGATGGAGAGCGGACCGCCTCGATCGAGGGTGAGGCCAGGCTTGATGACGTGCAAGCGGTGAGCCGGAGGATCGAGCTCAAGGTCCGCGATGACCCGGACGCCGGGGTCGTGATCCTGCTGCTCAACCGCACGGCACACAACCGGCGGGTCCTCGCCGCACACCGGGAGGCGCTGCGCGGTCAGTTCCCGCTCGATGGTGCCGCAGTGGCACAGGCGCTCCGACGGGGGCGCGTCCCTCCGGCCAGCGGCATCCTCCTGCGCTGACTCGTCGGTGACTCCATTCCTCCGGCCGCTCGATCGCCTGCTCGACCTCGCGCTGCCGGCCATCTGCCCCGGCTGCGGCGCGGAGGGTGCGCCCATCTGCGAGCGGTGCCTGCCGGCGGTGAGCGTGCGGGAGGCACTCGCGGCCGGGACGCCGCTGGGCCTCGCGGAGGGGCCGCCGGCGCCGCTCCTCCAGCTGGAGTGGTGCGCGCCGTTCAGCGGCACGACGCGCCGGGCGCTTCACGCGCTCAAGTACGCCGGGGAGCGCCGGCTCGCGCAGCCGCTGGGAGAGGCCGTGGCGGCACGCTGGCGACGCGCCGGGGCCGGCGGGGAGCTGCTCGTCCCCGTCCCCGTGCACGCCGGGCGCCGGCGCGAGCGGGGCTACGACCAGGCGGAGCTGATCGCCGGGGTCGCGGCGGCGGTCCTCCAGCTCCCGTGGCTCGCGGCCGTGGAGCGACGGCGGGCCACCGCGCCCCAGTACCGCCTCGACCGACGCCACCGCGCGGCGAACGTAGACGACGCGTTTGAGGTGCGGCCGGAGGCTGGCCCTGCGATCCGCGGCCGGTGGGTGGTGCTGGTGGACGACGTCGTCACGACCGGCGCCACGCTGTGTGCCGCGGCCCAGGCGCTGCTCGATGGCGGCGCCCTCGCGACGTCCGCGGTGACGGTGGCCCGTGAGCGTTAAGGGCCGGGTGACGCGGACACGGCGTCACCTTCGACCCGGCCACCGGGACGTGCGGCTCTACCAGGATGGCCACACCCCGTGGCTATACTCGGATTCCGGTCGAGGCCCATTCGCCGCCTCGTCCACCCCCGCAGCCAGGCGCTCGCAACGCGCCGGGAGGTCAACCGTGAGGACGATCGTCAGGGGCAAGAACCTCGAGGTCCCGGACCGGGTCCGGCAGTACGCGGAGCGCAAGTTCGCCCGCCTCGAGCGGCTCCTCGATGACCGCACGGACGCCATCGTGGAGCTGTCCAACGAGGCGCATCGGAGCGCCTCGGACGCCCACATCGCCGACGTCACCCTGGTGATCGACGGCCGCACGCTGCGCAGTCGCGCGGCGGGCGGGTCCTACCAGGCGGCGCTCGACGTGGTGGTGGACAAGGTCGAGCGCCAGGCGATCGACTACAAGGAGAAGCCAAGGATCCGCGCCCGGCCTGAGGAAGAGAAGGCGATCCTGCGCCGCATCGCGGACGGCACCGCGGAGCCCGTCACCGAGCGCCAGGTCGTGAAGACGAAGCGCTTCGCGATCGAGCCGATGTTCGAGGAGGACGCCGTCACCGCGATGGAGGAGCTGGGGCACGACTTCTGGGTGTTCGTGAACGCCGAGACCGAGCGGATCAGCGTCCTGTATCGCCGCAAGGACGGACACTACGGCCTCATCGAGCCGGTCGTGGGCGGTGAGTACACGAAGGACCGCAGGGGCGGCAGGAACGGCCGCGGCTGACGGTCCAGGCGCTCACGTGCCGGTCGGCGGCGCCTCGGGACGGAACCCCCGTCGACGGTACGTGCCACCCTCGCGATCTGCGTGGCCGCCGTCCACGAGGTAGCGGCGCAGCGATGCGACGTCCGGGTGGAATAGCGCGAGCCGCTGGTTGACCTCCTTCTCGGGGTAGTCGCGGTCCTCGGTGAACACGCGCTCGAGCAGGAACCGGAGCACGATCCGGCGCTTCTTCTCGTGGGCGGGGATCGTGGTCAGGCGACCGTCCACGAGGTAGGACCGCAGCGTCTTCGCCTCCTCGGGCGTGGGCGCGAGACGCGCCAGGGTGCCCGCGAGCGGCTCGCCATCGTGCGGCCATGCCCCCGCCGGGCCGGACGCGCCCGACGCCTCCGCGGCCGCTCGCTCGAACGTCGCCAGCGCCTTGCCCAGCTCCCCCACCCGGTCCGGGCGCGCCGCGAACGTCCCCGGCCGGTCTTCGC
>MGOE01000076.1:18140-20559 GCA_001797035.1 Chloroflexi bacterium RBG_16_72_14
GGCTCCGGCTCACGGCCGTCACCGGCTGGCGAAGCTCCGCGGCCAGCGTCCCGGCGTCCGCGGGGCCCGCTGCCAGGCGCGCGACGATGCGCAGCCGCGTCCCGTCGACGAGCGCCCGCAGGGCGAACAGCGTCGCCGCGTCGATCCCGGCTGGATCCGTCATGCCGTCAGCATAGGCCCGCGGCCCTGCCCCTCCGCTAGTCTTCCGCCATGCTTCCGAACGGGCGCCGGCTGGGCGCGCACCTCCCGCTGGGCTCGGGGATGGTGCGGGCGGCGGACAGGGCGGCGGCGATCGGCGCCTCCGCGATCCAGGTGTTCACCGACAACCCCACGTCGTGGCGGCGACGGCCCACGCTCCCCGCCGAGCTGCCAGCGTTTCGCGACCGCCTGGCCGCCCTGGACGTCGCGCCGCTCGCCGTCCACGCGCCGTACCTCGTCAACCTCGCCGGCCCGGAGCCCGTGTTCTTCGAGCGCTCGGTGGCGGTCCTGGTCAACGAGCTGCGCGTCGCCGAGGCCTACGGGGCGCGATTCGTCAACGTGCACATCGGGTCGCACCGGGGCGATGGGGTCGAGGCCGGGGCGGCCCGGCTCGCGGAGGGCATGCGCGAGGTCCAGCGGCGCCTCGACGGCGCCGCCCGCGACGTGACGCTGGTGCTGGAGAATGGCTCGGGGGGCGGGTTCGGGCTGGGGGCCACGATCGGGGAGCTGGTCCTCATCGACCGGGCCGCCGAGGCCGCCGGCGTGGACCGCGCCCGGGTCGGGTTCTGCTTCGACACCGCCCACCTGTGGGGTGCGGGCCACCCGATCGACACGCCGGCGGGCGTGGACGACCTGCTCGAGGCCTTCGATCATGCGCTGGGCCTCGGGCGCCTGCGGATGGTCCACCTCAACGACTCCCGCTCCGAGTGCGGGTCGCGCGCGGACCGTCACGAGCACGTCGGGGCGGGACGGATCGGCGCCGACGGCCTGCGCCGGATGCTGGAGCACCCGGGCCTCGGGGACGTCTCGTACTACCTCGAGACGCCCGGCATGGACGAGGGCTACGACGAGGTCAACGTCCGGCGGGTGCTGGACATCGCCGCGGGACGGCCACTCGCGGCGATGCCCCCGGAGGCGTTCCACGTGCGCAGCTCGCGGGGCCGCAGCGCGCCCGCGGAGGGCGACGGCGCCTGATGCCGAGCCGCCGCGAAGTCCTCGTCCTGCTCGCGATCCTGTCGCTGGCGATGCTGCTGCGGCTGCCGGGCATCGAGCAGCGCGGCCGCTGGGACGCGGACCAGGGCCACGACATGCTCGTCCTGCACGCGCTCGTGAACCGTGGCGAGTTACCCCTGCTGGGCCCCCCGACATCCATCGGAACGTTCCACCACGGCGCGCTCTACTACTACCTCCTCGCCCCGGCGGCGGTCGTCTCGGGCGCGGACCCGATCGCGGTCACGACGTGGATCGCGTTGATCGGGGTCGCGGCGGTGGCCGCGACGTGGTGGCTGGCCCGGCTGATCGGCGGGCCGCTTGCCGCGTCGGCCGCCGGGCTGCTGGCCGCCGTCTCCCCGGCGGGGATCGACGAGTCGACATTCATCTGGAACCCGAACCTGATCCCGCTCGCGGCAGCCCTGGCGTTCGGGGCTGCGATCCGCGCCTGGCGGACACGGCGGGCCTCGTGGTGGATCGTGGCCGCCGCCGGAGCGATGGTGGTGGCGCAGTTGCACGTGCTGGGCGCCGTCGTGCTAGTGCCGCTCGCGATCGCATACCTTGCGGACCTGCGCCGCCAGCCACACACGACCAGCGGCTTGCGGCGACCCCTGGTGCTGGCCGGCCTCGGCGCTCTGGTCATCCTCGCGGCCGGCTACGTGCCGCTGCTGGTCCACGAGCTGACCCACGACTTCGCGGAGACCAAGGCTGTCCTGGAGTACGTCGCGGGCGGCGGGCGATCGAGCGAGACCGGCCTGGCCGGACGCCTGTCCGTCATCGGCCTGCGGTCAGTGGCGTGGCCGCTCGCCGGCCTGCTGACGGAGCGGCCGGTCGCTTCGGTGCTGGCCGTCACGCTCTGGGTCGCGCTGGCGGGCGCCGCCGTCGCCGTCCGGGCACCAGGGCGGCGGGCTGCGGGGTGGCTGGTGGGCACGCTCGCATGGTCCGTGGCAGGCCTGGCGATCCTCGCTCCGAGCCTCGCGACGATCACGCCGGGTCTTCCCAACGACCACTATCACGCGTTCCTCGACCCGATCGTGCTCACGCTCGCCGGAGTCGGCCTTGCGCGCCTCGCCACGACCGTCCGCGGACGGGTAACCGGACCGGCGGCGAGCAGCCCCGTGACGGCGCCCGGACGGTTCGCGGCGGCGGCGATCGTCGTGGTGCTGGTCGCCGTCGGCGCTGCCGGCTGGCCACCGGCGTCGTCGCCGGACGGCGGCTGGCCGCTCGCCGA
>MGOE01000076.1:20569-36286 GCA_001797035.1 Chloroflexi bacterium RBG_16_72_14
CCGACGCGGCGGCCGGCCGGGTGCAGGCGACGCTGCAGACCCTGACCACCCGGCCACGGCTCCACACGGCCCTGGTCGGCATCCCGGAGTTCAAGTCCGCAGATGCCCTCGGGTTTCCGCTGGCCCGCCGCGGGGTCACGACCTGGGCCCCGGGCACGCCGGAGTTCCGGGTGGTCATGCAGCTCGTGATCGTGTGCGACCCCCTGTTCGAGGAGGTGGCGGGACTGCGCTGCGGCGGTGCGGCCGAGGGCGCCTGGCTCGGGGCGCAGGACCGGCCGTGGCATCTCATCGACCGCTTCGACGCCGGCCCGCGTCGCGTGCTGAGCGTCTACGCGATCGGCGACGAGCAGTAGCTGGCGGACGGGCCACGGGCGCCGGGACAAGCCGGAGCCGCCGGGACAAGCCGGAGCCGCCGGACATGCGAACGCCGGCCCCTGCAGGCCGGCGTTCGCTGTCCCCGAGACCCGAACGTGGAGGGACGTTCAGGTCGTGCCCTGGAAGTGTTCTATGGTCGGCCCGGTGTCCGGGTCGGAGGGCGGACCGGCCCGCGCGGCGCCCCGTAACGGGGCGGCGGCGGCACCGTGCGGACCACCGACGGCGAGGCCATTGTCGCGGGTCCCGCGGCGGGCCGTCCGTACACGCCGCCGTTGGCCGGGCCGCCAGCAGAGCCAGAACCCACGCCCGCCTCGGACCCGCCGATCGGCGAGTAGGAGCGACCGAAGCGCCGGACGCGGACGGCCAGGTAGTACTCCATGATCTGGCGAACCTGCGGCTCTGAGAGCGCCTCGTCGGCTCGGAGCGCGTACTCGACGCGCGCGGTCGGGTTCTGGGGGCCGACCGACACGACGCCGAGCGCGACGGACGTGTCCGAGTCGTCGCGGATCTCGCGGAGTCCGCGTGCGAGCTTGGTCGCGGTCCCGAGCGAGGGCATCCGATCGCCCCGGATCAGCCGGGAGATCGTCGAATGGTCGACGCCCGACTGCTGTGCCAGCTGGCGCTGCGACATCTTCTTGGCCTTGAGCTGGGCCCGCAGCCACTCGTTGAATGCGCGGCCGTTCTGGGTCGTCATGCTTCGCCTTGGGCTGGGCTCCCGCGATCCATGCGCGGGATCACCTGCAGTGTCCTCAACCGACCTTGCAGGCCCAATCACCCGTTGGTACTCAAGGGCGTTGCGTTCCTGCCCCAATCGGCATGACGTCTGGTACGGTTCCGGGCGGTCTGCGGATGACCCGATCGGGGGGTGGGGTCCCGGTGCCCGCTGGCGACACCCGCGAGAGGGCCCTCCGGCGTGCTCAGGCAGCCGGTGCGGGCGCCTCGGGGAGCGACAGGCCCTCGCCGCGGCGCTTCCCGGACACCACGTACAGCATCGACCCGATCACGATGATCGAGAACACGCTGATCACGCGGTCCAGCACCGCGATCGTCGTCGCCTCTGTCAGCGGCACCCCGTACGCGGCCACCAGCACGCCCACGACGCCCAGCTCCACGATGCCCAGCCCGGCGGGGCTCAGCGGCACGGCGGTGAGCAGCGAGCCGATGAGCGCGACGAAGAACGCCCCGGAGATCCCCAGCGACACGTCCGGCAGCCCGAGCGCCTGGACGACCAGCCACAGGCGCATGCCCTCCGTGGCCCAGATGAGCACGGTGAGCACGACGAGCGGCGGCAGCGAGCGAGCGCCCACGGCGCCGAACACGCCCTGCTCGAACTTGTCGTACAGCTCGATGACCCGGGCGGGCAGCGGCAGCCGGTCCAGGATCCGCCGCCCGAAGCTGCGCATCGTGAGCAGCATCGCCGCCAGCAGCACGACGACGCCCACGCCCAGCGCGGCCACGAACTGGATCTCCGGCGGGAACCCGGTGCGGAAGCTCCAGAACCCGGCCGCGAGACCGAGGATCGCGATCGCGAACAGGTCCAGGATCCGCTCGATGAACACCGTCCCGAACGTCCGCGAGAGCGAGACCGTCGAGTTGATCTTGAGCAGGTACGCCCGGTACACGTCACCGAGCTTGGCCGGCACCAGGCAGTTGACCAGCCAGGACAGGAACAGGATCTCGGTGGCGTCCTTCGGGGCCACCCGGAACCCGGTGCCGCGCAGGAGCATCGCCCAGCGGACGCCGCGCAGCGGGAAGCCCGCGTAGAACACCAGGAAGCCCGCCAGCAGGAGCAGCTTGTCCGCGCGCGCGACGCTCCCCGCGAGCTCGCCGAAGTCCACGTTGAGCGCGACGCGGAAGATGAGGACCAGCAGGATGATCGGCAGCGCGATCGACAGGATCGTCCGCGGCTGGCGCAGCCGCCTGCCGAGCGAGACCTGGTCGGTGGTCACCTCGCCGTCGCCGGCGGCCGGCGACCCGGCGGGGATCGGCGTAGGCGTGGCGGCAGGCGGCGGGAGGGCGGTGGAGGCGGCGTCGGTCACGGGCGGCTGCTCACTCATGCGGGGCCCGCAGATCCGGCAGGCGATCGGGGCACGCGCCGGTTCCCCTTCGCACGGTTCACGAGCTTGGCGATCGGCGTCAGGCCTCGGACGATATACGATGCCCGGCCCGGCACAAGCTCGACATTGGTCAGGGCCGCCAGCATCCCTTGGGGGGTGGAGGGATCGCCCTCGACCACCGTGCAGGCGACCCCCACCTCGAGCACGCTGTGGGCGTCGGACACCGCGACGCCCGGCAGCCCGAGCTCGCGGGCGAACGCGGCCGCGCGCTCGTTGCCGCGCCCGCCGATGACCCGCGCGTTCCAGGCCTCCACCCAGTCCACGAGCGCCCCCATCGCCTCCAGCCGTGGATCGACCAGCATGGACCCCCGGAACCGGTCGAACGGGTGCGGGATGCCCACCAGGCCGCCCTGCGCCCGAACCTCTGCGATCGTCTCCACCGCCGGCCGCCCGGGCGCCACCGCCCGCTCCAGGAACAGCGCGATGAGGTCGCCGTCCGCGGTCTTCACCTCTTCGCCGACGATCACGGTGAGGCCCTCCGGTGCTGCCGCCCGCGCCCGCAGCGCCCCCTCGATCCGGTCGTGATCCGTGATCGCGAGGTGCGTGATCCCGCGCGCCGCCGCCGCCCGCACGACGCTCTCCGGGCCGGCCAGCGAATCGAAGCTCGCCGAGGTGTGGCAGTGCAGGTCGACGAACGCCCTCATCCCCACCTCCTGATGAGAGACGCGCCCGCGACCAGCAGGGGCTTGGTCGGTGCTGGAAAGGCTGGGCGCCGGGGGCTACCGCAGGCGATCTCTGTCCGCAGGACTGGAATCGCCGAGGATGTCCACGGCGCCCGCCCGACCGCGACCACTTGAGCTCAGATCTGCTGCACGAGGGACTTCTTGAAGAAGTCGAAATGCTCGAGGGCGAGGCCGGTGCCGAGTGCCACACAGTTGAGCGAGTTCTCGGCGACGTGGCAGGGGACGCCGGTGACCTGGGTCAGCAGCTTGTCGATGTTGCGCAGCAGGCTCCCGCCGCCGGACATCACCATGCCCTTGTCGATGATGTCGGAGGAGAGCTCTGGCGGCGTCTGCTCGAGGACCGTGCGGACCGCGGCGACCAGCTGCTGGAGCGGCACCTCGATCGCCTCCATCACCTCGGAGGACGTGATCGGGATCGTACGCGGCAGGCCGGCGATCAGGTCGCGGCCCCGGACCTCCATCGTTAGCTCGCGCTCCAGCGGCAGGGCGGTCCCGATCTGGATCTTGACCTCCTCCGCCGTCCGCTCGCCGACCATCAGGTTGTACTTCTTGCGGATGTACGAGGTGATCGACTCGTCGAACTTGTTGCCGCCCACGCGCAGGCTGTTGAACACGACGATGCCGCCCAGGGCGATGACCGCGATCTCGGACGTGCCGCCACCGATGTCGATGATCATGTTCCCGGACGGCCCGCTGATCGGCACGTTGGCGCCGATCGCGGCGGCCAGGGGCTCCTCGATCAGGAACGCGTCCTTGGCGCCCGCCTTGAGGGCCGCGTCGCGGACGGCGCGCTTCTCGACGGACGTCACGCCCGCCGGCACGGAGATCATGACCTCCGGCCGCGAGAACCCGATCCTGCCCTTCATCGCCTTGCCGATGAAGAACCGCAGCATGGCTTCGGTGATCACGTAGTCGGCGATCACGCCGTCCTTCATCGGGCGGATGGCCTGGATGTTGCCGGGCGTGCGCCCGATCATCTCCCGGGCCTCCTCGCCGACGGCGACGATGCGGTTGTCCTCTCCGACCGCGACGACGGAGGGCTCCGTGATCACGATGCCCTTGCCCTTGACGTAGACGATGACGTTCGCGGTACCGAGGTCGATCCCAATCTTCATGACGGCGGTGACTGTACTCCAGGAGGCGCACCGGACCCGCTGTGGGGATCCCGGGAGCGCGGGGAAGGAAGGGGCGGCGGGGCGACCGTCAAGCCGGCTCGGCCGAACGGGTGATGCTCGCCCCCAGCTGCTGGAACTTGCGGTCGATGTTCTCATACCCCCGGTGAACGTGGTGCGCGCCGTGGATCAGCGAGGCACCGTCCGCCGCCAGGGCGGCCAGGATCAGCGAGGCCCCCGCCCGGAGGTCACCGATGGACGCCTCCGCGCCGTGGAGCCTGGCCGGCCCGTGGATCGACGCATGGTGGGCGTCCTCGATGTCGATCCGGGCGCCCAGCTTGCGCAGCTCGGACAGCCACTCGATCCGGTCCTCGAAGATCGCCTCGTGGACGCGTGACGTGCCGCTGGCCTGGGTCAGCAGGACGCAGGTCGGGGGCTGGATGTCCGTCGCGAGGCCCGGGTACGGGGCGGTCTCGATGTCGCAGGCGCGGAGGTCGCCCGTTCGCAGCCCCGTCGCGTCCAGCTCGATCGAGGTGGTCCCGCAGGCCACCGGCACCCCGACCCGGCCGAAGATCTCGACCAGCGCCCCCACCTGCTCGCAGGCCGCGTTCTCGAGCGTCAGCCGCCCGCCGGTCACGGCACCCGCGACGAGGAACGTCCCGGTCTCGATCCGGTCCGGCATCGCGGCATGGTCGGCGCCACGGAGGCGCTTGCGACCGTGGACCTCGATCGTGTCCGGGGCCGTCCGCTCCACCTCGGCGCCCATCTTGCGCAGGAACGCGATCAGGTCGTCGATCTCCGGCTCCTGCGCCGCCGGCCGGATGACCGTGTGGCCCTCGGCCAGGGTCGCCGCGAGCATCGCGTTCTCGGTGCCCATGACGGTGACCTGCGGGAACGTGACCTCGCCGCCGCGGAGCCGGCCCGGCGCCTGCGCGAAGTAGTAGCCGTTGCGGTACTGGATCTCGGCGCCCAGGGCCCGCATCGCGTCCACGTGGAGGTTCACGGGCCGACGGCCGATCCGGTCGCCGCCCGGGTTGCTGATGATCACCCGGCCGAAGCGCGACAGGAGCGGGCCCAGCAGGATGAACGAGGCCCGCATCTTGGCGGCCGCCTCGAGCGGGACGAACAGCCAGTCCACGTCGCCCGATGCGACCTCGTAGACGCCGTCGCCCGGGTGGTCCACCACCACGCCGAGATCGGTCAGCGTCTCGGCCATGACCCGGACGTCCTCGATCTCGGGCATGTTCTCGAACCGGCAGCGCTCGCCGGTCAGGGTGGCGGCGGCGAGGAGCTTGAGGGCGGCGTTCTTGGCGCCGCTGACGTGGACGGTCCCCCGGAGCGGCCGGCCTCCCTCGATCCGGAACGCCTCCGGCCGGGGCGGCTCGGGGTGGTACTCCCAGTGAAACGGTCGAGCGTCAGCCACGTTCAAAGCCTACCGGACATGGTGCTGGCAACCTCCACGGCGAACCGCCTCCCGCCCTCCGAGCGCCGAGGCGACGCCCCTGCGAGCCATCGGCGCGAGGATTCAGCCGCCGCGCCGCGGGCCCTCGCGGTGCCGGCGCTCCGCGACCCGGATCCTGAGGAGCGCGTGCTGCAGGGCCGCGCGGGCAGACGCGAGGTCGGCGCCCTCGTGGTAGCCGCTCTCCAGCGCCCGCTCCGCCTCGCGCCGGGCCTCCTGGGCCCGCTCGAGGTCGATCTCCGACGCAAGGTCCGCGGTCTCCGCCATCACGACGACCTTGTCCGGCCGCACCTGGAGGAACCCGCCCACGATGGCGAAGCTCTCCTCGGTGCCGCCCTTGCGGATCTTGAGCTCCCCCACCCCGAGCAACGACACGAGCGGTGTGTGGTGCGGCAGGATCCCGAGCTCGCCCTCGATGCCCGGGACTAACACCATGTCGACGTCATCCTCGTACGCCAGCCGTTCCGGCGTCACGATCTCAAGGTGCAGAGGCATCAGCTCGCTTCCCGTGTGACGGCCGCTTTCGCCTTCCGGCTGCCGGGCTGATTCCAGTCCTTCGGACTGAGATCACCCGGCATCCAGACGGCTACGCGGCCTTCAGTGAATCGCCTCGTGGCCCCCACCCCCATCGACCCGAGACCGGCGTCATGGCGGCGGCCCGTCCCCGGCATCGCGGCGACGGGGAGGGGTGAGGGAGAAGGCCCAGCCTCCGCGTAGCCGGACGGATCGAGGGCGATCTCAGTACCCGAAGGGGACTGGAATCGCCCCGAGAGCCGTCCGGCGAGAGCGGAGGCGTTGACCATGTCTCTCAACCCGCCAGCTTGGACGCGTTCTCGCGGACGTCGTCCATCGTGCCGGCGAGGAAGAACGCCTGTTCCGGGAGCGTGTCGGCCCTGCCGTCCAGGATCTCCTTGAACGAGGTGACCGTGTCGCGGATCGGCACGTACTGGCCGGCGCGGCCCGTGAACACCTCGGCCACGAAGAACGGCTGGCTCATGAACCGCTGCAGCCGGCGGGCGCGGGCGACGGTGGACTTGTCCTCCTCGGACAGCTCGTCGATGCCCAGGATCGCGATGATGTCCTGGAGGTCGCGGTAGCGCTGCAGGACGCGCTTGGTCTCCTGGGCCACGTCGTAGTGCTCGGTGCCGACGACGAGCGGGTCGAGCACCCGGGACGTGGAGGTCAGCGGGTCCACCGCGGGGTAGATGCCGAGCTCCGCGATGGACCGCTCGAGGCGGATCGTGGAGTCGAGGTGGGCGAACGTGGTCGCCGGGGCCGGGTCCGTGTAGTCGTCGGCCGGCACGAACACCGCCTGCAGGGACGTGATCGAGCCCCGGTGGGTCGAGGTGATCCGCTCCTGGAGGCCCGCCATCTCGGTGGCCAGGTTCGGCTGGTAGCCCACCGCGGACGGCATCCGGCCCAGCAGCGCCGACACCTCGGAGCCCGCCTGGGTGAACCGGAAGATGTTGTCGATGAACAGCAGGACGTCGCGTCCCTCGGCGTCGCGGAAGTACTCGGCCATCGTGAGGGCGGTCAGGCCCACCCGCTGCCGGGCGCCCGGCGGCTCGTTCATCTGGCCGAACACGAACGCCGTCTTCGCGATGACGCCCGACTCGGTCATCTCGTGGATCAGGTCGTTGCCCTCGCGGGAGCGCTCGCCCACGCCCGCGAACACGGACACGCCCGAGTGCTCCTGGGCGACGTTCCGGATCAGCTCCTGGATGATGACGGTCTTGCCGACGCCGGCGCCACCGAAGATCCCGATCTTGCCGCCCTTCTTGAACGGGCACACGAGGTCGATGACCTTGAGGCCCGTCTCGAACACCTCGACCTCGGTGGTCTGGTCCTCGAAGCTGGGCGGCGCCCGGTGGATGGGCAGCGTGGTCGTGGCCTCGACCGGGCCCTTGCCGTCGATCGCGCGGCCGAGCACGTCGAACACGCGGCCGAGGGTGACCTCGCCGACGGGCACGGTGATCGCGGCGCCCGTGTCGCGCACCGCGGTGCCCCGGGCCAGGCCGTCCGTGGTCGTCATGGCCACGGCCCGGACCCAGTTGTTGCCCAGGTGCTGCTGGACCTCGCACACGAGCGGCAGCTCGCCCTCGCGGATGATCTCGACCGCGTTGAGGATCGCGGGCAGCTGCCCGGCCGGGAACTCGATGTCGACGACCGGACCGGTGATCTGGATGACCCGGCCGGTCGCGGAAGGGGCGGCGGTCGCCATGGTCGGGATTGCCTCCTCGTTCGCGCCGGCCTAGCGGGCCCTGGCGCCGCTCGCGATCTCCACCATCTCGCGAGTGATGTTTGCCTGTCTGACCTTGTTGTACGAGAGCGTGAGGTCCTCGATGAGCTCTTCCGCGTTCTCCGTGGCGTTCTTCATCGCGACCATCTGGCTCGAGAAGAAGCTTGCTGTGCTCTCGAGTACTGCCTGGTAGAGGCGGGTCGCGACGTAGCGCGGGAGCAGCGAGCGGAGGAACATCCCAGGGTTCGGCTCGAACAGGAACTGGTTGCCCGGGATGCCCGCCGTGTCCGCGGACGGGACGACGGGCAGGAGCTGGTCCACGACCGGCCGCTGGACGAGCGTGGACACGAACTTCGAGTAGACGATGTCGACCCGGTCGTACGTCCCGGCGACGAAGTCGTCCGACACCAGGCGGGCGATCGGCAGGGTGTCGGCGAACGTGGGGCGGTCGCCGAAGCCCTCGAAGTAGGCCGCGATCGGCACCCGGGCCCGGCGCATGGCGTCGCGGCCCTTGCGGCCGACCGCCACGACCTTGAGGTCACCGGGGTGCTCGGTGATCTCGCGGGCCGCGTGGCGGATCGTGTTGGTGTTGAGCGCGCCGGCGAGGCCGCGGTCCGAGGTGATCAGGATGATCAGCCGGCTGTGGGCCTGTGTGAAGTCCCGCTCCGCGAGGAGCGGGTGGTCGTCGCCCGACAGGACGGCAGCCAGATCCGCGATGACCTCGTCGAGGGTCTCGCGGTACGGCCGCGAGGCGAGCGTGGTCTCCTGGGCCCGACGCAGCTTGGACGCCGCGACGAACTGCATCGCCCGCGTGATCTGCTTGATGTTCCGGGCGGAGCCGATGCGCCTCCGGATCTCCCGCTGGCTAGCCATCGGACGTCGTCGCCTTGCTCGGCCGCCGCCATCGCGCGCCCGACTGCTGCGTTGCCGGCTGCGCGCGCTCGCTCACGCACGCTGGGGTGCGCTCGCTCGCGTGCTCGCCGGCGCCTTGCCTCGGGCGGCCCTGGCGGCGGGGGGCGATTCGGTCGTAGGTCATGCCAAGAAGGACTGCCGGAAGGTGTCTACGGCTTCGTCCAAGGCCGCGGAGATCTCGTCGGTCATCGCCTTGCCTTCGGCGAGGTCCGGCAGGACCTGCGGGCGCTCGGTCTCGAGGAAGCGGTAGTACTGGGCCTCGAACTCCTTGACCCGTGGCGTGGGGACGTCGTCGAGCTTGCCCGTGGTGGCGGCGTGGAGGATCACGACCTGCTTCTCCACCGCCAGCGGCTGGTACTGCGGCTGCTTGACGATCTCGGACAGCTTCTCCCCCCGGTTGAGCTGGTCGCGGGTGGCCTTGTCCAGGTCGCTCGCGAACTGCGCGAAGGCGGCCAGGGCACGGTACTGCGCGAGGTCCAGCTTGAGCGGGCCGGCGACCTTCTTCATCGCCCTGGTCTGGGCCGCGGAGCCCACCCGGCTGACCGAGATGCCGATGTTCATCGCGGGCCGCTGGCCGGCGTTGAACAGGTCGGTCTCGAGGAAGATCTGGCCGTCCGTGATCGAGATCACGTTGGTCGGAATATAGGCGGACACGTCGTTCGCCTGGGTCTCGATGATCGGCAGCGCCGTCAGCGAGCCACCGCCGTGCTCGTCGTTCATGCGCGCGGCGCGCTCCAGCAGGCGGCTGTGGAGGTAGAACACGTCGCCGGGATACGCCTCGCGGCCGGGGGGCCGGCGGAGGAGCAGGGCCATCTCGCGGTAGGCCCAGGCGTGCTTCGACAGGTCGTCGTAGACGCACAGCGCGTCCTTGACCAGCCGCCCGTTGAGCTCGACACCTGCCTCCATGATCTCCTCGCCCATCGCCACGCCGGCGTAGGGGGCGAGGTACTGGAGCGGGGCCGGGTCCTCGGCACCGGCGACGACGACGATGGTGTGATCCATGGCGCCGTATTTGTCGAGCGTGGCCACCGTCTGGCGGACGGTCGAGAGCTTCTGGCCGATGGCGACGTAGATGCACACGAGGTCGCCGCTGCGCTGGTTGATGATCGTGTCGATCGCGATCGCGGTCTTGCCCGTCTGGCGGTCGCCGATGATCAGCTCGCGCTGGCCGCGGCCGATCGGGATCAGGGCGTCCACGGCCTTGATGCCGGTCTGGACGGGCGTGTCCACCCCCTTGCGGGTGATCACGCCGGGGGCGATGCGCTCCACCGGGCGGGTCCGCGTGCGCGGGATGTCGCCCTTGCCGTCGAGCGGGTTGCCCAGGGGGTCCACGACGCGGCCCAGCAGCGCCTCGCCGACCGGGACCTCGACGACGCGGCCCGTGGTCCGGACGATGTCGCCCTCCTTGATCGCCCCGGCGTCGCCCAGGATGACCGCGCCGACCGTCTCCTCGAGGAGGTTGAGGGCCATGCCCATCACCCCGCCCGGGAACTCCAGCAGCTCGGACGCGAGCGCCGCGTCGAGGCCGTAGATCTGCGCGATGCCGTCGCCGACCTCGACGACGGTCCCGACGCTGCGGGTCTCCGTCGCGCCGTCGAACGACTCGATCTGGCTCTTGATGATGCTGATGATCTCGTCTGACCGGATGGCCATGGCGTCTCCGTTCGGTCGGGGCTAGCGGATGCGGGCGCCAGCGTGCAGCTGGTCGCGCAGCCGCTCGAGGCGGCCGCGGATCGAGGCGTCGAGGAGCCGGTCGCGGACCTGGATCGTGATCCCGCCCAGGAGGCCGGGATCGACCTTCGTGCGGAGCTCCACGGCCGCGCCGGCCATCGCCTCGACCCGGCTCCGGATCGCGGCGGTCTCGTCGGCGGTGAGCGGCACGGCGCTGCTGACCGTGGCCATGATCACACCGCGGTGGGCGTTGAGCTGTCGGACGAAGTCCTCGGCGACGCGGGGGAGGATGGCCACCCGGCCGCGGCTGACGAGGAGGCTGGCGAGCCGCAGCGCGCCGGGCCGCACGCGACGCTCGAGCAGCTGCGACACGACGCCCAGGCGCTGCGCGAGCGGCACCGCCGGGCTGGCGACGATGGGGGCGACCTCCGGCCGGCCCAGGATGTCCGCCGCGAGGGCGAGGTCGTCCCGCCAGCCATCGAGCTCGCCATCGCGGAGGGCCACCTCGAAGGCGGCTTCCGCATAGCGCCGGGCTGCGACGACGGGGCGGGCCATCAGTTGTTCGTCCCGCCGGCGGCGGAGGATTCGGCGAGGAAGTCCGCGACCAGCTTGCGCTGGCGGTCGCCGGTCATGGCGTCGCCGACCACGCGGCCGGCGGCCGCGAGGGCGAGGTCGGTGACCTCCGCGCGGAGCTCCGCGATGGCGCGCTGCTTCTCCGCGTCGATCTCGGCTGCCGCGCGGTCGCGCATGCGACCCAGCTCCTCGCGGGTGGCGGCGATGTCCTGCTCGCGGGTCTCCGAGGCGACCTTCTGGGCGCGGTTGATGATCTCGTTCGCCTCGCGACGGGCCTCCTGGAGGGCGGCCAGCCGCTCCTGCTCGGCCGATTCGCGGTCGCGACGGGCCTGCTCGGCGTCCCTGAGCCCCTGCTCGATCCGCTCGCGGCGCTCCTCGAGGGTCTTCACCAGGCCGGAGAAGGCCAGCTCGCGGACGAGCAGGAAGAAGAAGATGAAGGTCGTGGCAGCGACGATCACCCAGAACAGGTTGATCTGGAACGGCTCCGGCTCGGCCGTCGCGCCGCCGGCCTCAGCGGCGAGCGTGGCGACCTGCCGGACGCCGCCACCGACCAGGGCGAGCGTGTCCACGTCGAGCGGTTACCCCTGGCCGCCGAGCACGAAGATCGCGAGCAGGCCCACGACGATCGCGAGCACGCCGAGGCCTTCGGCGAAGGCCGCGAGGATGATCGCGAGGCCGCGGATCTGGCCGGCTGCGTCCGGGTTGCGCCCGATCGCGCTGCTCGACATGCCGGCGAGGATGCCGATGCCGATGCCGGGGCCGAGGACGCCGAGGGCGGCGAGGCCGGCGCCAATAGCTTCCATCGTGAGAGATCCTCCGTTCGACCCGGGGTTCGGCCGGGTTCAGGTGCCTGGGTTGGTCAGTGTGCCCCGGACGCGGCCAGGGCAGGTTCCATGGATGGCGAATGCGCCTTCGCGTCGTCGTGCTCGTCACCGTGGTGCTCGATCGCGGCCAGCGTGAACATGAGCATGAGCGTGGAGAAGATCAGCGCCTGCACGAGGTTGAGCATGACCTCGAGTGCGACCAGGCCGACGGGGATGATCGCGATCGTGAGCGCCGTCATGACGCCCAGCGCGACCTCGCCGCCGTAGATGTTGCCGAACAGACGCATCGACAGCGTGACGGGCTTGACGAACTCGAGCAGCAGCTCGACCAGGCCGACGAACAGCGCGATGACGCCCGCCCCCAGGCCTTTCCGGAACTCGCCGAGCGGGAAGAACTTGGACAGGTAGCCGCGGATGCCCAGGGCCTTGAAGCCCTGGAACTCGAAGAACCCGAACGCGACCAGCGCGAGGCCGATCGTCACGTTCACGTCGCTGGTGGGGGCGCGCAGGAAGGTCACCTTCCCGATGGGCGGCACGAGGCCGCTCCAGTTCGAGAACAGGATGAACAGGAAGAAGGTGGCGAACAGCGGGATGAACGGCCTGGCACGGGGTCCGCCGAGCGACAGGGCGAAGCTCTCGAGCAGCTCGTAGACCCACTCGACCACGTTCTGGCGCCCGCTGGGTGCCATCCGCATGCCGCGCGTGAGCACGACCAGCGTGCCGAGGACGAGCGCCGCGACGATCCACATCGTGAGCAGCGACGCCGAGATGCTGGGGTCGAACACGACCAGCCCCGGGGGCGAGTGGTGGCCGATCGGGAACACGACGTGGGGCGCCGGCAGCTCCAGGTTGCCGTTGATGAAGCAGACGGGGTAGGCGCAGGCCCCCGGGTCGCTGCCGGGCGCGGGCTTGGGGTCGAAGGGCGGGAACAGGACGAACGCGAGCACGTCGATGAGCACGACGGCGACCAGCAGGATGATGATCCGGTCGCGGCGCCTCATCGGCGGGGCCTCTCGATCCGGGTGACCCTCGTCACGTTTCCTCCAAGCAGGAGCGCGGGCCGGGGTCCACGCTCGTGAGCCCGTTCCGTGGCCGGCTTACTCGAACCGCTTCAGGAACCGTGTGATGAGGCGGTAGATCCCGACCGCCCCGGTCCCGGCGCCGGCGAAGAAGCCGACGAGGACGAAGATCGGCAGGGTTCCGAGCCGCTGGTCCAGCCAGTAGCCCGCCGCCACTCCGGCGAGGGTCGTGACCAGGAGGACCAGCCCGATCTCGGAGAAGAGGGCGAGATACCCGAGGCCGTCGTTCATGGGCGACCGTTCACCGCGCGGGTGACTATACCAGAGGCCAACCGGGACCAGAAACGTGCCGAATCGGGTTGCACGGGCCGGCCCGCGAGACTCCCGTTGGCCTATCCGGCCGCGATCGTGAGGATCGCGTCGAGGTCGATCCGGCCGTTCCCGGTGGCGACGATCCGCACCGCGTGGACCCCGAACGGCATCGAGCGCTGGTACAGCACGCGCCGGTACTGCGTGCTGGACGCCTTCGTGCTGACCGCCGTCGGCGTCACCCGCACGCCGTCCACGTACACGTTGAAGCTGCCACGGCCCGCCCCCTTCGTGCCGACGATCGCGAACGAGCGACCGGTGTACGTGAACGTCGCGTACTTGCCGGCCGACTTCGTGTACCTGGAGCTGCCGCCGGACAGGCTGCTGGAGGTGGCCTTCGACCAGCCCGTCGAGTAGACGATCGCGGTGCTGGAGTCCTGCGTGCGCCCGACCCGGAACCGCGGCCCGATCCCGTACGCCACGCGGCCCTTGTTGTCCAGCACGCGGGCGCGGAACAGGTACGTGGTGGGCGACACGGACAGGCTGCGCGTGGACGACGCGGTGGTCGTGGACGAGATGGCCGTCGTGTAGGCGCCCGAGTTGGTGCTCTGGTACAGGCGGTAGTTCTTGATCGTGGTGCCGCTCGTGAGCCCGCACCAGGTCAGCTTCACCGGCACCTTGGATCCGATCGTGCTGTTGGTGACGAAGAACGGGCGCGGCCCGTCCGCGACCGGGTACGCGCTGGGGCTGGCGATGCTCCCAGCACGGTGGCCGAGTCCGTCTGGCCGCCGCTGTCGGTCAGGATGTAGCTGAACGTGTCCGAACCGGTCGCGCAGCCCATCGGGTCGTAGGTGAGGCCAGTCCCGCCACCGGTGATCGTGACGATGCCCCGGGAGCCCTCCCTGACCGAGGTGATCAGGTACGAGTCGCCCGCCTCGTTGGGACCGCCGCTGTCGTTCGCGCGGACGTCGATGGCCGTGGGGCCGGCGAGCCGCACCGTGGCGATGTCGTTGCCCGCGATCGGCGGGTCGTTCGCGCCTTCGACCGTGATCGTGAACGTCTGGACGCGCTGGCGAGGTCGTCGCCCGTGTCGGCCGCCGTGCCGGCGTCGTCCAGCAGCCGAACCCCGATCGTGGCCGTCCCCGTGCGGTTGGTGGCCGGGTCGTAGGTGAGGGTGCCGGTCGCCGGGTCGACCGCCGGCTGGACGGCAAACAGGGTGGGGTTGTCGTTGCCGGTGATCTCGAACGTGAGGACCTGGGCGCTCTCGTCGGCCGGGCCGGCCTGGATCGAGGTCGCCCAGCCGGTGACCGTCTGGAGGACGGCGTCCTCGGGCGCCTCCTGGTCCGCGCCCCTGGTGAAGCTCGGGGCGTCGTTGACGGCCGTGATCGTGACCGTGAACGACTGCGTCGCGCTGGCGTCCACGCCGCCGTTGGCGGTGCCGCCGCTGTCGGTGATCCGCACCTGGACCGTCGCGGTCCCGTTGGCGTCGTCGGCGGGCGTGTAGCTGAGGGTGCCGTCTGGGGCGACCTCCGGCGCGACGGCGAACAGCGACGGGTCCGAGACGGACGAGGTCTCGAAGGCGAGGGTCTGGCCGGCCTCGTCGGCGGGACCGGCGGACATGCCGGTCGCCCAGCCGGGATCGGTCTGCGCGCCGGCGTCCTCGAGCAGCGGCTGGTCGGGGCCCTTCACAAAGCTCGGCACGTCGTTGACCGATGTGACCGTGATCGTGAACGACTGGGTGCCGCTCGTGTCCTGGCCCCCGTTGGCGGTGCCGCCGCCGTCGACCAGGCGGACCTCGATCGTCGCCGTCCCGTTGGCGTTGGCCGCGGGGGTGTAGGTCAGCGTTCCGCTGGCGGCAATCGCCGGCTGGGTGCTGAACAGCGCGGCGTTGGTGTTGGAGACGATGTCGAAGGCGAGCGTCTGGGCAGCCTCGTTGGCCGGCCCGCGGCTGATCGCCGTCGCCCAGGGCGTCACGGTCTGGGCGCCCGCGTCCTCGAGGTCGGCCTGGTCCGCGCCCTTGGTGAAGCTCGGGATGTCGTTCACGGCGGTGACGGTGACCGTGAACGCCCGGGTGTCGCTGGTGTTGTCGCCGCCGTTCGAGACGCCGCCGTTGTCCGACAGCTGGATCGTGACGGTGGCCGAGCCGTTGGCGTTGGCGGCCAGGGTGTAGGTCAGCGTGCCGGTTGTGGCGTTGATGGCCGGCTGGACGCCGAACAGGGCGGCGTTGGTGTTGTTCGTCACCGCGAACGTGAGCGTCTGGCCGGCCTCGTCCGCGGGCCCGGCGGCGATGCCCGTCGCCCACCCGGAGATGTTCTGCGCGGCTGCGTCCTCGAGGACGGCCTGGTCGGCGCCCTTGGTGAAGGCGGGCGCGTCGTTGACCGCGGTGACGGTGATGGTGAACGTCTGGACCGCGCTCTGGTCGAC
>MGOE01000077.1:0-331 GCA_001797035.1 Chloroflexi bacterium RBG_16_72_14
GGCGTCCTGGAGCTGCCGGTCGCGGATCCCGGGGCCGTCGCGGCGATCTACGCCGCGACGGTCGCCGTGCGCTTCGACGATGACTGGCGTGCGGTCGCGGGCGGCCAGGCGATCCGCCTCCGGGCGGCCGACGGCGGGCACCCCGTGGTGGCGCTCGACGTCGAAGCCGGCACGCCCGATCTCGACGTCGTCCGGTTCGGCATCCGCTGGCGCCGGGGTCGATAGCAGCCCGCGCCTCGCGCGTGGCACCGCACCATTTACCATCGGTGCCCGACGCCAGCGAGGGGGCCCGTGGACGACCGCCAGCAGCACGCCCAGTCCGGCGCCCGGC
>MGOE01000077.1:360-10274 GCA_001797035.1 Chloroflexi bacterium RBG_16_72_14
GGGCGGACTGGGGCGTGCCGCCAAGGTCGTCCCGCCGCGCGAGCCGACCGGGACGCTGGACCGTCCCGACCTCGAGACACGCCTGGCCGCCGGCACGGCGCGCCGGCTGACCGTCGTCGTCGCCGGCGCCGGGTTCGGCAAGAGCACCCTGGCCGGGCGGGTGGCCGCGCGCCGCGACGCGGCCTGGTACACCGTGGACGCCGCCGACACGCACCTTGGCTCGTTCGCCGCGGGCGTCGTCGCCGCCCTCCGCCGTCACCTGCCCGCCCTCCCCGCCGACCTCGCCGTCCCGATCGAGACCTCGGTCGACCCGAGGGACGACGCCGAGGCGCACGACCGCGGCCAGGCCGCCGCCACCCTCGTCGCCGACGCGCTCCAGGAGGCGCTGGACCGGGAGCTGCTGCTGGTGCTCGACGACTGCCACGAGATCGATGGCGCCGCCGGCTCGTGGCGCTTCGTCGAGGCGCTCGTCCGGTTCGCGCCCCCGGACCTCCACCTGCTGCTGGTGTCCCGCAACGACCCACCGTTCGGCGTCGAACGGCTCCGCGCCCGGGGCGAGGTCGCCGACATCGGCGGCACCCCGCTCGCGTTCAGCGTGCCCGAGATCGAGGCGCTGGTCGCCAACCTCCTCGATGCGGCGGCCGTGCCCCGCGAGTCCGTGGGCGACGCGGCCGCCCGGATCCACTCCGCCACGGGTGGCTGGCCGGCGGCGGTGCGCCTGACGATCGAGGCGCTGCGCGCCGCCCCTGCCGGCGGCCGCGAGGCGGTCCTGGTCCGGCTCCAGCGTCCCGAGGGGCCCCTGTTCGCGTACCTCGCCGAGGGGCCACCCGCTACTACCTCCGCATCCTCGAGCGCGACGCATACGACGAGGCGGCGCATCTCGGCCTGGTCGACGCGCTGCTGGCGGCCGGCCGGCACGGTGAGGCGCGCCGACGCTACGGGATCTACGCGGACCGGATGGAGGAGATGGGCGTCGAGGCGGCGCCGTTCCCGTCCCTGCCCGGGCGCGAGCGAGGCTCCGCGGTCGTCACCCGCTGACAGGCGCCCCGGCGGTGTCCGGCACGTCCGGCACGTCCGGCACGTGCGGCGCGTCGGCCGCGCCGGCGGCGGGCGCCGGCATCCGGGCGGGGCCATCCAGCATCGCCGGGAAGCGCAGCGCGAGCGCCAGCAGCACCGTCGCGAGCACGAGCACACCCGCCCCGACGAACAGCGCCGTCGCGTCGATGTCGATCAGCGCCCCGGCGAGCCCGATCGAGAGCGGCGTGATCCCGAAGCCCATCAGCATCGCCAGGCTCATGACCCGGCCGAGCATCTCGAGCTCGACTCGCGCCTGGAGCCACGAGATCGCGACCACGTTGACGTAGCCGATCGCGACGCCCATCACGGCCAGCGCCGCGACGACGGCCGGGAGCCAGCCGAGAACGCCGACTGCGGCCATCGCCACCCCGGATAGGGTGATGCACGCGAGCACGATGCCGCCCTGGCGCTCGAGCCGGACGTTGCCCGCGGTGATCGTGCCCGCCAGCGCCCCGGCGGCCCAGCCTGCGGCCATGAACCCGAGCCCAGTGGGCCCGGCGTCGAACCGGCGCTCGGCCAACCACGCCATGCCCACCGCGGCGGGCCCGTTGACCGCGAAGTTGAGCACCAGCGAGAGCAGCATCATGAGCCGGATGCCCGGGTCGGCGAGGACGTACCGCACGCCACCCCGCAGCGCATCGGTGAACGATTCCGGTGGCGACTCGGCCGCGCCGGTGACCTCGGGTGTGGTGGCCTCCGCGGCCCTGTGCGTGGATGCCGTGATCGTCACCGGGCCGGCCGACGGGCTCGCCGCGCGCGCCGCCACCAGCGCCCCGCCCGAGATCAGGGCGACGAGGGCCCCGGCGATCACGAATGACACCGCGTCCACCGCGAATGCGGTCCCGGTGCCCACGATCGCGATCGCAACGCCTGCCATCGGCGGGCCGGCGATCGACGCCAGCTGGAGTGTGCCCTGGAGCAAGGCGTTGGCGGACGGCAGGCGGTCCGGTCCCACGGCCCGCGGCAGGAACGCCTGCTGGGCCGGCAGGTAGACGGCGTCGACCGCGCCGAACAGCGCGCCCAGGGCGGCCAGCACCGGGATCGAGGCCAGCCCGGTCGCGACCAGCACCGCGATCACGGCCACGATCGCGCCGCGGGCGAGGTGGGCGACGAGCATCAGGGTCCGCGGCGACCGCCGGTCCGCGATGACCCCCATCGGCACCAGCAGGATCGCGCGCGGAACGCCCACCGCGATCAGGACGGTGCCCAGGGCGAAACCAGACCCGGTGAGTGAGATCACGAGCCACGACAGGGCGACGAAGTGGAACTGGTCGCCCAGGACGGACACCGCCTCACTGGCCCACAGGAGGCGGAAGTCGCGGACGCCCGTGGCACGCCAGATCGGCAGCGCCCGCACGCGGCCGGTGGACGAGACGAGCGCGGTCATTCGAGCACGATCCTGACGCCGTCGCCCTCGTCATCGACCTCGAGCACGGGGCCGCGGAGGCCCGAGCTGAGCGCCTCGCGGACGCG
Source organism: Chloroflexi bacterium RBG_16_72_14 (assembly GCA_001797035.1). Classification (GTDB taxonomy): domain Bacteria; phylum Chloroflexota; class Limnocylindria; order Limnocylindrales; family CSP1-4; genus CAIXZV01. The sequence continues at coordinate 2,911 of MGOE01000077.1, forward strand.
CGTGACCTGGTCGCCGGACAGCCCGGGAACCCGGTCCAGCGCGAACCGCCCGACGGCGATCGGCAGGCGCAGGTTGACGACGCTCCGCCCGCCGTCGCGGACCTCGATCCGGAGGGTCGTGGCGCCGCGGCTCGCGGCACCCGCGTCCGCGCCGGCCCCGGCACCGGCGCCGTAGCCGGGCGGCGGGTTGGAGCCGAAGCCCCCCGGCGGCTCCCCACGCTCGCGCCGGGGTGTGGACCGCTCGTCGAGCGCGGCCAGGATCGGCGCCGCCTCCTCGGCGGTGAGGCGTCCCTCGGCCACGAGGCGGAGGACCTGGTCGAGCGGGTCGGCGGACATCAGCACCACCCCCGGAAGGACCGCGGGCCGGCCGACTCGAGCGCCTCGAGGCGCCGCGAGGCGGTGTCCACGTCCAGCTCGCCGCGCTCGAGGGCGCGCAGGACCTCGAGCCGGGCCGACTCGCGGCGGTCGGTCGAGCCGGCATCACCCAGCACCGGACCCGCCGTGTCGGGGCGGACGAGGTTGGGAGCGGCCTCCGCCTCGGCGACGAGCACCGGCGGCTCGACGGGCCGTGGCGGGACCGGCGGGGCGGTCTGCGGCTCCAGCGGTGCCGGCGCGCCGGCCGGCGCCGGGGCCGCGGGCGGTGCCGGCGCCTCGACCGGGTCGGGGAGGCTCGTGCCCCTCGGCGACCGGTCGCGCAGGAAGATGTCGCCGGACATCGTCCGGACGCTGACGTGGGCCCGCCCATCGCCCACGATCAGCGTCCGATGCCCCCGGCCGCCCTCGGCGCGGTGAGGCACGGAAGCCCGGACGTCACCCGTCACGGTCTTCGCGTCGAGGCGGAGATCGCCGCCCATGGCCAGCCGCACGTCGCCGCTGACCGAGCTGATCGAGCCGGTTTCCCCCTCGGACAGGTCGGCGTCGACGTCCACGTCGCCGCTCGTGGTCGAGGCATCGAGCCTGAGCAGGCGCGGCGCCCGCACCCGCAGCTCGCCCGAGACCGAGCGAGCCGAGAGTTCGAGCGCGACGCTGGCGTCGATGGTCACGTCGCCCGACATGGACTCGACCGACAGTGGGCCGGCGTCCGCCTGGATCCGCAGCTCCCCCGATGCGGTGGCCCAATGGCTGGCGCCGCCGATGCCCAGGGCGACCACGTCGCCCGACAGCGTCCGGACGGAGAGCCGGGCGGTCCGGGGGACGTCGATGTCCAGGTCCGGCGCGCGCCCGGTGTGCATCACCAGCGGGCCGATCCGGAGCCGCGTCGAGTGCGCGTCCCGGATCCGTACGGCGGACGGGCCGGCCTCGACCGACACCTCGCGCTCGAGATCGCTGCCGTCGCGCGCCCGCACGACCACGCGGTCGCCGTCGGTCCCGCGCAGGCGGAGCTCGTTGGAGGTGAGGAAGATCTCGACCTCGCCGTCGGGGCCCAGCGGGGCCTCGCGCACGGGGGAGCCGGAGCTCGTGGTGTCCGTCATCGGGCGTCCCTCCCGAGCGCGCGGATGGCCTCTGCCGCATCCTCGGCGCTCAGCTCGCGGCGGGACAGGCGCTCGAGGATCTCGCGCCGCCCGGCCATGATGTCGTCGGCCGCCACGATGGCCGGCGCGGGTGCCTCGACCTCGTCGCGGGGTCCGAAGCCCAGGGCGCGCACGAGCGCCTCCACCCGGGCCCGGACCGTGGGGTAGCTGATGCTCAGCTCCCGCTCCATGTCGCGCAGGTTGCCGCGGCTGCGCAGGAAGCTCTCGAGGAGGGCGAGCTGCTCGCGGGTCAGCCGGCCGAACCGCCCGACCCCGAACTCGCCCTCGATGGTGGTCCCGCACTCGCCGCAGCGGAGTCGCGTCACGAACAGCTCGTTGGCGCACACGGGACAGGTGGCGATCACGTCATGAGGCGGCACAGCGGTCCTCGCAAGTGGAATGTCGACTTACGTATTTGTAAAGCCAGCTTTCTCTTTTGTCAATACCGAATCTCCAGTTCGACGATCCGGCGCGCGGCGTAGACTCGTGGCATGCGATTCCGGACGACGATCCAGCTCGAGGGCAAGACGGCAACCGGGTTCCGGGTCCCGCCCGAGGTGGTGGCGGGCCTGGGCGGGGGCAAGCGGCCGGCGGTGACGGTCACGATCCGTGGCCACACGTACCGCAGCACCGTGGCCGCGTACGGCGACGTGTTCATGCTCCCGCTCGCCGCGGAGCACCGGGCGGCGGCCGGGGTCGCCGCGGGCGACGAGGTGGAGGTCGAGCTCGCGCCCGACACCGCGCCGCGCGAGGTGGAGGTGCCGGCGGACCTCGCCGCCGCGCTCGCCGCCGAACCGGAGGCACGCGCCTTCTTCGACGGCCTGTCGTACAGCAACCGGCGCTGGTTCGTGCTTTCGATCGATGGCGCGAAGACGCCCGAGACGCGGCAGCGACGGGTGGACAGGGCCGTCGAGATGCTCCGGGAGAGGCGCAAGCCGTGACTCGGTGCCGCTTGACCCGCGCCGGTCGCCGGGGCAGCTGACCAGGCCGACAGCCGGGACACCCGCCGCCCGGCATTGTCATTTGTCGACGACGGTCGCGGTCGTTCGTGGCCGCCCGGTCGAGGGCGGACGTCCGTGGGCCCCGGGGCCCGGCGGGTCCATCGTGGCGTCAACGGCCTGTCAGGCCATGACCACCGACACCGGACCCGAACGGAGACGCGTGATGTCCGCGCAGACCCAGTACCTCGAGGTCGACGCCATCGGCGTCCTCCCGACCCTGATCCTGCTCCTCGTGCTGTTCCTGACGGCACTCGGGATCGTGGCGCACGCCGCCTTCGTCTGATCCCGGCCCGCTCCTCCGCGTCAAGCGCGGGCCCCGCCAGACCGGCGGGGTTCGTGATTCCCGGGGGCGTGCCGCTATGCCGGCCTGGGCAGTGCGAGCGCCTCGCCCGGTGCGAGGACGCGGACGGGGACATCCGGCGCGAGGCCCGCCGCGGCATCGGCGAACGCCCGGCCCGGCAGGTCGAACGGCCCGGGCGCGACCCGGCGCATGCCCGCGGGGTAGAAGGTGCCCCAGTGGATCGGGATCGCCAGCCGGGGCCGCAGGATCGCGGCAGCGGCGGCGGCACGTACCGGGTCCAGGTGCCCGTCACCGATCGTGGGGCCCCAGCCCCAGACGGGCAGCAGCGCGACGTCCAGCCGCCCGGCGAGCGCGCCCATGGCGGGGAACAGGTCCGTGTCACCGGGGAAGTACACGGTCCGCGATCCGGCCACGACGCAGCCGGTCGCGGGGCCGTCCGGCCCGAACGGCTCGCGCCGGCCGGAGTGCGCAGCCTCGACGACCTCGAAGTGGACCCGGTCGATCGTCAGCCGGTCGCCGGGTTCGACCTCCTCCACCGGCCCGAGGTCCAGCCTCGCTGCCAGGCGCCCGAAGCCGCGCGGGACGATGACCGTGGGCCGGCCGGGGATCCGGCGCAGCGATGGTGGGTCGAAGTGGTCGTGGTGGCCGTGGCTGATGAAGATCGCGTCGAGGTCCGCGAACAGCTCTGGCAGGACGGCCTCCACCTGGCGCCGCACCGGCCCGAGGCCGTCGCGCAGCATCGGGTCGGTGAGGATGCGCAGGTCGTCGACCTCGATCAGCACCGTCGAGTGGCCGAGGAAGGTGATCCGCGCGTGCGCCGGGCCGGCCTCGCGGGCCGGAGCGGCGGCCCGGACGGTTCGCCAGGCGTGGTCGACGGCGGCATGACGGTGCGCCATGCGGCCATGGTGCCCCAGATGACTCCACCGCGGGTCATCGGTAACGGCGAACCGGCGGCCCGCCTCGCGCGGTCGAGTGTCCCTGACCGCGCCCGCCGCCGCCCGCGCCTGCCGCCGCCCGCGGCTCCGCGCCCGCCGCCGCGCGGGACTGCGCCCGCCGCCCGCGCCTGCTGGTCAGGCCTCCCGATGAACATCCCATCCTGGTGCCTGCTCACCAGGCGGAATCGCGAAGGAGCCGCCCCTGGCACGCGATCCTGCCTGCTGGACAGGCGGGCTTCGACGGGTCTCCATCCGTACGCCTGCTGGGCAGGCAGGGCCGGCCGGGCCAGAGCGATAGGAGGCAGCGGCGGGCGGACAGCACCGTCGCGATGCAGGACGTGCACGGCCTGGGCCGGGAATCGAGCGGCGCCGGCCTCGCGGCCGGCGCCGTCATCCTGTCCGCGAGGGACGGCCGTACTCAGCCGGCCCGCCAGTCCCCCACCGTGACGCCCAGCCAGCCGATCACCGAGCGGTAGTACCGGGATGGCTTGTACGGGTCCATCTGCGCGGACGCCCCCGGGGTGCGCACCGACGTGAACCCGAACTTGTACGAGCCCGTGCGGTTCGGGTCCGTCCAGAACAGCTGCTTGATGGTCATCGCCTTCGAGCCCGTGAACAGGCCCTTGAGCACGTAGCCCATCCCGGTGATGCCGGACGCGAACACCGCCTTCGCGCCGCTCCGCAGGAAGCCGTAGCCGTAGTTGTCGACGCGCTTGATCGCGGTGGACCTGGTGGGGTTCGACGCCCCCCACTCCGAGTTGCCGGACGCGTAGCACAGCCGGTTGAGCATCACCACGGCGTTCGGCGCCAGGCCGAGCTTCGCCATGTAGTACTCGCCGTAGTACTTGGTGTTGGAGTTGCCGCTGCCCGACGTGGCGTTGAGGCCCATGCCGTCCTTCGACGTCGTGGAGAACGGGGCGTACGGGCTGGGCCAGCCGTTGCCGTGGCCGAGGTAGATGAGGACGTTGGCGCCCGCCGCGACGGTCCTGACCTTCGACCAGGTGGCGTACGGGCTGTAGATCTCGTAGACCGAGGCGCCGTAGTTGCGGGCCTGGGCGGCCAGCCTCCGTGCGCCGTCCCGGTACTCAGACGTGGCGGAGCCGACCGGACCGACGACGATGACCACCTTGTAGCCGGCAGCCTGCGTGTCCGGGGCCGTGGCGCCGAGGGCGCCGAGCGCGACCAGAGCGGCGAGGATCCCGGTCAACAGCGACCGGACCCTCCTGTGGGACGCCCGCTGGGCGCCTTGGCTGCCATCTCGCAACCGTCTTGCCTCCTCCCTGCCGGAACACCGTGCATGGGGCACGGTGACGGTGGAACGGGTGGCCATCGGCGACAACACGGGGCGGCGGGGCAGACGCGGTCGAATCCGGGTGGGCGGATCCGGTGGACCGCGCGACGCGGTCCGGCGTGCCGGGTGGCGTACCACCCGATAGAGCGACAGGGTGTTGCCGGGGCGACGGCTCTTCGGTTTTGGGCCTGTCTGCGTCGGGTGGCGATGACCTGGGGGTCGCCGAGAGTATGCCAGACGTGACCGGGTCCGGTGCATGGGCGTTTCGGCCCCCGGACCCGGGGCCTTCGGGCACCACGATACGCCCGGGTTTCCGCGCCCTGGGCGCCGCGGCTCGAGGCATCGGGCACGCGGGCGCTATCGTTGACGGGCGCCGCACGGCCGAGGCAGGCCCGACACCGGCGCGTCTCGGGGAGGCGACGTGACGGACGCGACGGGGGTGGCGCTGGCCACCCAGGGGCTGGCCAAGCGGTACGGGCCGCGGACCGCCCTCGACGGGTTGGACCTCCGGGTCCCGACCGGTGTCGTCTACGGGTTCCTGGGCCCCAACGGCGCCGGCAAGACCACGACCATGCGGATTCTCACCGGCCTCGTCCACGCCGACGCGGGCCGGGTGGAGCTGCTCGGGCGGCCGTTCGGCCGGGGCGACCGGCGCCGGCTGTTCGAGGTCGGGTCGCTGATCGAGGCGCCCTCGTTCTACCCGTTCCTGTCCGGCCGCGAGAACCTGCGCGCCCTGGCGGCCACCGGTGCCCCGACGACGAGGGGCCGGATCGACGAGCTGCTCACGCTCGTCAACCTTCGGGACCGGGCGGGCGACAGGGTCTCCGGCTACTCGCTGGGCATGAAGCAGCGGCTCGGCATCGCGGGGGCGCTGCTGTCTGACCCCAGGCTGCTGCTCCTCGACGAGCCGGCCAACGGCCTCGACCCGGCCGGCATCGTCGGCATGCGCGACACGCTGCGGGCGCTGGCGGCGTCGGGCAAGACCGTGTTCGTGTCCAGCCACATCCTGTCCGAGGTCCAGCAGCTGGCGGACGTGGTGGGGATCATCGCGCGGGGCCGCCTGGTGCGCGAGGGGACGATCGACCACCTGCTCCGTGAGGAGGGCGCCGTCCGGATCCGGGTCGCGCCGGACGAGGTCCCGACGGCGGCACCGATCCTGGCGCGCGTCGCCGGCGACGACGCCGTGGAGCTCGACGACGGCCCGGAGGCAGGCTGGCTCACCGTGCGGATCGACCCCCACCGGTCCGCGGAGCTCAACCGCGCGCTGGCGGAGTCCGGCCTGTTCGCCGCCCGGATCGAGGGCGGCATGACGCTCGAGTCGCTGTTCCTCGGCGTGACCGGGTCGCGGCCGGACGTCGGCACCGGCCCCGGCGGGGCCGATGCCCCGCCCCCCGTCACCTGGACCACCGACCCGGGACGCACCAAGCCGGAGACGACGGGGTGGTCCTCATGAGGCTCCTCCGCTCGAACCTGCGCAAGCTCGTCCGGCGGCCCGCGACGTGGGTCACGTTCCTGCTCCTCGTCGCGCTGCTGCTGCTGATCTTCGTCGCCGTCGTGGCGAGCACGGCACAGGAGTCCGATCCCGAGGTCGCCCTCGCTGCGCGCCTCGTCGTCACCTTCCCGGAGGCGTACGCGGTCGTGCTCTCGATGATCCTCGGCATCGGCGGGCTGCTGGCCGTGTGCTACGGGGGCGCGATCGCGGGCTCCGAATGGCAGTGGGGGACGCTCAAGGCCGCCGTCGCCCGCGGCGAGGGCCGGTCCCGCTACACGCTGCTCGCCTACGCCGCCGTGGCGCTGTTCGCGGTCCTCGGCCTGGTGTCGGCGTTCGCGATCGGGGTGGCCTCGGCGGCGGTCGGCGCGACGATCCTGGACGTGCCGCTGGACGGGATGGGCGACACCGACGCCCTCGGCCGTCTCCCGGAGCTGTTCGGCCGGGCGGCGCTCGCCGTCTCGATGAACACGGCCCTCGGCTACGCGATCGCGACGATCGCGCGCAGCCAGCTGGCCGGCATCGCCGTGGGCATCGGCGTCTACTTCGCCGAAGGCATCGCGAGCATCTTCCTGCCCAGCGTGATCCAGTGGTTCCCGTTCTCGGCCGGGGGCGCCGTCGTCGCCCAGGGCGGCGACGTGTCATTCGGCGGGGGGGGCGAGGCGGCGGCGAGCACGACCCTGGACCCGAACATCGCGGTGGTCGTGGTGCTGGCCTGGCTGGTCGCAGCGCTGGCCGTGTCCGCGGTCATGACCGAGCGGGCGGAGATCGGCGGGTAGCGCTCAGCCCCGCCTCGCGATCGGGGCCACGATGCCCCGGGTCAGCGCCAGCAGGTC
>MGOE01000077.1:10334-10419 GCA_001797035.1 Chloroflexi bacterium RBG_16_72_14
AACGGCGGCGGATGCATCGAGGACGGTCGGCAGCACGCGCCGGGTGCCGAGCGGGCTGATCCCGCCCAGCACGTAGCCGGTCGCG
>MGOE01000077.1:10438-13377 GCA_001797035.1 Chloroflexi bacterium RBG_16_72_14
GGGCGATCGACGCCCGTCGTCCCCCGAACGCGTCGGCGGCCGCCTTGAGGTCCACCTCCGCGTCGGCCGGCACGACCGCCAGCCCGAGTCGCCCGTCCACGTCGACGACGATCGTCTTGAACACCCGCCCGGCGTCGACCCCGAGCGCCGCCACGGCCTCGATCGCATACCCGCGGCCGTCGTGGCGGAGATTCCGAGGGTCGTGCGCATATTCATGCACCGCATGTGGGATCCCGGCCCGTCTTGCCGCATCGACCGCCCGCGTCCCCTGTGCGCCCATGCGCGCATTGTCGGGTATGCTCCGCCCCGTCCGGCGAACGCCGCGGCCCTCGCCGTATCCGCGCGGGCGCCGCGCCGGACAACCAGATACGCGGGCCGCCGCCCAGCGGCCGACATCGGAGATCACGAACGACCTTGCGCTTCGACGAGCTGGGGCTCTCAGCCGACCTCCTCGAGACGGTGATCGAAGAGGGGTACACGGAACCGACACCGGTCCAGGAGCGAGCCATCCCCCTCGTGCTCCAGGGCAGGGACGTCCTCGCCGCCGCCCAGACCGGCACCGGCAAGACGGCGGCCTTCACGCTGCCGATCCTCGATCGCCTGCGCCCGTACGCGAGCACCTCGTTCTCGCCGGCGCGCCACCCGGTCCGCTGCCTGGTCCTGACGCCCACGCGCGAGCTCGCGGTGCAGGTGTCGGAGGCGATCAAGACCTACGGGCGCACGGTCCCGCTTCGCGCGTCGGTCGTGTACGGCGGCGTCCCACTCGACCCGCAGATCCGGGAGCTGCGCGCGGGCATCGAGATCCTGGTCGCCACCCCGGGTCGTCTCCTCGACCTCGTGGGCCAGCGGGCGGCGAACCTCACCCAGGTCGAGATCCTCGTCCTCGACGAGGGCGACCGGATGCTGGACATGGGCTTCATGCCGGACATCCGCCGCATCCTGGACCTGCTGCCGAACCGCAAGCAGACGCTGCTGTTCTCGGCCACGTTCTCGGATGACATCAAGCGGCTCGCGGGCTCCATCCTCGAGGACCCGGAGACGATCGAGGTCTCCCGCCACGGGACCGCCGCCGAGGCGGTCCGCCAGCTCGTCTACCCGGTCGACCGGGAGCGCAAGGAGGAGCTGCTCGCCCACCTGATCCTCCAGGGCGACTGGCGGCAGGTGCTGGTGTTCACCCGGACGAAGCTGGCCGCATCGCGCCTCGCCTCGTGGCTGGACCGGCACGGCGTTGCGGCCACGGCGATCCACTCGGACCGCGCCCAGTCGGACCGGACCAGGGCGCTCGACGGGTTCAAGGCGGGCGAGATCCGGGTCCTCGTGGCGACCGACGTCGCGGCCCGCGGCCTGGACATCGAGGACCTCCCCCACGTCGTCAACTTCGAGCTGCCGTGGAACCCCGAGGACTACGTCCACCGGATCGGCCGGACGGGCCGGGCCGGCTCCACGGGCGACGCGATCAGCCTGGTGTGCATCGACGAGGCGGACCTCCTGCGCGGCGTCCAGCGCCTGCTCCAGGTGGCGATCCCGTGGGCGGTCGCCGAGGGCTTCGCGCCGCGCCGTGACGCCGAGCCACGGCCGCTGCGCGCGCCGCGCGGGGCCGGTGGCACGTCGTCGGGCGGGCGTGCACGATCGAGCGGACCGCGGCGCCGGTCGGGCGTCGCCTGAGCGGGGCCGGATCAGGACCCCGCGGGTCAGGGTGCTGCGGAGGCCGACGGTGACGGCGAGGCGGACGGCTCGGGCTTCGGCAGGACGATCCTGAGCAGCGCGGCGGCCACCCGCGACGGGTCCGCGACGCCCTGGTTCGTGAGCACCGCGATCGTCACGCCCTCCGCCGGCAGGTAGCGGACGACGCTGCGGAACCCGAGGTAGCGACCCGAGTGGCCGATGGCCGTTTGCCCGTTGAGCGTCACGACCTGGATGCCCAGCCCGTACGGGACCTCGGCGCCGATGGCGACCGTGGCCACCGCGTCGCCGATCATCGCCTGCTGCATCGCCTCCGACAGGACCTTGCCGCCCCCGAGCGCCTGCATCCAGCGCGCGGTGTCCCTGGCCGTGCCGCCGAGCGATCCGGCCCCGCCGGCCGCGGTGATCACGGACCGGAACGGCATCACGGTGGTCGCCGGCGCCACCGCGACAGGGCGGACGCCGCCGCCGCTCCTGGGCAGCAGCCGGTAGCCGGTGGTGAGGCTGGCCCGCGGCTGCTCCACGGCCTGGTACCAGGTGCCCTCGAGCGCGAGCGGGTCGAGCAGCCGGTCGCGGACCTCACGCGCCAGCGACCGGCCGGTGACGGCCTCGACCAGCTCCCCGAGCAGCAGGTAGTTGGTGTTGGAGTAGCGCCACACCGTGCCGGGGACCGGCCGCTTCTTCGGCACGTAGGACCAGCTGCTGGCCGGCGTCCACGTCTCGTCGGGCGCGGACTGGAGCGCCTTGTCGATCCGCTTGTTGAAGAAGAAGTCGGGCAGGCCGCTCGTGTGGTCGAGCAGCATCCGGACGGTGATCCGGCGGTCGAGCGGGTAGCCGGGCAGCATCGGCGCGACCGGCGCGTCCAGCGCCAGCCGGCCCTCGTCCACGAGCTGGAGCACCACGGCGGCCGTGAACGTCTTGGAGATCGAGGCCAGGGCAAACCCGCTGTCCGGCGTCACCGGCCGCCGGCCTGCCACGTCCGCCCGGCCCGAGACCCCGAGCCACGAGCGGCCGTCGTCCCACACGATGGCGACCGACAGCCCGGGGATCGAGAATCTTCGCCGGAGCTCGTCGAGCCTTGCCTGGAGCTGCTCGGCGGGCACGCCTGCGGCCGGGGGCGATGCGGTCGGGACGCTCGAGGGGGTCGCGGCGGGCGTGGGCGAGGCGGAAGCCTGGGTCGAGGTGGGCTCGTGGCTTGTCGTCGCCGTCGCGGGCGCGGGGGTCGCCCTGGCGGCCGGCGTCGGCGACCCGCCCGC
>MGOE01000077.1:13429-14095 GCA_001797035.1 Chloroflexi bacterium RBG_16_72_14
GGATCGCCGCCAGGGCGACGACCGCGGCCACGCCCAGGACGACGCGCGCCGGCGACGACCCCCGGGATCGGCCCGTGGGTCGGGGGGGCGGCACGGCCCTCCGGCCACGCGGCTCGTTCGGCCTGATGGTGAGACGATACGTCCACCGGCCGGTGGTGCGCGCTCGTCGCCCCCTCGCCCGTCCCGGCCCGCACCCAGGGATGCACCCCATGCCCGATGACCGCAGCGCCGCCACCCTCCTGCGCGAGGTCGGCCTCATGGCCGACGGACCGGTGCCGTGGGGTCGACCGGTGCGGTACGGCGCGGTGGGCGTGTTCCTCGTGGAGCTGGCGACGCCGCTGCCCGGCGCCCAGCTCGACCTCGCCCTCGTGGGCAAGTGGCTGGAGCGCGTCCCGGACCTGCGCCTGGACGGCACGCGCCCCACGTCGAGAGACCTGCTCCACCGCCTGGGTGCCTTCTGGCTCCCGTCGCAGACCGTGCTGTTCGTCGGCAGCACGGCCGGGTCCACCGCCGGCCGGGTGGCGGCGATCGCGAAGACGGTGCCCGGTGACCGGCGGCCGGCATCGTCCGGCTTCTGGCTCCACTTCCTGCGCCAGCTGGCCGGCCTGCGCGTGTGGTGGGCCGCGACCGACGCGCCCGAGGAGTACGAGGACGCGCTGCTGGACG
>MGOE01000077.1:14208-15339 GCA_001797035.1 Chloroflexi bacterium RBG_16_72_14
ACGAACCCGCTGCTGCCCGAGGTGAAGGCGCCCGAGCCGCCGCCGGTCAGCCGGGTCGTCGAGCTGCCGCCGGCGGAGGCGGATGGAGCGCGGGACGAGGCGAAGCGCGGCCGCCGTCCGGCGCCGGGACGCGGCGTCGGTCGCGTGGCGGCCGCAGCCGCCTACGCCGCCCAGGGATCGCCGCGTGTGGCCCCCGAGCCGGTCTACCTCTCGCCCGAGGGCCTGGAGCGGCTGCAGGCGGAGCTGGCCGGGTTGCTGGCGGAGCGGCCGGGCGTCATCCGGCGGATCGCCACGGCGCGCGAGCACGGCGACCTCAAGGAGAACGCCGAGTACCACGCGGCCCGGGAGGAGCAGGGCTTTCTCGAGGGACGGATCAAGGCGCTCGAGGGCAAGCTCAAGCAGGCGGTCGTGGTGTCGCCCACCGAGCGCGGCGCCCACGTGGAGCTGGGCTCGCGCGTCCGCGTCGAGGTGGACGGCGAGGAGGCCGTCGTCCAGGTCGTCAGCTCGGCCGAGTCGAACTCGCGCGAGGGCCGGATCTCGTCGGTGTCGCCGGTCGGCCAGGCGCTGATGGGCCGCCGCGTCGGCGACGTCGTGACGATCCGGACGCCCGGCGGCGAGGTCCGCTACGCGGTGCTGGGGATCGAGTAGCCCGTGCTCAGGCGCGCTGGCCCGCGTCCCGGCGCCCGAACAACGAGAGGATGACGAGCAGCACGCCCAGGCCGATGACGATCACGGGCAGCGCGTCGTCGAGGCCGGCGATCCGGCCGCCGGAGAGGCCCAGCGCGCCCTCGAAGAACAGCGCGAACCCGGCGAACAGCCCGAGGCCGACCAGCGTGGTCCGCAGCCCGTCGCCGGCGAGCTCGCGGTCGCCACGGACCAGCCCGTAGACGAGCATGCCCAGACCCGGCCCGGTGGGAGCGACCAGCGCCCAGGCGTAGGCCCACGTCTCGTACAGGTCGTTGGTCTCCTGGAACCACAGGATGGCGCCCACGATCGTGATGATCGCGCCGGGGATGGCGAGGCCCAGGCCGCCCCGGGGCGGGATCGCGAACGAGGCGACGAACATGCCGAGCCCGGGGATGATGATCCACAGTGGCCAGGCGTCGGGGCCGAGCGTGATGTCCAGGACGC
>MGOE01000077.1:15351-15644 GCA_001797035.1 Chloroflexi bacterium RBG_16_72_14
GATGACGATCAGGATGATCCCGGCCACGATCCCGGTCTGGGGCGGGCGGGCCTGCGCGGCGGGGCGGCCGAAGGACGGCGTGGGCGCCGGACCGGCGGGCTGGGGTGCCGTCGCGGGCGGGGGCGTCGTCGCGGGCGGGGCGGCCTCGGCCGGCGGCGGCGCGTAGGGCTCGGTCGGCGGGCCCGGGGGCGTCGGCGGCGGGGGCGTGAACGGATCGGGCGCGGTCATCGGTGCGCGTGTCCCTCCGGTGGCGGTCGCCCGATGCTACGCCCGGACGGCAACCGCCTCACGGG
>MGOE01000077.1:15735-17758 GCA_001797035.1 Chloroflexi bacterium RBG_16_72_14
CCGCCGGTCGGTGAGGTGGTGTCAGGCGAGGGAGAGACGGAGGCCGAAGACGCGGCGCGCCTGGGCCTTCCGGGGCTCCTGCCGGTGGCTCCGAGCCGCCAGGCGGTGCTGCGCCGCTTCGCGGCGGAGCTGCTCCTGCTGCCGGAGAACCTGCGCGAGGTCCTGAGTGCCGAACATCTCTTGGTCTCCTTTCTCCGGGTCCGTAGCTCGGTCCGGTGAGGAGATCATCGGCTGACGCGGGCCGATCCGCGATCGTCAGGGATGGCCGAATCACGCGGCCGGACGTCAAGGAGCGCCGTAGGTCGCATGACGAAGCCCGTGTACGCCGATCGACGCAGGCGGGCATGGGCCGCAGGTCGGAGCGTGCCGGGCGGAGGAGGGTCAGCCCCTTGGCGGCTCGGCGAGCTTGTGCTCGACCGCCCACAGGGCGGCCTGGGTCCGGGACGCGAGCCCCAGCTTGCCCAGGATGTTGCTGACGTACGTGCGCGCGGTGCGCTCGGTGATGAACAGCTCGGCGCCGATGTCCTTGTTGGACATTCCCCGGCCGAGGAGGCGCATGACGTCCTTCTCCCGCTCCGTGAGCGGCTCGACCGGCTCCGGCTCCTTCTTCGCGCGCATCCGCTGCGCGAGGAGGCGGGCGACCTGGGGGTCGAGGTGGACCTCGCCGGCGTATGCGGCGCGGATGGCCTGGGCGACCTCCTCGGCCTCGGCGTCCTTGAGCACGTAGCCCGACGCTCCGGCCTCGAGGGCCGCGGTGACCTTCTCCTCCTCGATGAAGCTCGTCATCGTGACGATCTCCGTCTCGGGGAGCTCGGCCTTGATCCGGCCGATCGCGGTGACCCCGTCCATGTTCGGCATCAGGAGGTCCATCAGCACGACGTCCGGCGTGAGCCGGCGGGCCATCGCGACACCCTCGCTGCCGTCGGACGCCTCACCGACGACCTCGATGTCGGGCAACAGGTCGAAGAACGCGCGCAGGCCCATCCGGACGACCGCATGGTCGTCGACGAGGAGCACGCGAATGCGCGGAACGTCGTCCACGAGGTGGTCTCCGGGGAACGCGGCCGGGGTGCCGGCGGCGACGGGGCTCGAACGCATCGGCAGTCTACTCCTGGAGGATGATGCCGGTGGCGCGGTGACCGGCCCCGGACCTCATGCACCGCGCGATCGCCTCGGCGAGCTCCGCGGGGCGGAACGTCTTGCGAATGAACCCGTCGGCGCCGGCCTTCAGGGTGTCGTGCTCCAGCTCGGGAGACCAGCCGACCGCGAGGATCCGGATCCCGGCGTCGAGGCCACGGATCGCGCGGATCAGCGCGACGCCGCCCGAGACCTCGGGCAGGCGCGGGTCCATGATCACCGCGTCCGGGCGCAGATCCTCCACGAGCCGGATGGCGGCGCCGAGATGGCCGGCGCTGCCGACCACCCGGAAGCGCTCGCGGATGCCGAGCAGTCCCACGACGCTCTCCCGCGTGCGGTCGTCCGCGTCCACCACGACGAGCCGCAGCGCCCTGTCCCGCCACGGGGCGCCCGATACCGGTTCGGCATCGGAGGCGGCCTGGAGCGGGGCGGCGTCGGTCATGCGACTGATGGTGCCCGACGCCCCGGGCCACGATCAGGGACGAGCGCCGGATGTCATCGTGGGTCAAATGTCGTAGCCCGCCTCCGTCGGGCGTCGCTCCCGGCCGATCGCGCAGACCCGGTGCTCGCGCTGTCCGTGCATCCGGGCGCACACCTCCCGCCAGTGCGTGCACCCGGGCACCCTTTCGGGAGGCAGGCAGCGCCCGGCTGTCCGCCGAGATGCACTACCGGGCCCTTCGACACGCGCCAGGACGCCATCCTGTACCTCGCGATGCACGAACCGGTGCGGCACCCGCTCCACGGGACGGGAGCGGTGCGCGAATGTACGCGCCGATGCACAGCCGGCCCCGCGCGGGCGAGGCCCCGAACCGGTGCCGGTCAGTCCTGCGCGGTCAGGGACAGATCGCCGGGCGCGGCGACCGGGCCGACCGGCTCGGGCACCACC
>MGOE01000077.1:17794-25270 GCA_001797035.1 Chloroflexi bacterium RBG_16_72_14
CACCACCAGGCGTCCGCCGAGCCGCTCCGCGCGCGACCGCATGCCGGCCAGGCCGAGGTGCCCGTCGGGGACGGCGCCCGGGTCGAAGCCCCGCCCGTCGTCGACCACCCGCAGCCGCACGCCGTCCGGCACGCGCGCGACGTCCAGGCGCACCTGGCGCGCGCCGGCGTGCTTGACGACGTTGTGGAGCGCCTCCTGCGCGATCCGGTACAGCGTCTCCTCGACCTCGATCGTCGGCCGGTCCGGCAGGTCCGACTCCACCACCACCGGCAGCCCGATCCGGCCGGACAGCGCGGCGCTGTGGGTCCGCAGGGCCTGGATCAGCCCGTTCTCCTCGATGTTGCCGGGCCGCAGCTCGAAGATCAGCGCGCGCATCTCGGCCAGCGCGTCGCGCTGGAGCTCGCGCAGGGCGGCCAGCTTCTCGGGCACCTGCGCGGGGTCCTTGTGGAGCAGCAGCTCCGCGCTCCGCGACAGCAGCGTCATCGAGAACAGGGCCTGGGTCACCGAGTCGTGGAGCTCGCGCGCGAGATGGGCCCGCTCCTCGGACGAGGCCAGCTCGGCGGCCTGGCGGCGGAGGTCTCCCTCCAGCCGGTCGCGCTCGCTCACGTCGCGGGCCGCCCCATGCGCGCCGAGGAACCGGCCGTCGCCCACCATGCCGATGCCGGTGATCTCCATCGACAGCTCCCGCCCGTCGCGGGACAGGACCTTGAGCCGGGAGCGGTGCGCCTCGGTGGGCCGCCGCTGGAGGTAGCGGAACCGGGCGACGGCGCCGCGCCGGCCCTCCGGCGGGGCGATGTCCGCGAACGAGCGCCCCAGCAGCTCTTCCGGCTCCCAGCCCAGGATCGTCCGCGCCTGGTCGGAAACGAACGTGAAGCACCCCTCGTCGTCCGTCATCCAGACGAGATCCGGCGACGACTGCACGAGGTAGCGGTATCGCTCCTCCGAATCGCGCAGCTCGCGCTCGAGGCGCTCCCGCTCCCCGATGTCGCGGGCCGACCCGTGCACGCCGGCGAACACCCCGTCGCGCCGGATGGCAGCGGCGGTCACCTCGAACGGCCGGTAGGTACCGCCGCGGTCCAGCAGCTCCATCCGCGTGGTCGTGTCCGGCATGCCGCGCGCAAGCTCGGCGAACCGGGTGCCGACGGGCGCCCCGCTCGCCGTCCGGACGATGTCCCGGAAGTGCCGGCCCACGATCTCCGTCGGCGTCCAGCCGAGGACCCGCTCCACCGATTCGGAGAAGTAGGTGATCTGGCCGTCCGCGTCCGTGGCGTAGATGACGTCCGGTGAGTTCTCGACCAGGAACCGGTAGCGCTCCTCGGACTCGCGCAGCTCGGTCTCGAGCCGCTCGCGCTCGGCGATGTCGCGGGCGATGCCGTACACGTTCTCGACCTGCCCGTCGCGCACCACGGCCACGGAGCTGACCTCGAACGGCCGAACGGAGCCGTCCCGGTGACGGAGGTCGAGGCGCTGGGTCTTCGTCCTGCCGGGCTCGCTGGCCAGCCGCGTCCACTCCTCGTTGGCCGAATCCACCGACGCCTCGTCGATGAACTCGCGGAACGGGTGGCCCAGGACGTCCTCCGGCTCCCAACCCAGCAGGTCGCGTACGCGGTCCGAGACGAACACGTAGCGGCCGGAGCGGTTGGTCGCCCAGATCAGGTCCGGCGAGGACTGGATGACCGAGCGGTAGCGCTCCTCGGACGCGCGCAGCTCGGCCTCGAGGCGCTCGCGGTCACCGATGTCGCGCGCGGAGCCGTGGACGCCCGCGAACCGGTCGTCCGAATCCGGGACGCCGACGGAGTGAACCTCGACCGGCACCGACCTGCCGTCCTTGCAGCGGAGCTCCAGGCGCAGCACGTGGGCGAGGCCCGGCTCGTTCGCCGGGCTCGTCCAGCGCTCTACCGCGATCGAGATGGTGTCCTCGGTCACGATCTCGGAGAAGGGCTTGCCGACGAGCTCGGCGCTGGTGAAGCCGGTCAGGCGCGCGATCGACTCGGAGACATAGGTGAACCGCCCCTCGGCGTCGACCGAGAACACGACGTCAGGCGAGTTCTCGACCAGGAACCGGTACCGCTCCTCGGATGCGCGCAGCTCCCGCTCGAGCCGCTCGCGGAGGCTGATGTCGCGGGCGATGCCGCGGATCGCGACCAGCCCCCCGTCGTCGCCGGTCTGGCCGACGACGCTGACCTCGAACGGGATCGGGGTGCCGTCGCGGTGCCGGATCAGCAGGCGGTCCGTGAACGGCCGGCCGGGGTTGGCGGCGATCTCCGCCAGCCGCCGGGGCGCCTCCGGGAACGCGGCCATGTCGACGAATTCGGTGAACGACCGCCCGATCATCTCGCCGGGCCTCCAGCCGATCACCTCCTCGGTCCGGTCCGAGTAGAAGGTGTAGACGCCGTTGCCGTCCATCTCGAAGATCAGGTCCGGCGACGACTGCACGAGCCCCCGGTAGCGCTCCTCCGACGACCGCAGCTCGCGCTCCAGGCGCTCCCGCTCGCTGACGTCGCGCAGGGTGCCCTGCGCGCCGGCGAACGCCCCGTCATCGAACGAGGTCACCGCGGATACCTCGGCCGGGAACGTGCTGCCGTCGCTGCGGCGGAGCACGAACGGCAGGCGCCAGATCGCGTCAGGCGTGGATGCCAGGGCCTCCCACGCGCGGCCGGCATCGGGCATCGACTCCGGCGTCACGATGAACGAGAAGTGCCGGCCCACCAACTCGTCCGCGCGCCACCCGAAGAGCGCCTCGGCGCCCTCCGCAATGAACGTGAACCGTCCCTCGGCGTCGTTCCGCCAGATCACGTCGGGCGTCGCCTGGACCAGCCGACGGTAGCTGCTCTCCGACGCCCCGAGGCGGGCCATGAGGTCGGAGTTCGAGAGCGCGATCGCCGCGTGATCGGCCAGCGCCTGGAGCGTCGCCAGGCGGTCCGCCGGGATCGGTCCTGGGGTCCGGTAGCTGATCGCCAGGGTGCCGATGACCTCGCCGCCCGGGGCCCGCAGCGGGGCGGCCGCCATCGCGCCCAGGCCCATCCGGTCGGCGACCTGGAGGTCGTCCTCCTCGCGCGGGATCCGCGGGTCGGTTGCGTAGTTCGGGGTCCACACCACGCGCCCCTGGCCGGCGGCGAGGCCGTTGATCCCGCCGTCGATCGGGAACCGCTGGCTGTGCAGCCACGCCCGGGCTTCGTCGTTCATCTCGCCGGTGATGACGACGGGACGCAGGAAGGTGCCGTCGTCCGACATCCGGGTGAGGTGGGCCCCGTCCGATCCGAGCACGCGCCGGGCCTCGCCCACGATCAGGCCCAGGATGGCCTCGGGATCGCGGATCGCCGTCACCCGCGCGGCGATCTCGCGCAGGGTCCGCTCGGTCTCGGCGCGCCGGGCGGTCTCCTCGCGCGAGCTGGCCAGCTCCGCGATCAGCTCCGCGTTGTGGATTCCGATCGTGGCCAGGTCCGCGAGCGCTCCGAGGAGCGCCGCGTCCTGCTCGCCGAACCGTCCGGCCTCCCCGGCGAACACGGACAGGGTGCCCAGGACGACCGCCTCCCCGACCATCGGCGCGAAGGCGATGGACCGGATCCCGGCCCGCTCGAGGAAGGCGCGGTTGACCTCCCCGTCGGGGAACCGGGGGTCCGCGGCGTAGTCGTCGGTGACGATCACGCGGCGCTCGCGGATCGCGAGCACGACGCCGTCCACGCCCGCCGCGCGACGCTGCCACTCCTCGCGGGTCGCGTCGTCGATACCGGCGTCGTGGGCCCAGCGGGCCTCGCCGGTGACCGGGTCCAGCAGGTCGATGACGGCACCCGACGAGCCGAGCAGCCGGGCAGCCTCGGCCACCACGTCCCCGAGCAGCTCGCCGGGGTCCTGGATCGTCATCAGCCGGCGCGCGATCTCGCGCAGCGTCCGCTCCTCCTCGGCACGGCGGGCGAGCGTCTCGCGTGACCGGCCCAGCTCCTCGATCAGCCGGGCGCGACCGAGGGCGACCGCCCCCTGGCCCGCGATCGTCTGGAGGAGGCTGCCGTGCTCGGGCCCGAACGCGTCCCGGCGGGTGGACCAGACGGTGAGGGCGCCGAACGCGCCGTGGTCGCCGACCAGCGGGGTCGCGATGACCGAGGCGATCCCCTTGCTCCGGGCGTAGCTGTCCGGGCCCTTCCCGTGGACGATGGTCGTGTCGGCCAGGTAGTCGCCCGTGATGTAGGTCTCGCCGGTGATCACGGCGCGTCCGGATGCCCCCACCTCGAGCCGGTCGTCGGGGTCCTCGGGCCATTCGGTGGCCGCGATCTCCTCGTCGCCGGACGAGTAGATGCCGCGGAGCAGCCCGAGGTCGGTGTCCACGATGTCGATCCGGGCGCCGTCCCCGTCGAGCAGCCGCAGCGCCTCGTCGATCGTGAACTGGACGACGGCCTCCGGGTCCCTCGCGCCGGAGATCCGCGTGCCCAGCTCGCGCAGGGCGCGCTCGACCTCCGCCTGCCGCGCGAGCGCCTCGCGGGAGCGGTCCAGCTCGCCGATCAGGCGCGCGTTGGCCATCGCGATCGCCGCGTGGTCGGCCAGCGCCCGCACGAGGGCGACCTGCGGCCCCGTGAACGCGTCCCGTTCCCTCGAGAAGGTGCCGAGGGCGCCGAACACCTCGTCGCCGGCCACCAGCGGCGCGACGACCATCGACTGGATCGACGCCTGCCTCACGATCAGGTCCGGGCCCTGTGCGTGCACGAACGACCCGTCGGTCGGGTAGTCGCCGGTGACCAGCACCCGGCGCTGCTCCACGGACCGCCCGAACATGCCGACGCCGGGCGGGAGCTCGAGCGTGTGGACCCAGGCCTGCCGGCTGATCTCGTCGACGCCCGCGCTGTGGGTCAGCCGCAGGCGCCCGGTCGCGCGATCCAGGAGGTACAGGAAGGCCCCGTCGGCCGCGAGCAGGCCGGCCGCCTCCTCGGTCGCGCGCTCCAGCAGCTGCGGGACGCCCTTGGTCACGCCCGGGAGCTCGGGGCCCGGGACGGGCGGCGGGGCGCCGGCGCCTTGGGCGGCGGTGACGGGACGGCGGCGAACGCGAGCAGGGGCCACGACGCGGACGAGTCTAAACCGGCGCCCCCGTTCGGGGCCTGCGTCATCCGTCCGACGCGCCGGGGGCCGGATGACGAGGGTGGGGCGGCCCGGCGTCGATGGCCCGCCGCACAGCGTCGCGCTCTACGCCGACACGTCGGCGCGCCAGGTCGTGTACCCAGGGCGATATCTCCGGCGGTCCCGCCACCAAAGGCGTACGACGTCCCGGCCCTCGACGCCGGCTGGTACGTCTTCCGGTGTGACGTGCACCCGGACATGAAGGGCACGCTCGTCGCGAAGGAGCGCCCGTGCTCGTCCCGGGCGTCCAACCCCGGCCCCGGGCCGCTTCGGCGGACCGGGGCCGGTGCGTGTCCAGGCGCGTGGCGGGCGACGGGGCGGCGCTGATCTCGACGCTCGGCTCGCCGTGCGGCTCGGCGCCAGGCTCGGCTGGCCGCATCAGCCGCCCAGCGGTTGTACAAGCACACGACTGCACGATCCGTTCGCCTGGAGAACGGAATCGCACGCGACGGCGTGGCTCCTGCGCCGAATCGACCGCTCAGCGGACGAAACCGCCCGCGATGGGCTGGTACAACCGCCCAGCGGAGCGCGGGCCGATGACGCGGCTCAGCCGCCCGCCTGGACCTCCGCCCACCGGAAGCAGCCGGTCTCGTGGTCGTTGACGAGGCCGGCCGACTGCATCAGCGCGTAACAGATCGTCGGCCCGACGAACCGGAAGCCGCGGGTTCTCAGGTCGCGGCTCATCGCCCGCGACTGGTCCGTCTCGGCCGGGATCTCCCCGAGCGAGCTGAACCGGTTGACCACGGGCGTGCCGCCGACGAACGACCACAGGTGGTCGACCAGGGTGCCGCCGGCCGCCCGGAGCTCGAGCGTCGCGCGCGCGTTGTCGATGGCCGCGGCAACCTTGGCCCGGTTGCGCACGATCCCGGCATCGGCCAGCAGGCGGGCGACGTCCGCCTCCCCGAACGCGGCCACGGCCGCCGGGTCGAAGCCGGCGAACGCGCGCCGGTACCCGTCGCGCTTGCGCAGGATCGTGGACCACGAGAGGCCCGCCTGGGCGCCCTCGAGGACGAGCAGCTCGAACAGGTGGCGCTCGTCCCGGACGGGCACGCCCCATTCCTCGTCGTGATAGGCACGGTAGCGGTCGTCCGGGGTGTCACCCCAGGCGCACCGCGGCCGACCGTCGATGGCGCTTGCGCTGGTCATCCGAAGCATCGTAGCCCGGCCGACGGATGCGGCACGGAGGAGGGTCAGCGATCGGTGGCGTCCGGATGCGGATCCGGATCCGGATCCGGCAGCGTGGGGTGATCGGTCGGATACAGGCCGGCGGCGAAGGCATGGACCGTGTCACCCGAGCGCGGCAGCTGGGCGAACTCCTGGCTGAGAGCCACGACCCGGTCCCAGAACTCCCCCGCCGCCCGGCCCGGGATGCGGGCATGACGGAGGATCGTCCGGAGCGTGTCGGCCTCGTGGGCCGCGATGGATTCGGCCGCCGCGACGGAGAGGGCGTGGGCATGCACGGCCAGGGGGTCGTCGCCCGGGCGGTTGGCGACGGCGACCATGAACGTGCGGGCGGTGCGACCGTAGTAGCGCTCGTCGATCGCGCGCACCCGTCGGGTGCGGACGACCCGGAGCAGCCCGGCATCCGCGAGCACGCCGACATGGTGTGCGACGGTGCTCTTCGGCCGGCCGATGGCGCCGGCGAGCTCGCTCACGGTCGCCGCCCGGTCGAGCAGCAGGTCGAGGATCGCATCCCGCGTGGGATCGGCGATCGCCCGAAGCTGGGCACGCGTCGTCAGGTCAAACCTGTCGGCGAGGTCGTAGTCCGGGATCCGGGTATTGATCGACATATGTGGATCGTTCTATAGTACCGGATCATTCGGCGGTCGTGGATGGATCCACTGACCGCATTCGGCCTGACGCCGCCCGAGATCGACCTGTGGAGCTTCGGTGAGGCCACCGGCCGCACGCGACCGGAGTACCGGTGACGGGCCCGGCCGGCCGCGGGACGCCGCCGCAGGTTCGGGTGAGCCTCAGGTCATGCCGGCCGCGTCCAGCTCCGCCAGGAAGGCCGCCACCCGGTCCAGCGCGTCGGCCATCACCGGCTTGAGCGTGTGCCCGAGGCGCGGGTACGTCACCAGCCGCCCGCCGGGGAGCAGCGGCATCGCACCCTCGAGCAGCTCGATCCGGGCGAACGGGTCGGAGGTCCCCGAGAGCAGGAGGGCCGGGCACGCGATCCCCGGCCAGTGGGCCGTCCGCGCGACCGCCGTCTCGGGCGCGCCGGGCCGGTGCAGCGGGTAGCTCAGGCAGACGAGCCCCGCATACGCGCGCCCGGGGCCGTGCGCGTTGGTGCCCGCGCCGGCCGCCGAGAGCGACGCCACCCGCCCGCCATACGAGTGCCCGCCGACCACGATCCCCGGCTCGTCCGGC
>MGOE01000077.1:25291-25625 GCA_001797035.1 Chloroflexi bacterium RBG_16_72_14
ACGCCGCCACCGCGTCCTCCGCGCGACGCTTCGGCAGCTCCAGCGCGTGCGCCTCGAACCCCCGCGCCCGCAGCCCCGACACCCACGGCGCCATCGACGCCGCGTTGCCGGACGCGCCGTGCCCCAGGTACAGCCGAATCACGTTGCGAGGGTACGCCGCCCGGTGTCATGCTGGTACCGGTGGCGTCGCGGGCTGGTCCCCCAGGGCCATGGCCGGGACCGGGGCGCCAACGCAGACTCGGGAGCATGGCTATCGCCCGATCGGCGCGTCCGTCGCCCGCGCCCGAACGCCCCGCCCGCGCGATCCGCTGGCTGGCGGCGCTGCTGGCTGGCG
>MGOE01000077.1:25726-30639 GCA_001797035.1 Chloroflexi bacterium RBG_16_72_14
GCCCGTCCGACTCGCCGTCGCCTGACCCCTCGGCATCGTCTTCGCCGTCGCCTGACCCCTCGGCATCGCCTTCGCCGTCGGCCTCGCCGTCGACCTCGCCCGACCCGACCGCATCGCCCACGGTCTCGCCCACGCCGACCCCCTCGCCCACGCCGACCCCCTCGCCCACGCCGTCGCCGACCCCATACCCCTGGCCGACCACCGTCACCACGCTCGGCTCCAGCGTGACCTTCTACGGCCGCGGCTATGGCCACGGCGTGGGCCTGTCGCAGCACGGCGCCCGCGGCCGCGCGCTGGCCGGCCAGACCGCCGAGCAGATCCTCGCGACCTACTACAAGGGCACGACGCCGGCCGTCACGAGCCCCACCCGCAGCGTGCGGATCCTGCTGCTCGGCGGCTTCAAGGCACCGTCCACGGCGCCGCTCGTGATCTACGGCCGCGGCGGCGCCTGG
Source organism: Chloroflexi bacterium RBG_16_72_14 (assembly GCA_001797035.1). GTDB lineage: Bacteria > Chloroflexota > Limnocylindria > Limnocylindrales > CSP1-4 > CAIXZV01. Next base: position 26,179 of record MGOE01000077.1, read on the forward strand.
CAGATCGACGGCATCGCCAGGACCTTCCCGGCCAACGCCGTGCTCCGGGTCTGGAAGGCCTCCACCGGCTGGAAGGCGAAGGTGCTCACCGCGGACCTCTCGACGGTCCTCCACAGCGGCCCGATCTCGGGTGCGATCAACGTCCGCCCCGCGCACGCCGCAACCACGCTCCAGCTTTGGTCCAAGCCCTCCTCGTACGACACGTACCGCGGCCTGCTCCGGGTGTTCCTGCTCGACGGCTACGTCAACGTCGTGAACCACGTGCAGCTGGACCTCTACCTGCGCGGCGTGGTCCCGGCCGAAATGCCGTCCAGCTGGCCCACCGAGGCGCTCAAGGCCCAGGCCGTGGCCGCCCGCAGCTACACCGTGCGCCGCATCAAGTCGACCGGGACGTTCGACGTCTACGACGACACCCGTTCGCAGGTCTACCGCGGCGTCGAGGCCGAGAAGGCAGCGACGAACGCGGTCATCGCCGCAGCGCCCGGGGCGATCCTGAAGTCCGGCTCGGCGGTGGTGAACGCGTTCTTCCACTCGACCGGCGGCGCGGCGACCGAGAACAACGAGTACGCCTTCGTTGGCTCGTCGGGCGCCGTCACGTCCGGCCCCGTGAAGTACCTCCGCGGCGTGACCGACCGGGTGGCGGGTGGGCCCGCCTACGACGCGTCGGCGCCGTTCTACAGCTGGCGATCGACCACCCTCACCCGCGCCCAGCTGTCGGCGATGTTCAAGTCGGACGGCCGGACGAACGTCGGCGACCTGCTCCGGCTGGACCTGACCCGGCGTGGCGTGTCCGGGCGGCTGTACCAGGTCACGCTGTACGGGACGACCGGCAAGAAGACGGTGTCAGGAGACGTGTTCCGCGCCGTCTACAACGCTAAGCGGCCGTCCGGGACGGCGATGCTGCGGAGCAACCTGTTCGACACGGCGCCGCTCCACTAGGGGCCTGCGCGGCGCTCAGCGCTCGCGGCGCTCAGAGCTCGCGGCGCCGGAAGGCGGCCATCCCGGCCAGGAGCACGAGCGCCACCCAGGCGACGCTCCACGCGACGAACGCGGCCGGCGGCGGGGCGCTGGCGAAGAACGGGTTGGCCTCCAGCGCCGCCGCGCCGCGGGCGGTCGTGAGCAGCAGGACCAGCGGCGGCTCGAGGCCGAAGACGACGCCCCGCCACAGGCCATCGGTGGGGACGATGACGCGGACGACGTCGGTCGCGGCGGCCAGCGGCGCGGCATCGAAGGCGACGGCCAGGTTGCCCAGCACGCCCGCGAACCAGCCGAGCCCGAACACGACCACGGTGATCGCGCCCGCCGCCATGGACGGCAGGCGGCTGCCGAGGGCAAGCGCGAGGGTCAGGATCGCGATCGCCTGGAAGGCGAGGAACGCGACGGCCACCTGCGGCTCCGGCGGGGCGTGCCCGCTGACCAGCCGCACGATGCCGATGGCGAGCGACCCCGACACGGCGGCGTACCCGGCCACGACGGCCGACAGCCCCAGCCAGCGGCCGAGGACGAGCTCGGATCGACGGAGCGGGCGCGCGAGCATCGCGTGGACGGTGCCGGTCTCCACGTCGGACGCGATCGCCGGCGCCGCGAGGAACGCCGCCGACATGGCGAGCACGAAGCTGAACATGAATGCGATCAGGATCAGCACCTGCGACACGCCGATCCGGACCTGCAGCTCCGCGACGCCCTCCGCGCGCGCGAGGCTGACGAGTCGCTCGACGCCCCACCCCACGAACGCGACGCTGGCCAGCGACAGCCCGAGCAGGACCCACAGGACGCGTCGACGCGTGAGCTCGCGGACCGTGAGCCCGGCGATGATGAGGACCAGTCGCGGGGTCATCGGGCGCGACTCTCGCCGTGGCCGCCGGGGCCATCTTCGTCCGGCTGTGGACCGCCGGCCCGGACGAGGTCCAGGAACACGTCCTCGAGCGAACGGCGGGCGGGATCGACGGCATGGACCCGGGCGCCGAGCCCCACGACCGTGGCGACGACGTCCGGGATCCGGTCGGCATCGAGGGGCCGTACGGCGAGCCAGCCGTCCTCCAGCGCGACGGGGCCGAAGGCCGCGAGGGGCCCGTCTTCGGCGGTGGCGGCGGCGGGAAGGTCCGTGACCCGGAGCCGGACCGCCGGCTCGCCAAGCAGGTCGCCCAGCGCGCCGGACGCCACCACCCGCCCGTGGTGGACGACCGCCACCCGGTCGCACAGCCGCTCGACCTCGCCCAGCAGGTGGGAGTTGAGCAGCACCGCGGACCCCCGCTCGCGGGCCTCGCGGATGATCGCCCGGACGTCGCCGCGCCCGACCGGGTCCAGCGCGGACGTCGGCTCGTCCAGGATCACCAGGGCTGGGTCCCCGAGGAGCGCGGCCGCGAGGCCCAGCCGCTGCTGCATCCCCTTGCTGAAGCCGCCGGTCCGCTCGTCAGCGCGATCGGCCAGGCCGGCGAGGGCCAGCACCCGCTCGATCTCGGCCGGGCGCGCGCCGGGCGCGAGGCCGGCGAGGGCGGCGTGGAGGCGGAGCACCTCGTGGGCCGTGAGCCACGCCTGGTAGCGGAACAGCTCGGGCAGGTAGCCGACCCGGCCGCGCGCCTCACGGTCCCCGATCGGACGGCCGAGCACCGTCCCCTCCCCCGCCGTCGGCCGCGTCAGGCCGAGCAGCAACTTGACCGCCGTCGTCTTGCCCGCCCCGTTGGGGCCGAGGAAGCCGAACACCTCGCCGGGCTCGACGCGCAGGTCGAGGGCGTCGAGCGCGACGGTCGGGCCGTAGACCTTGCGCAGCGCGTGGGTCTCGATGGCGGGGGTCATCGCGCCTCATTCTCGGGCCCGGCGGTCGATCGCGTCGGGATCGTGACACGCTAGCTGTCACGGGACGGGCCCAGGATGCGCGCCGTGACGACCACCACCCGCTCGGAGGCCCGGACCATGCTCCACGTCGACTGCCCCATGTGCGGCGACGCCGCCCCGTACGACGAGGCGTCGGAGGCCCTGTCGTGCGAGCGCTGCGGCGTCCGACTCGAGCTCGCGGCCGAGACGGACGTCCAGCTGCCGGCCGCGGCCTGACGATCGGGCTCCCAGTCTTGGGCATACTCTCCGTGGCGGTGCGCCCCACCTGAGGAGGGCGCGGGGGACCAAGGGAGGTTGGACCAAGGATGGAGTACCGCAAGCTCGCAGCCGAGCTGCTTGGATCATTCCTGTTCTTCTCGATCGGCTACCTGTCGGTGGCCGCGTTCGGAGCCGCGAACGCGCCGGGGCTGCTCGTCGTCCCGTTCTCGTTCGGCTTCGGCCTGCTCGCCGCGATCTTCGCGTTCGGGCACATCTCTGGTGGCCACTTCAACCCGGCCGTGACCGTGGCCATGGTGCTGGACGGCCGGACGACGCCGATCGAGGCCGTGGGCTACATCGTGTCCCAGGTCATCGGGGCGATCGCCGCCGGCGCGCTGGTGCTGGTCGCCGTGAACCAGGACGCGGTTGCCGCGGGCGTCACGAAGCCCGGCGGGGCCGTCACCGACATCGGGGCCCTGCTCATCGAGACCGTGGCGACGGCCGGCTTCATCGCGGTGATTCTCGCCTCGACCAGGCGCGCGCCGGCGCTGGCGGCGCTCGCCATCCCGCTCACGCTGGTGGCGATCCACTTCGCGACCGCGTCGCTCACGGGGGCATCGGTCAACCCGGCGCGCTCGCTCGGGTCGGCGCTGATGGGCGCGGACCTCGCGGCGGTCTGGATCTACATCGTCGCCCCGGTGGTGGGCGCGGCGCTGGGCTGGGCCGCCTGGAAGCTCGTGGACGGCGGGGGCGAGACGGCACCCGCCTGACGCGCATGGCGGACGCCGTCCGCCGGCGCTCCGGCCGACTACGCCCCCGGCGCCGCCGGGGGCGGCTCGACCACCGGCAGCCCCCCCGCGCCGGGCTCGGCGAGCCAGCAGGCCGCCCGTTGGTCGCCCCCAACGTCGAACAGCGGCGGCTCCTCGCGACGGCAGCGCTCGAACGCCAGCGGGCAGCGCGGGTGGAACCGGCAGCCCGTCGGGATGTGAGCCGCGTCGGGCGTCTCGCCCTCGAGGATCGTGCGCCGCGCGTGCTCGCCCTCCGCCGGCGGATCGGGCGACGGGGCGACGGACACGAGCGCCTGCGTGTAGGGGTTGCGCGGCGAGCGGATGACGCGCTCGGCGGGCCCGATCTCCATGATCTTGCCCAGGTACATCACCGCGATCCGGTCCGCGAGGACCCAGGCCAGCGACAGGTCGTGAGTGATGAACAGGTACGTCAGCCCGCGCGCCCGGCGCAGGTCCATCATCAGCCGAAGCAGCTCGGTGCGGATCGAGACGTCGAGCATCGAGACCGGCTCGTCCGCGACGATCACCTCGGGGTCCATGACCAGCGCCCCGGCGATGACGACGCGCTGGCGCTGTCCGCCGGACAGCTCGTGCGGGTAGCGGCCGGCGAAGTCGGCCGCCGGCCGCAGCCCGGCGGCTT
>MGOE01000077.1:30653-38314 GCA_001797035.1 Chloroflexi bacterium RBG_16_72_14
CGCTCGCGATCCTGCCGCGACGTCGCGATCCGGTTCACGACCAGCGGCTCGCCCACGAACTCGCCGATCGTGTGCTTGGGGTTCAGCGTCTCGTACGGGTCCTGGAAGATCAGCTGGACCCGGCGGCGGTACTCGCGGAGCGCGCGGGTGCCCCACAGCCTGGACACGTCCCTGCCGTCGAACGTGATCCTGCCGCCCGTCTGCCTGGTGAGCTTGACGACGACCCGCCCGGTCGTGGTCTTGCCGGACCCCGACTCGCCGACCAGGCCCAGGATCTCGCCCTTGCTGATCGTGAGGTCGATGCCGTCCACGGCGCGCACGACACCGCGGCGCCGGCCCGTGACGATGTCCAGGGCGCCACCGCGCACCGGGAAGTGGACCTCCAGGCCCTCGAGCCGCAGCAGCTCGCCGCTCATGTGCCGATCCCCCGGGCCGGGGTCGCGGGCACGGCCACCGTCGCCGCGTCCGCCGTCGGGTACAGGTGGCAGGCGACCCGCACGCCGTCGGCGAACCGGACCTCCGGCGGCACGACCTCGGTGCAGACCGGCATCGCCATCGGGCAGCGCGGCGCGAACCGGCAGCCGGGCGGCGGGTTTCGCAGGTCCGGAGGCATGCCCGGGATCACGTCCAGCGTCCGCCGGTCCGCGTGGATGTTGGGGAACGCGGACAGCAGCTTCTGCGTGTACGGGTGGCGCGGGGCGGAGAACACGCGCCGCACGGGGCCCTCCTCGGCGACGCGACCGGCGTACATGACCATGACCCGGTCGCACGTCTCGGCGATCACGGACAGGTCGTGGGTGATCAGGATCAGCGACAGCCCGAGGTCCCGGCGCAGCTGCTCGAGAAGCCGCAGGATCTGGGCCTGGACCATCACGTCGAGCGCGGTGGTCGGCTCGTCGCCGATCACGATCGCCGGGTCGCAGGCGAGCGCCATCGCGATCATCGCCCGCTGCCGCATGCCGCCCGACAGCTCGTGCGGGTAGGCGGCGGCCCGCTGCCTCGGGATCCCCACCAGCTCCAGGAGCTCGCCCGCCCGCTTCCGGGAGGCGTCGCGCGACTGGCCCAGGCGCACCTCGATCGGCTCCGCGATCGCGTCGCCGATTCGCCGCACCGGGTTGAGGGCGTTCATCGCGCCCTGGAACACGATCGAGATCTCGCGCCAGCGGTAGCGCGCCAGCTGCTGCTCGGTCCGCGGCACGAGATCGATGCCGAACAGCTCGACCTTGCCGGACTTGATGCGCCCGTTGGCCGGCAGGAGCCGCACCAGCGACAGGGCGGTCGTGGTCTTCCCGCACCCCGATTCGCCGGCGATGCCCAGCGCCTCGCCGTCGTCCAGCCGGAAGCTGACCCCGTCCACGGCCTTGACGCTGCCCTCGGGCATCCGGAACCGGACCGCGAGGTCATCGACCAGGAGCAGCGGCGCGGTCGGGTCCGCGAGCTTGGGCAGGGGCCACTGGCGGCGGCCGCGGATCGCGGCGGGATCGGTCATCGCCGGGACTGCAGCTTCGGGTTGAGGATCGCGTCCAGTGCGCTGCCGAGGAGCGTGAACGCGAACACGACGAGCACGATCCCGACGCCGGCCGGCATGAAGTACCACCACGCGCCGAGGCCCGGCGCGCCCACCGTACGCGCGGCATCGAGCAGCTGGCCCCAGGACGGCTGGAACGGGTCGCCCAGGCCGACGAACGAGAGCGTCGTCTCGGTCAGGATCGCGCCGGCAAAGGTGAGGACCGCGTTGGCCACGATCAGGTTCGTGACGTTGGGCAGGATGTGCCGGCGCATGATGTGGCCGGCGCCGGCGCCCACGACGCGGGCCCGGTCCACGAACGCGCGCTCCTTGAGCGACAGCGTCTGGCTGCGGATGATCCGCGCCGTCGACGACCAGCTCGTGATGCCGATGACCACGACGATCGTGATCAGGCTGAGGCGGATGCCGAAGATCTCGCGCGACCCCGTCCCCAGCACGTCGCGGATGATCGCCGTGAGGATGATGGCCAGCACGAACGTCGGGATCACCAGGAAGAAGTCCGCGATCCGCATCACGAGCGCGTCGAACCGGCCGCCGACATAGCCGCTGACGATCCCCAGCACGGCTCCGATGAGCACGGTGACCAGCGTCGCGAGCAGGCCGATGACCATCGAGATGCGGGTCGCGTGGACGGTCAGGTTGAGCATCGAGCGGCCGAGCTCGTCGGTGCCCAGCGGGAACTCCACGGACGGCGGCGCCAGCCGGGGGCCGGTGGCCGTGATCGCGGTCTGCAGCGGACCCGTGAGGATGTCCGGGATGACGGCGAGCACGGTGAACACGAGCAGGATCGCGGCCCCGGCGAGGCCGTCGGGCCGGCGCAGGATCTGGCGCAGGAGCCCGGGCTGGCGGCGAGCGACCACCACCCCGCCCGCGCCCGCCGGCACCGCCGGTGCGGTCACGTCCGAACCCGCGGGTCGAGCACGCCGTAGATCAGGTCCGCGGCCAGGTTCGCGAACACGACGGCGACGCTGAGCAGCAGGAACACGCCCTGGAGGACCGGGTAGTCACGGCTGGACAGGGCGTCAACCGTCAGCGTCCCGAGGCCCGGCCAGTTGAACACCACCTCGACGGTGATCGCCCCGGCCACGACGTAGCCGAGGTTGATCGCGACCAGCGTCACCGTCGGCAGCATCGCGTTGGGCAGCGCGTGGTGGCGCAGGACCCGCGTGTCCCGGAAGCCCATCGCCCGGGCGGTGGTCACGTAGTCCTCGCCCAGGGTCTCGATGACCGACGAGCGCATCAGGATCGCGTACTGCCCGATCAGGCCGAGGGCTACGGTCGCCAGCGGCAGCACGAGGTGCGAGCCGTAGTCCACCAGCCGATCCACCGGGCCTGCGTACGTCGCGCCGGCCGTGGACATCCCGAAGGTCGGGAACCAGCCGAGGCCCGTGGCGAACACGAGCAGCAGCCCCATGCCCAGCAGGAAGTAGGGCGTGGAGTACAGGATCAGCGAGACACCGTTGCCCACGTAGTCCACGACCCCGCCGCGTTTCCAGCCCGAGTACGCGCCGAGGACGAGGCCCATGACGATCGCGAACGCCTCGCCCAGGCCGAACAGCAGCAGCGTGGGCCCGAGACGCTGCGCGAGCACGTCGGTGACCGGCCGGCCCCGGGCGCTGTAGGAGAAGCCGAGGTCGCCCTGGAGCGTGGAGGCCACGTACCGGACGAGCTGGTCCGGGACCAGCGGCTTGTCCAGGCCCCACCGCTCGCGGGTCTCCTGGAGGATCTGCGGCGTGACGCCCGGCATCCGGCCGAGCAGAATCCGCTCCGGCGAGCCCGGCATCGCGCGGAACAGCAGGAAGTTGAGCAGCACGATCAGCACGATCGTGAAGATCGCGGTGGCCACGCGGCGCAGGACGTACTGCAGGCCCACGGCGGGGCGGCCGGGCGGCTACGCGGGGCGGGCGGGGAGGGCCGCGAGGCCCTCCCCGCCGTTGGTCATCGGATGCGTCGGTGACGCGTCCGTCACTCGTCCTCCGTCGGCGCCGCACTGCGCCGCCGGGCCATCAGGAGCCCGACCACGACGATCGTCACGATCGCCACGACCGCGGCCAGCAGGAGGATCGTGGTGTTGTCCCCGCCGCTCGCGGGGCCGCCGTCCGCCGACGGTGCGGGGGTCGCCGCGCCTTCGCTGGCCGTCGGGGCCTCGGTCGGCGCGGCCGTCGGCTCCGGCGTGACCGACGCGGCGTCGATCAGCGCGAGGTAGCCCGGATAGCCGTAGCCGAAGATCGGCGTGCCGCCCTCGGGCGGCTGGTTGATCCAGCCCACGAACTTGTCCGTCCGGTAGGCGTCGAGCACGTTGTCGTAGTAGAGGACGTGGTACGGCGAGTCGCGGTAGAAGATCTCCTGCATCTCCTGGATCAAGGCGTGCCGCTGCGCCTCGTCCGTGGCGCGCTGCTGGAGCTCGAACAGCTCGTCGTAGCGCGCGTTCGCATAGAAGCTGTCATTCAGGTTGTCGATCTGGAAGCTGGTGAAGAAGGACAGCAGGGACATCGGGTCCGGGTCACCGACCCAGCCCCACATGTAGAAGTCCCAGTCCGCGGTGCCATCGAGGCCCGGGCCGACGAGGTCGCTGAGCAGCTTGCCTTCCTCGGTGACGTAGGCGTCGACCGTGATCCCGAGCTCAGCGAACCAGCCCTGGATGAACTGGGCGTTGGTGGCCATCTCCTCCTCGGAGTCGGGCCACGTCAGCCGCAGGTTGATCTCCTTGCCATCCTTGTCCACGCGGTTGCCCGCGGCGTTCCGCGTGTAGCCGGCCGCGGTCAGGCGGCGGTCAGCCTCCGCGAGGTCGAAGGTGCGGCGCTCCGCGGGCTGGACGTACCACTTCGCGTGGTACGGCGGCACCTGGGAGTCACCCGCGACGCCATGACCCGCCAGCGTCGCGTCCACGAGCTTGTCGAGGTCGAGCGCGTAGCCCAGGGCGTCGCGGAACGCGACGTCGGTCAGCGCGGACGTGGAGCCGTTGTACCCCTCGGAGTTGCCCTTGGTGTTCCACGACAGGTACGAGTAGCCGTTCGAGAAGCCCTCGACCGTCGCGATGTCGGGTTCGCCCTCGAGGGCGTCCCACAGGTCGGCGCTGATGCCGCGGATGTAGTCGACGGCGCCGGCCTTGAGGGCCTGGACCATCGTGTCGCTGCCGGCGAAGGTCTGGAAGATGACCTCGTCGGCGGCGCCGGCCTTGCCCCAGTAGTTCTCGTTGCGGGCCATCCGGATGAACTGGCCCGGCTCCCACTCGACGGCGACATAGGGGCCGCTGCCCACGACCGGCGGCTCGTTGACGAAGAAGCCGTCGGCCTCCGCGTCGCCGATCTGCTCCTGCGTGTACTGCGACCAGATGTGCTTGGGCAGGATCGGGATGTACGCCTGGGTCAGCAGCGTGGTCGGGAACTCGGTCTCGACCACCAGCGTGCTGGCGTCGGTGCAGGTCACCGTCTTCGCGCCGGTGTTGGTGAGGTACGGCTCGAGGTAGCCCGACCCGACATAGCCGGTCTCGGATGCCACCACGTCGAGCACGAACTGGTAGGTCCAGCGCGCGTCCTCGCAGGTGGCGGGCTCACCGTCGGACCACTTCATCCCGTCGCGGATGTGGAACGTGTGGGTCAGCGCGTCGTCGGACGACTCCCACGTGTCCGCGAACCCGGGGGACGGCTCCAGGTTCTGTCCGAAGCTCACCAGCAGGTCGTACTGCAGCTGGAAGATCTCGTAGTCCGCGACCGTGACCGAGTGCCACGGGTTGAGCGTCTCGAGCTTCTGGTCGGTGCCGACGCGCAGGATCAGGGGGTCAGCCGCGGCGGCGGGGGCCGCAGCGGGCAACAGGAGACCGCCGACCAGGGCGAGCACCGCGATCGACCTCACGGCGCGAGTGCGCGGAGGCTGGGGCATCTGTGTCCTCCTCGTGTCCTCGACCGGTCGTCGCTCCTCCGCAGGCGACCGGGCACGCCATCCTCGGCGGCGGGTGGCCGGAGCGTGGCACACGCATGGTGGGCCACGCAACTGCCGATTGTCTCGGCCCACGGCGCGAAACAGCCCGCGCAGCAACGCACCGGCACCGACGCGACCGGGCGCGGTGCCCGGTTCAGACGATGAACGTGCGGGACGGGCTCGCCTCGCGCAGGATGGGGCGGTCGATGCGGAACGCCTCGAGCTCCAAAGCGGACGGGGTCCCGCCATCGACCACGATCTCGGCCATGATCCGGCCGAGGACCGAGGCGAACTTGTACGCGTGCGCCGACCCCAGGACCACGTGGACGCCCGGGTGCCCGGGAACGGCATCGACCACGAAGTCCCGGTCCGGGGTGAGGGTGTAGAGGCAGGTCTTGGTGAGGAACGGCTCGACGGCCATGCCCGGCAGATGCTCGCAAAGGAAGGCCGCCACCCTGGCATGCGCCGCCTCGTCGCGCAGGAACGTGCGGGTCGCGGGCGTGACCTCGCGGCCGCCCACGTCCTGCCCGATCTTGGGCCCCGGGTGGCCGTGGGCCGGGAAGCCGTAGAACGACGGCTCGTCCATCCAGATCCAGACCGGGAACCGCTGGGTGGCGAACAACGCCGGGTCAACCCGCGGCCTGAACCACGAGACCTGCTCCTGCGTGACGGTCAGCGGCAGCCGGACGTCGAGCGGCGCCAACACGTCGTTGGTCCAGGCGTCCGCCGCGACGATCACGTGCCCGGCCGTCAGCCGCTCCCCGGTGGCGAGGGAGACGGCCACCTCGCCGCCCTCGCTCGCCAGGCCCGTGACCGGCGCCCGCCCCCGCAGCATCGCGCCCTGGGCTGCGGCGAGCCCCCGGTGCGTGGCATTCCCCCGCGACGGGTCCGCGATGCCCGCATCCGCCTGGAACAGCCCGTGATGCCGGTCGTCAAGCCGCCAGGCCGGCCAGCGGCGCATGATCTCGGCCGCGTCAAGCGCCTCGTACGGCACGCCTTCGGCCGCCATCGCCCGCGCGTAGTCGCCGATGTCGATCCCCACCCCCGCCGTGGGCTCCCGCGGGCCGACGTCCAAGCCGCCGGTGCGGAACACGACCTGTGTCCCGCTCTCCCGCTCCACCTCGGCCCACGTGTCGCGGGCCCGGCGCGCCAGTCGCACGTAGTCCCGCCGGTGGTAGGAGAGCCGGATGATCCGGCTCACGTCCTCCGATGCGCCGTTGGCGTGCCCGATCTCGAACTGCTCGAGGCCCAGCACCCGCAGCCCCGTGCGGCGCGAGAGCCAGTAGCAGGCCGCCGACCCCAGCGCCCCCAGCCCCACGACGACCGCGTCCCAGTCGCGCCTCACGCGCGCGGATCCGTGCCGGGCGCGATCGCGTCCCTGCCGACGCGCTCGCCCACGTAGCGCCGGATGTCCAGGCTCAGGTTCTCCATCGGCGCGTACCAGCCGAAGGCGAAGCGGCGCGACGTCATCCCCGCCTGCACGCCCTCGCATACCGCCCAGTCCTGCCGGTTCACCAGGTCCCAGAAGTCGACCGCGTCCGACGGGTCGAAGGTGGGCCGCGCCAGCTCGGATGGGTGGAACAGGAAGTCCACCACGACCAGCGTCCGGTCCGGCGCCCTGGGCACGAGCATGAACGACGCCACGTGATCGGCCGACAGGCTGACCATGAGGTTCGGATACGCGAGCTCGCCCTTGTGGCGACTCCGCTCGGGCTCGTCGAGGCCCGGGAACGGGGCCCGGTCCGACGTGCCGGTGAGCGTGAACGTGAACGTGCCCTCGGCCTGCGGCACGCCGACGTCCCAGTCCAGGTTGGCGCCACCCTTGTCCCTGAACGCGGGCACGATCCGGCACAGCTCCGGGTGCACGCCCGAGCAGTGGTAGCACTCGTTGTAGTTCTCGACGATGACCTTCCAGTTTGCGCGGACGTCGTACGCGATCCGGTGCGCGATGCGCAGGTCCGCCAGTGGGTAGCGGGCGATCCGGCCCGGGATCCCGCCCAGCTGCGCCGCCAGCGTGAACCCCTCGGCCACGCGCTCTGGCGAGAGGTTGACGAAGATCCAGCCACCCCAGGTGTCGAGGGCGACCGGGTGGAGGCCGAAGGCGGCCGGGTCGAAGTCGTCCGACTCGCCGAGGAACGGCGCGTTGCGGACGCGCCCGTCCAGCTCGTAGCACCAGGAGTGGTACACGCACCGGATGACGCCCTTGAAGCGG
>MGOE01000077.1:38345-43572 GCA_001797035.1 Chloroflexi bacterium RBG_16_72_14
GGTCCGGGCGCTGGTCCGCCGTGGTCAGCCGCGAGCCCCGGTGGCGGCACAGGTCGTAGTGGGCGTGCAAGGTGCCGGCCCGGTCGCGCACCACGATCACCCGCTCGCCGGCGACGTCCGCCGACAGGAAGTCGCCGGCTTCGCGGAGCTGCTCCGCGCGTCCCACGGCGACCCACTCGGACCACCAGATCGCCTCGCGCTCCCGGTCGAGGAACGCCTCGTCCACGTAGGCGGCGCGGGGCAGCGAGGCCTCGAAGGCGGCGCGGGCCATGCGATTGGGGCTGTCGGCGTCGAAGTCGAGGCCGAGGTCGAGGTCTGCGGACACGGGCGGGACCCCCGGTGCGGTGGGCGCTGGCGGCGCCATCGTACGTGGCCCGATCGTGGCCGACGGATGGCGTTCCCGGCGCGACGGCGCTACCCCGCCAGCTCCCGGACCTCGACCGGCTCCACCCGGCCGCCCACCTCGACGCTTCCGTCGGGGCCGGGTCGCACGTGGAGCACGGACCCCACGCCCTGCCGGATCTCCAGCGAACGGCCCAGGTACCCGCCCATCATCACGGCCGCCGCCCCGGTCGCCTCGTCCTCGTCGATGCCGTACGACCCGGCGAAGTAGCGCGCCCGCAACACCCCGGCGGCCTCGTCGATCCAGGCCCAGGCGTAGTACGAGCCCTCACCGGGCGGCGCACCCGTGAGCGCATCGACCTCGGAGCGCGACCCGAGCTGGACCCTGGTGATCGGGTGGATCCAGGCGGGCCATGCCCGGATCCAGGACAGCTGGCCGGTCTGCCAGGTCGCGACCTCGCCCGCCGGCGGCCGGAGCACGGAGCCCCCGAGCCCGAGGCTCCGGAGCAGCCACCCGGTGCCCACGGCGGGATGCCCCGCGAATGCGAGCTCCGCCCCCGGCGTGTGGATCCGGATCGACCCGGTCGCCGCGTCGTCCACGAACACGGTCTCCGAGAACCCGAGCTCGGCAGCCAGCGCCTGGCGGCGTCCGGCGGGCACCGCCGCGCCCTCGAGCACCACGCCCAGCGGGTTGCCGCCCCGGCCGTCCGGGCCGAGGAACACCCGCAGCACCCGCAGCTCGATCATCGTGCCCTTGCCACCTGGAGCGCGTACCGAGACACGGCCGCGATCGTCATCAGGTCGTGGATCTCGCCCGCGTCGATCCACGCCATCACCTCGTCCAGCGTCGCCCAGCGGATCGCGAGGTCCTCGGTCGCGTCCGGCGCGGCCTCGCCCGCGCGCAGCCCCCTGGCGACGAACAGCGCGCCCGTCTCGTCGGTCACGGAGTTGGACACCGACATCCGGCACAGTTGCCGCCACTCGGCGGCGTCGAACCCGGTCTCCTCGCGCAGCTCGCGCCGCGCGCCGGCGAGCAGCGTCTCCTCCGGTCCCACGCCGCCCTCCGGGATCTCCCAGCTGTACCCGTCCAGCGAGTAGCGGTGCTGCCCCACGAGCAGCAGCCGTCCGTCGTCGGCCACGGGCACGACCCCCACAGCCCGGTTGTGGAAGTGCACGACACCGTAGATCCCCGGGCTGCCGTCCGGCCGGTCCACCTCGTCGTGGAGGACGTCGATCCACGCGTTGGAGTACGCGACGACGCGTGACCGACGACGCCACGGGCCGCTGGCCACGGGATCGGCGGCCGCTGCCGCGGGGTGCATGGCTTCGGGCTGGCGACCCGGGTCGGACGACGGCATGTGCCAACGGTAGCGGGCCGCGGCCCCGCCCGTGGCCGCGCAACACGCCCGGGGGCGACACGTCTTACGGCGGGAGGGCGGACCGGCCCTAGGCGCACTCGTGGATCCGCCCGAGGATGACCGCCGGCACCACGCCCGGTGACCGCCGGCACCACGCCGGCTGGAGGGACAGATGGCGAGTCGAGGCACGTCTCAGGCCTTTCCGGCGTCGAGGCCCGGCGGGCCGCTGCGCCGCCGCATCACGGTCCTCGTGGCCGCGATCCTCGCCGTCGCCGTGATCGCGTACGGCGTCGTCTCGTACCTGGTCTACGACGGCCTGGGCACCGCGCCACGGGCGTGCTGGCCGGCCGACCGCGCCAACACCCCCGACAGCTTCACGGTCCCTGCCGAGTTCGACCCGGCGCTCGCGACCGCCAACCTGATGCCCGTGCCGCAGGACGTCGTGTTCCACTCGCGGGACCCGCAGATGCCTGACGCGGACCTCGCCGCGTGGTGGATCCCGGCGGCCGACCCGCAGGCCCCGGCCGTGGTCGTGGTCCACGGCATCAAGTCCTGCCGGCGGGAGCCCAACGTGCTGCTCGCGGCCGGGATGCTGTACCGGCACGGCTACTCGGTGCTCCTGATGGACCTCCGTGACCACGGCGACTCGGAAGGCGACGATGCCCGGTTCGCCGGCGGCAGCGAGGAGTACCTCGACGTCCTCGGGGCGTGGGACTGGCTGGTGGCGCAGGGCGTGCCGGAGGAGCGGATCGGCATCCTCGGAATGTCGTTCGGGGCCGCGACCTCGGTGATCGCGGGCGGCCACGAGCCGCGGGTCGCGGCCGTGTGGGCGGATTCCTCGCCCAACGAGATGCGGCGCGCGATCGGCCTGTTCCTGGAGGACCAGGCGGGGCTGCCGGACATCCTGGTGCCCGGTGCCATCCTGTGGGCGCGGATCATCGCGGGCGACGACCTGACCGCCTTCGACCCGATCGACGAGGCGGGACGCTACGGCGGCCGGTCCATCGCATTCGTGCACGGGGAGCTGGACGAGGTGCTGCCGGCGAGCATGGCGCAGGAGCTGCACGACCGGGCCGTGGCGGCGGGCGCAACGTCGCCAGACGCGTGGGTCATCGCCGACGCCGGCCACACCCAGGGCGTGTACGTGGCGCCGGCCGAGTACGAGACGAGGCTGGTCGAGTTCTTCGACGCGGCGATCGGGGACGGGGGCTGATGCCCGACGAGACGACGGGGGCGCGCCGCTGGCTCCGGCCGCTCGCGACCGGGCTGGCGCTGCTCGTGGCCATCCTGCTGGTGGGGTACCTCGTCGCGAGCTACGCCGTGTACGACACGCTCGCCGCCGTCTCCGGGGAGTGCCACGAGCGCGACGCCGGGGACACGCCGCAGCGGTTCGGCATCGAGGGCATGGACGAGGACGCCGTTGCGGCGTACGCGATGCCGGCGCCGCTGGACGTGGAGCTTCGGTCACGCGACGCGCGAATGCCGGACCTCACGCTCCGTGCCTGGTGGATCCCCGGCGCGCGAGCGGACGGGCCGGCCGTGATCCTCGTCCACGGCTGGAAGACGTGCCGCCGGGACGACAACATCCTGCTGCCGGCCGGGATGCTCCACCGGCACGGGCTCGGCGTGCTGCTGCTGGACCAGCGCGACCACGGCGACTCGGACGACGAGGACGGGCGCTTCGCGGGCGGCAGCGAGGAGTACCTCGACGTCCTCGGGGCGTGGGACTGGCTGGTGGCGCAGGGCGTGCCGGAGGAGCGGATCGGCATCCTCGGAATGTCGTTCGGGGCCGCGACCTCGGTGATCGCGGGCGGCGAGGAGGCGGGGGTGCGCGCGGTCTGGGCGGACTCGTCGTTCGCGGACATCGGGGAGGCGGCCCGCGCATTCCTCGTCCACGAGGGGTACCCGGAGGTGCTGGAACCCGGCGCGCAGCTGATGGCCAGGCTGGTGGGCGGCGACGACCTGGCGGCGAAGTCGCCGCTGGGGGCGATGCCCCGCTACGCCGGCCGGCCGTTCGCGATCGTCCACGGGGCCGCCGACGACTTCCTGCCGTGGCGCTTCGCGGCCGAGCTCAGGGCCGCCGCCGAGGCCGGGGGCGTGGACCTGCGCGAGTACTGGATCGTGCCGGACGCCGGCCACGCGCGATCCGTCATCGAGGAGCCGGAGGCGTACGAGCAGCGGCTGGTGGCGTTCTTCGCCGGGGCGCTCGGCGCGCCCTGAGCGGGCGGCCCTAGACTCGTCGCCATGCCGGACCAGGGCTCGCCGCGCTACGACACCGACGTTCGCTGGGACGTCCGCGTCCCCGTGCGCGACGGCCTCGAGCTGTCGGCGAACCTGTGGCTCCCGGTCCCGCGCCCGGGCGAGAACGCCACCGGGCGCTTCCCGGTCATCCTCGAGATGATCCCGTACGGCAAGGACAACTGGCGGCGGAACTCGGACGTGGCCAGGGGCGAGTGGCTGGCGGCGCGCGGCTTCGCGCTGTGCCGCCTGGACGTGCGCGGGACGGGCTCCTCGCCCGGGATCGCCGAGGACGAGTACACGGAGGCGGAGACGCTCGACGGGTACGACGCCGTTGAGTGGCTGGCCGCCCAGCCGTGGTGCAGCGGCAACGTCGGCATGTGGGGGATCAGCTACGGCGGCTTCACCTCGATCCAGGTCGCGAAGCTGCGCCCGCCCCACCTGCGCGCGATCCTGCCGATGTACGCCACCGACGACCGCTACCGCGACGACGTCCACATCCGGGGAGGCTGCGTCACCGCCAGCGAGAAGAGCCAGTACGCCGTCAGCCAGCTGGGCATGAACGCGATGCCGCCGCTGCCCGCCTTCCGGGGCGAGGGCTGGCGCGGAGAGTGGCGCTCGCGCCTGGAGCAGACGCCGCCCTGGCTGTTCGCCTGGATCCGCGAGCAGGCCGACGGACCGTACTGGCGCCGCGGGTCGCTGGCGCCGGATTACGACGCGCTCGATTGCGCCGTGTTCCAGGTCGCCGGCTGGAGCGACTCGTACGTGGACCCGGCGTTCCGGATCGCCGAGCGGTGCCGGAACGTGCCGGTGCGGACGCTGGTCGGCAACTGGGTCCACTCGTTCCCGGACGACGCCTACCCGGGCCCGAACCTGGACTGGCTCCACGAGATGCTCCGCTTCTTCGACCGGTACCTCAACGGCGCCGACAACGGCTGGGACCGCGAGCCGGCGATCACGTGGTTCGAGCACGAGTGGGCCGACCCGGAGCCGTTCCCGCGCCAGTGGCCCGGACGGTGGCGGGCGGCGGCGGGCGTTCGGGTGCCGGGGACGACGCCGCTGGAGCTGTTCCTCGATGAGGACGAACGCTCCGGCCAGCACGTCCTCCAGGCCCACGGCTGGCGCAGCAACCCTGACCGCGACAGCACGGGTCGGTGGGACCGCCTCCCGCACCGCGCGACCGTGGGCACCGCCGGGGCGCTGTCGTGGGGCGCCGGCTGGCACCCCAACGGCCTCGCCCGCGACCTGCGGCCGGACGAGCTCCGGGGCCTGACGTACACCACCGAGCC
>MGOE01000077.1:43584-50720 GCA_001797035.1 Chloroflexi bacterium RBG_16_72_14
GCTGTCGATCATCGGGCAGCCGGAGGCCGTGCTGTGGATCCAGGCCACGATGCCGGTCGCGACCTGCGTGATCCGGCTGTCCGAGGTGGACGGGCTGACCGGCGTCTCGTCGCTGGTCGCGACGGGGGCCCTCAACCTGACCCATCGCCGCTCCGACACGGATCCAGCGCCGATGACGCCGCGGGGGCGGCCGGAGGAGGTGCGGATCCCGCTCCGGAGCAGCGGCTACCGGTTCACGGCCGGCAACCGTATCCGGCTCACGGTGCTCACCTCGTACTGGCCGGTCCTGTGGCCGTCGCCGCAGCGGGGTGAGCTGCGCGTGTTCTACGGGTGGCTGGCCCCGTCGCGGCTCGTGCTGCCCGTCCTGCCCTCGTCAGCGCCAGGACTCCCCGTCCCCGCCTTCCGGACGGAGCCGGCCGGCCTCCGCGAGGTGGGTGCGTACGAGGAGGACCCGCCCGTGTGGCAGGTCACCGAGGACGTGCTCCACGGGACGGTGGCGGTGACGATCGGCGAGGGCGGGGCGAGCCTGCTCGAGGATGGCTCACGCGTCTACAGCTCGGAGCGGCTGGTGCTGACGACGGCGGACGCGGATCCCGCGCACGCCCGGCTGGACAGCGACGTCGCGTACCGCTGGACCGGTGACGGCTTCGACGTGGACATCCGGGCGACCGGAGTGATCGCCTCTGACGAGGAGACCTTCGACGTCCGGGTGGACCTGAACGTGCGGCTGGACGGCGAGCCGTTCTTCGCCCGCGCCTGGTCGGAGCGGATCCCCCGCCGGCTGGTCTGAGCCGGGCCGGCCCGGTCCTCGTCGGGCCCCTCGTCCGGTCCTTGTCGGGGTCTCGTGGTGCTCCTCGTCGGGCCCCTCGTCGGGCCCCTCATCCGGCCCTCGTGGCCATTGCTGCTTGGCAAGCCGCAATCTCGTGGCTGCCACGGTCGAGTGCTGCTCCGGGAGCAGCAGATGGACCGCCCAAGGCCCGATGCGGTCGCCGCATCGGTCGTGTCGCTGCTCCGCAGGCAGCGGACGCAGCCCGGATGGCCTGGATTGCGGCACCGGAAGCAGCGGGGGCCGGAAGCAGCGGGGGCCGGGCGCAGGGGCCGGGCCCAGGGGGCCGAAGTAGCGCGGCGCGCGGGCCGGGGCGCGCTGGCCGGGGCGCAGGGGCCGAAGCAGCGGGGCGTGCCCCGTCCGCTACCCGAGCGACGCCAGCGCCGCCAGGGCAAGCAGCCCCGAGGCGAGCGCAACGGACACGCTGCCCAGTGTCGCGACGAGGTACCACTCCGCGAAGCCGCGGTCCCCAAGCTGGCGCCACCGGGCCGCGACGTCCAGCGCCACGACCAGCACGGCCGCCAGCGCCATCCCGGTCACGACCAGCGACGCGATCAGGAGCCGCTCCATGGCCATGACCGTCACGGCGATCCGCGCCGAGGCGCCGGTGGGCGCGGCATCGCCGGCCCGGGGGGCTGCGTCACCGACCGACGGCGCGGCACCTGCAACCCGGGGCGCGGCGCCGGCCAGCGCCTCCGCCCCATCGGCCTCGTCCGGCGCCGGCCGGAGCGTCCGCGGCGCGACCATCGCCAGCGCGAAGTAGTACGCGCCCCGAGTGTTGACCAGGAACAGCGACACGAGCACCACGCCGGTGAGCACGACCGCGTGGAACGCCGCCGGGTCCCAGGACCGGATCACCGCGTTGACGAAATCCACGAACGCCGGCATGAGCGCCGAGCTCTCCAGGATCACGAGCCAGCCCACGAGCGCGATCGTGAGGTGGAGCGCCTGGTCGGCGAGGAACAGCATCCCCGGCCACGGCGTCCACGCCTCCCCCAGGCCGGACCCGGACAGGGCTCCCCGGGCGAGCCGCTCGCGTGCCCGCGCCTGGGCCCGGGCGTCCGCCACCCTGGTCGCCTGGACCTTCCAGCGATCCACCGCCATGTGGGTGAGCGTGACGAGCGCCAGGTACGCCAGACCCTGCGCCCCGTACGCGAACACCACCGGCACCAGGCACAGGGCGACGTGGGACCCGTGAACACCCAGCGCGGACCAGCCGATGCGCGTCCCGTTCGCCTTGTTGACAGCAATCCAGTCGTTCTGGAGCACGAAGTCGGCGACGAGGTGCGCGAACACCAGCCAGGCGACGATGAGCACGGTATCGACGGGGTGGGCGGTCACGCGCGGGAGCCTACCCCAGCCGGGCCGCCGCGAGCCGTGTCAACGAGCCGACACGCGGCGCGCACGCGCATCAGCCGGCTCGCGCGTACGAGGGCAGGATCGACCCCAGCGCCCCCGCCAGCGCCGCCCGGTGTTCGGCCGTCGCGAAGTCCAGCAGCGGGTGCCCGGGCAGGGGGTGCTCGGTCGTCCGGCCCTCGCGATGGACGTAAACGACCGGGTAGATCGCCCCGGTCCCGTCGGCCTCGACCGTCATCGCGATCACGTCGCGGTCCATCGCGTCCAGGACATGGACCAGCGGCAGGATCCCCTCGTCGCGGATCCCGTCCCCCGCCGAGACCGACAGCACCCGCGCCAGGTACGCCTTCTGGTGCCACAGCTCCGGCGCGCAGGTCGCCTCGCGAAGCAGGTAGCCAAGGACGTCCGCCTCGGCCAGGGACGGCCGCGGCGTCTCGACACCGAACCGCGTCTCCGCGATGTGCCGGGCGAGGATCAGCCCGTTGTAGCGGTGCCCGTGGACCGCGCCCGAGTAGGCCGGGATCCCGTGCTTGCGCAACCCCTGGGCGGCCTGGCTGATGGTGCCGGCGAAGTAGATCCCGGGCACGGTGGAGCTCTCCCACATCGGGGTCACCGCGGGCAGCTTCGCCTGGCCAAAGGTGGTCACGCCCAGCGAGGGCAGGTCGAGCAGCGGGCACGTGAACCCGGTGGCGGCGATCACCTCGTCGGCCTCCACGCTCATCGACATCCCGTTGTCGGTCCGCTTGAGGTCCACCCGGTAGGCGTCGCCGGCGTGGGCGATGCCGTCGATCGAGGCGTCGAGGATCGACACCCCGAGGCCCAGGAAGTTGTCCTCGAACGGCTGGACGTAGCGAGCCCGCACGCCCACCAGCGACCGTGTCTGCACCGACAGCTTGGCCGGCGACGGCGAGCAGACGACGATCTGCGACGCCCAGGCGGCGAGGCCCGACGCCAGCTCGAAGCCCGAGTTCTGCTTGCCGATGATGAACACGCGCTTGCCGGCGTACGAGGACGCCTCGCGGGTGTCCGCATAGTGGCGTGCGTGCTCGATGCCGGGCGGGCTGGGGCTCCACGGCTCGGCGACGCCCACCGCCAGCACGAGGACCCGCGTCCGGTACTCGCCGTCGGAGGTCCGGAGCAGGTATGTCGTGCCGTCCGGGCCGTCCTCGCGTGCGGTGCCCTCCCAGCGGCAGCCGTAGCGGACCTCGATCCCGGCGCGGTCCGCGAACGCGGCGAGGTTCGCCTCCATCTCCGGGCGACTGGGAAAGTAGGACGAGCCGTCCATGAACTCCGCCTGGAGCGAGCGAAGCTCCGGCTCCTCGGCGACCAGGCTGTTCCAGTCGAAGCGCTGGTACTCGCGCGCCGAGCGCACCTCCGGCGCGTACGGCTTGGTCCACGACAGCAGCCGCTGGAAGAACGGCCAGCGTCGGAACATGCCCCCCGCCGACGGGTCCGCGGACAGCACCGCGTGCGGCACGCCATGGCGCCGCAGGCCGTACGACACCTGGAGGCCGCCGGGCCCGCTGCCGATGACGATGACCGGGTAGTCCCCCGGCGGAAACGGGCGGGGGTCGGGCGTCACGGCGTCAGCTCCGCCATCGGTTGGCGTTGCGCAGGCGCCGGGCCTGGGCCTGGAGCATCCGGAACATGATCCGCGGGTAGGCGACCAGGAACGCCTCCACGGCCGGCCCGGCGATCACGATGCATCGCAGCGGGCTCGTGGCGGCGACATCCGCGGTGGGCGGCTCGCCGAGCAGGATCGACACTTCGCCGAAGAAGTCGCCTCGGTGGAGCGTGGCCCGCTGCGTCCCGTCCACGATGACGTCCGCGGAGCCCTCGAGGATCACGTAGAACCCGGAGCCGGTGAGCCCCTGGCGGAGGATCCGCTCACCCTGCGGGAAAACGACCTCGTCGAACAGCCCCGCCACCCCGAGGAGCTGCGGCGTCTGCAGGTCCCCGAACAGCGCGAACCCCGCGAGGATGTCCGCGATCTCCTCCCGCGTGGCCATGCGAGGTTGCCTCCTGTCTCCCTGCTGCGTCCCGTCCCGGGTCCGACCGCGGAATGCTCTCACACCGCGCGCGCGGCGTGGGGCGTGTTGCGCGACCAAGAGACGGGCGCTTCCGTTGACGCGATGCGGGCCCGCGGCGCACCATGACGACCCCACGAAGCGCGGAGGACCGATGACCCTGACCCACGACCGGCGCGTCGAGCTGATCGGCGGCTGCCCCCTGTTCCATGGGCTGGACGCCGCCGGCCTTGCCGCCGTGGCCGCGGCGGCGATCGAGGTCGAGTTCCCGGCCGAGCGCGTGATCGCGCGCCAGGGCGAGATCGGGACGGGGTTCTTCGTGGTCGTGGATGGAACCGTGCGGGTGATCCGCGACGGAATCGTGGTTGCCCACCTGGGCCCGGGCGAGTTCTTCGGCGAGCTGTCCCTCCTCGACGGCGGGCCGAGGGTGGCGCAGGTGGTCGCCGACGGGCCCAGCCGCTGCCTGGCGCTCGCGTCGTGGGACTTCGAGCGGGTGCTCCGCGAGGAGCCGGGGGTCGCGCTGTCCGTGCTGCGCGTAGTCGCCGGACGGCTGCGCGAGGTCACGTCCGACCACCGCACCTAGGCGAGCCCCAAGCGGCGAGGAGCACCCGTGGCGTCCCCCCACCTGCCCGAAGGCACGGTCACGTTCCTGTTCACCGACATCGAGGGCTCCACAAGGCTGGTCGCCGAGGTGGGCGACACCGCGTACGGCGCGATCCTCGACACGGAGCGGCGCCTGGTCGTCGATGCCGCGGTGGCCGAGGGCGGCGTCCCGTTCGGCTCGGAGGGCGACGCCCACTTCGTTGCGTTCGGGTCGGCGGTCGCCGCGATCCGGGCCGCCGTCGCGGCGCAGCGCGCGCTCGCGGGCCACGCGTGGGCGGCCGGGCCGGTGCGCGTCCGGATGGGCATCCACAGCGGGGAGGTGCAGGTCGCCGGCGACGACTACCTGGGGCTCGAGGTCCACCGGGTGGCGCGAATCGCCGCGGCCGGCCACGGCGGCCAGGTGCTGGTGAGCGACGTCACGCGGGCGCTCGCCGGCGACCCCGGGGTGCCGTCACGCTGCGCGATCTGGGCGAGCACCGGCTCAAGGACCTGGCCCGCCCGGAGCGTCTGTTCCAGGTGGAGGCACCGGGCCTCGAGACGGTGTTCCCGGCCCTGCGGACGCTCAACGCCACGCCCAACAACCTGCCGTCGCAGCTGACGAGCTTCGTGGGTCGCGCGGAGCTGGCGAGCGCGTCCGACCTGCTGGCGAAGACGCGCCTGCTGACCCTCACCGGCCCCGGCGGGACCGGCAAGACGCGGCTGTCGCTGGCCCTCGCCGGTGACTGCGTGGAGCGGTTCCCGGACGGGGCGTGGTTCGTGCCGCTGGCCCCGGTCACGGACCCGGAGCTGGTGCCATCCGCGATCGCGGCGTCCATCGGCCTGCTCGCCCCCAACCGCCCGCCGATCGACCGCGTCCGCGACCACCTGCGCGATCGCACGGCCGTGCTCGTGCTGGACAACTTTGAGCAGGTGGTGTCCGGGGCGCCGGTGGTGGCGGACCTGCTGCGCTCGGCGCCCAACCTGACCGTCATCGTGTCCAGCCGGGCCCCGCTCCGGGTCGCGGGCGAGCAGGAGTTCCCGGTCCCGCCGCGTCGCTGCCACCCCGCGAGGCGCGCGACCTCGAGACGGTGATGGCGTCCGAGGCCGCGCGGCTGTTCGTGGAGCGGGCGATGGCCGTCCGCCCCGACTTCGCGCTCACGGCGGACAACGCGCCGCACGTCGCCGAGATCGTCCGGCGCCTCGACGGCCTGCCGCTGGCGATCGAGCTGGCGGCCGCGCGGATCCGCCTGCTGTCGCCGGCCGCGATGGCGCAGCGGCTGGGGGCCCGGCTCGACCTGCTGGCCGGCGGTGGCCGCGACCTGCCGGAGCGCCAGCGGACGCTGCGCGGCGCCATCGACTGGAGCTACGAGCTGCTCGACGGCCCGGACCGCTGCCTGTTCGCGCGGCTGGGCGTGTTCGCCGGCGGCGGCCGGCTCGAGTCGGCGGAGGCGGTGTGCGGGCTCGAGGGCGACGAGGAGCCGCTCGACGTCCTCGCCGGGCTGGAACGGCTCGCCGAGCAGAGCCTGGTCCGGATCGAGCTCGACGCCCACGACGACGTGCGGTTCATGATGCTCGAGACGATCCGCGAGTACGCCCTCGAGAAGCTCGAGGAGCGCGGCGAGACACGAGCGCTGCGCGACCGCCACGCCGACGCCTTCCTGGCCTTCGCGGAGCGGACCGAGGGGGACGCGGGCGCGGACCGCGGACGGCGGCTCGACGAGCTCGAGGACGAGCACGACAACCTGCGGCAGGCGCTGGACCACCTGGTCGCCGTCGGCGATCGCGACCGGGCGTCGCGGCTGGGCTTCGCCGCCTGGCGGTTCTGGCAGATGCGCGGCCACATCATCGAGGGACGGCGCCGGCTGGACGCCGTGCTCGCGATGGCGGGCTGGGAGGCGGACGAGTCCCCGGCACGGCTGCGCGCCCTGGAGGCCGCGGGCGGGCTCGCCTACTGGGCGGGCGACATGGCCGCGGCGAGCGGGTTGTACGGGGCCGCCGTCGTCGAGGGCCGGCGTCTCGGCGACGAGCCGCAGCTGGCGAACGCGCTCTACAACCAGTTCTTCGCCAAGCGTCCCACGAGCGGCATCGAGGACTGGATCGCCGGCCTCGCGGACGAGGACAAGTCCATGCTGGACGAGGCGATCGAGATCTGGACCCGGCTGGGGGACGAGTACGGCGTCGCGAAGGCGCTGTGGGGCCTCGGCGAGTACCACGCGTATCGCGCGGAGTACGACGAAGCCGAGGCCGTCCTGACCCGGGCCCTTGCGATCTTCGAGCGTCACCGGGACGGGTTCTGGATCGGCTGGACCCGGTTCACGCGGGCCTTCGGCCGGGCGCTGGCCGGG
>MGOE01000077.1:50738-53480 GCA_001797035.1 Chloroflexi bacterium RBG_16_72_14
ACCGATGTCTCGGTGTCGCTCCGGGAGTTCCAGGCGAGCCGCGACGTGTCGGGCGCGGTCCTGCTGATGTCGGCCACCTCGAGCATGCTGCTGATCGGCGGCCGCACGGTCGACGGGTACGCGGTCGGCGGGGCGGCGCGGCGGGCGATCGCCGAGACGGGCCTGCACATCGCGAACCTGTGGGCGTCCTCCGACATTCCCACGCCGACCCCGGATGAGGACACCACCGACCCGGTGCTCCGGGCCGCGTCCGCGGAGGGCGCGGCCTGGCCGCGCGACGAGGCCATCGAGCGAACGATCGCGCTGGTCGAGGAGCTGGCGGCGGGCAAGTTCGGTGGGGCGCCCGGGGACGACATCGGCGAGGCGTCCCGGCACCCGTGACCGGGCGTACGATGGGCGCCGTGCGCACGACCGACACCGGGCCCGGCGTCCCGCCCATCGACCTCGCAATCGAGACCACCGCTGACCCGGCGACGGCTTGGCAGGCCGTCACGCTCCCGGAGCGGATCGCCCTGTGGTTCACCGATGCGTCGCCGCTGGGTGAGGTGGGCGAGCGGTACCGGCTCGACTTCGGCGAGGGCAGCGTCGTCGTCGGGGAGGTCGTCGCCCTGCAGCCCGGGCGGCGGTTCGCCTACACCTGGACCTGGGAGGCGGCGGAGGCCGAGGCGGCCACGACCGTGGAGTGGACGGTGGAGCCGCTGGCGAGTGGCGGGTCGCGGATCCGGCTCGTGCACTCGGGCTGGGACGAGGGCGAGGAGGCGGCGCGGGACGACCACGAGGGCTACTGGACCGGGTACCTCGACGACCTGCGCGACATCCTCGAGGAGGCGTGACCGGCACCGGTTGGATCGGGGCGCTCAAGTACCGGGCGTGGGGCCGCTTCCACCGCGACGCGCGGATCATCCTCGTCACCAGCCTCGTCTCGGGCGCGGCGCTCAGCCTGTACTGGATCGACTTCAACCTGTACCTGTCGGCGCTCGGGCTGTCGACGGCGACGATCGGGCTGGTCGCCACGATCGCGTCGATCGCCGGGGCGGTCGTCGCCTTCCCGGCCAGCGCGGCCTCGGACCGGCTGGGCCGGCGGACCATGATCGGGGCGGGGCTCGCGGCCGGCACCATCGCCCTCGGCGGGCTGCTGGTCAGCGAGGCGCTGCCGCTGATCATCGTGTCGGCGGCGTTGTATGCGGCCGGCTTCCAGGCGATGGGCGTGGTGCTCGCGCCGTACATGACCGAGCACAGCGACCCGTCGCACCGCAACGAGCTGTTCGCGATCCAGTTCGCGATCCAGAACGTGACCAACATCGTGGCCGCCGTCGTCGGCGGCGTCGTGGCGGGGGTCGTCGCGTCGGCGTTCGGGCTGGACCCGGCCGGGCCGGGCACGTACCGCGTGATCCTGGTGATCATGGTCGTGCTGTCGGCGGCCGGCCTGGGCACGGTGGCGCTGCTGTCCGACGACCGGCCGCGGACCGTGGTTCGGGCCCGGCTGGAGCGGGCCGGCGAGCCCGCGGCATTCCCTGCCGATCCGCGGCGTTCACGGACGTGGCTGGGGATCACCGTCCGCGATCGTGGGCTGTTCCTCCGGCTCCTGGTGCCAGGGCTGCTCATCTCGACCGGTGCGGGACAGGTCATCCCGTTCCTCAACCTGTTCGTGCAGGTGAAGTTCGGGCTGAACCTCACTGAGCTGAACGCGGTGTTCGCGCTGACCTCACTGGGGACCGTCGCCGCGATCCTGTACCAGCCGCGGCTCGCGCGGCGGTTCGGCCAGATCACGTCCGTGGTCCTGGTCCAGGGGGCGAGCATCCCGTTCCTGGTCGTGCTCGGCTTCTCGCCCGTGCTGTGGACGGTGATCCTGGCGATGGCCGTGCGGAATTCGCTGATGAACGCGGGCAACCCGATCTTCACCGCGTTCGCGATGGAGCAGGTCACCCCGGTCGAGCGCGCCACGCTGTCGGCGTTCATGAGCGTGCTGTGGCAGATCGGCTGGATCATCGGCGGGACGTGGTACGCCGTGCTCCAGGCGACGCTCGGCTTCGAGGGCGGCTACACCGTGAACTTCATCACGATCATCACCCTCTACACGACCGCGACCGTGATGTACTGGGCCTGGTTCCGGATGGTGGACCGTCGCGTGCTCGAGTCCCGCCGGGCGGCCTGACCCGGCCGCGGGGCCCGAACCCGACCGGGGCCTACGCCCAGCCGATGCGGACGACCTGGACCGGCGCAGCCGTCCACAGCGACGCCACGTGCCCGTCGCCCACGGCCAGCTCCGTGAGCACACCCGTCCGTGACCGGCCACGCAGCGCGTCGAGGGTCACGCGACGGCCCTTCGCCTCGGCCTCCAGGCGGGTCCAGGCGAGGGCGAGCGCGCGCGGCCGGGCGCCCTCCGGGAGCGCGGCGATCGCGGCCAGCTCCGCCGGCGCGAGGAACCGGGCCAGGGTCGGCAGGTCGGCGCGGCGCGGGTCGAGCGGCTCGACATCGACGCCGACGGCAGCCGGCCCGGCGGCGGCGCCCGGCCCGGCGGCGGCGGCGTGGCCAGCGACGGCCACCACGACCCGCGAGCCCGCGTGCGACAGCGTCCAGCACAGGTCGCCGGTCGGCGCGGTGACCGGTGCCGGCCGGCCCGATCGATCCGTAGCGAGCTCGACGTCGGCGGGTAGAACGCCGAGCTGACGGGCGAGGAGCCACCGGAGCAGGCCGTGCGCCACGATGAACCGGCGCTGCGCCGCCGGCTCCCGGATCGCC
>MGOE01000077.1:53538-53747 GCA_001797035.1 Chloroflexi bacterium RBG_16_72_14
CATCACGCCCGAGACCGTCGGGCCCGAGACCGTCAGGCCTGCGACCGGCGCGGGAGTCACGCCCCTCCCTCCCCGCCGGCGTCACCGGCGTCACCGGCCTCCGCCAGCGCCTGGCTTAGCCGGGCCGCGAACACGGCGCCCTCGTCGCCCTGGAAGATCGTCTCGTGGTCCACCGGCAGCGGCACCCACGACACCCGGTCCGCCATCCG
>MGOE01000077.1:53772-56173 GCA_001797035.1 Chloroflexi bacterium RBG_16_72_14
TAGTCACGCGACGCGAACACGACCATGTCGCCCGGGTACGGCGTCGCGGTCAGCCGGCCGTGCGTCGCAGCCAGCGCCTCGAGATACCGGTCGTGGTCGAGCGGGCCCGGCGGCGGCTTCGTGAACCGGAGCGAGACCTGCCGGACCAGGCCCGCTGTCGCCTGGCGCAGCCTCCGGTCCCGGGCGTGGTGCACGAGCTGCCGGAGGTAGTACGCCGGCCGGCCGGCGTACCAGCGGAGGCTGCGCCGGCGGTCGAGGCGCGGGTCGACGAGGCCCAGGAACGCGACCCGCTCTCCCTCGGCACGGAGCCGGCTGGCCATCACCATCGCGATCGGGCCCCCGGAGCAGTAGCCGCCGAGCAGGTACGGTCCGCTCGGCTGGACGCCCCGGATCTCGGCGAGGAACGTCTCCGCAAGCCCGCCGATCGAGGGCGGCAGGTCCCCGCCCTCGAGGCCCATCGAGCGCAGGCCGTAGAGCGGCTGCTCCGGGTCGAGCGTCCGCCGGAGCGCCGCCGGCCCGATGCTCACGTCGTCGATGTGCACGAGGAAGAACGGCGGCCGCCGCCCCTCCACGCGGACCGGCAGCAGCGGCGACGTCGGCAGGTCCCACTCGCCCGTCGTCATCCCGTGCGCGTAGCGCTCGACCGTGGGCGCCCACAGGAACGTGACCAGCGGCAGGTCGTGCCGGTCCAGCCGCTCGCCGATGCGCGTGATGATGATCGCCGCCAGCATCGAGTCGCCGCCCAGCGCGAAGAAGTCGTCGGTCACGCTCACGGCGTCCAGCCCCAGGACCTCGGACCAGATGGCCGCCAGGTCGTGCTCGAGCGGCGTCCGCGGCGACGTCCCGTTCGCGGACGTGGCGGTCGGCCCGGTGGTCGCGGCCGACGGCTCCGCGACGCCGTCCAGCCCGAGGCGCGCGGCCATCCCGAGGCGCTGGACCTTGCCCGTCGCACCCTTCGGGATCTCCGGCACGATCCGGATCACGCGCGGGACCTTGAAGTCCGACAGCCGCCCGGCGAGCCGTGCCTGCAGCTCGTGCTCCCGGAGCACCGCCCCCGGCTGGGGCACGACGGCGGCGGCCACCTCCTCCCCCAGCCGGGGATCGGGGAGGGCGAACACGACGCACTGGGCCACGCCCGGGATCGCGGCCAGGACCTCCTCGATCTCGATCGGTGAGACCTTCTCGCCGCCGCGGTTGATCTGCTCCTTGAGCCGTCCGCTCAGGAACAGGTAGCCGTCGTCGTCGAGCGTCCCCTGGTCGCCGGTGAGGAACCAGCCGTCGACGAACGAGCGCGCGTTCGCGTCGGGGTTCGCCTCGTAGCCGTCGAACACGGTCGCGCCCCGGATCCCCACCTCGCCCGTCTGGCCGGCGGCAAGGGGCGCGCCATCGGCGCCCAGGATCGCGATCCCGATGCCGGTCGCCCGGCCGACCGAGCCGGGCTTGCGCGACGCCGGCGGCAGGGGGTTGCTCGCCATCTGGTGGGCGGCCTCGGTCATCCCGTAGGCCTCGATCACGGGCGCGCCGAAGGCCGCCTCGAGGCCCGCCAGCGTCGCCGGTGCCAGCGAGGCCGACGAGGACCGGATGAGGCGGAGTGGTCGGCGCCCGATCACGTCCCGGTGCCGCTCGGCGCGGGCGAGCACGGCCTGGTGCATCGTGGGGACGGCCGTGTACCAGGTTGGCTCGAAGGCATCGAGCCAATCGAAGAACGACGGGGCCACGAACCCGGGCGTCGCGACCACGCTGCCGCCCGCCGCGACGGTCGCGAGCACCGCGGCGACCAGCCCGTGGATGTGGAACAGGGGCATCACGTTGAGGCACCGGTCGGCCTCGGTCAGGCCCAGCGTGTGCGCCACGTTCCGCGCCGACGCGACGAGGCGCCCGCCGGTGAGCGGGACCATCTTCGGCCGGGCCGTCGTGCCGGAGGTGTGCAGCACGAGCGCGACGTCCGCCGGGATCGCGGCCGAGGCCGGGGCCGCCGGTCCGTCGCCGGCGCCCGCCAGGGCGAACGAGCCGGCAGGGGCCCCCAGCGGCGCTGACATGGCCAGGACCGGGATGCCAAGGTCCGCTGCGACATCCGCGGCCGTCGTGTCCAGGCCGGCCTGCAGGACGACCGCCGTGGGCCGGAGGTCCCCGAGGTAGAACTCGAGCTCCTCGCGCCGGTACGCCGGGTTGAGCGGCGCCGCCGTCGCGACGGCCGCGATCGCCAGGAACGCGGTGGCGGCCTCCGGCCCGTTGGCCGTCACGAGCGCGACCCGGTCTCGCCGGGCAACGCCGGCCCCGCGAAGCGCCGTGCCGACGTCACCGACGACGCGGGCCAGCCCCCCGTAGGTCAGGGGGTTGCGGTCGGGGGCCAGCACGGCGACCGCGTCGGGCCGGCGGGCGGCAGCGTCGACGAGGAGCT
>MGOE01000077.1:56183-59422 GCA_001797035.1 Chloroflexi bacterium RBG_16_72_14
GTCGGGAGGCATCGCGGCAAGGATAGGCAGGATCGGCGATGGGCTGCACCCCGCTCCGGGCCCGGCGGGTAGACTGCTCGCCATGGCACAGGCGCCCGTCCCCCAGCGCGCCAAGACGGCGATCCCGCGCAACCCCGGCCGGCACGAGCTGGGCATGAAGGCGACGCTCCTGTTCCCCAACAAGGAGATCGTCGAGCAGTTCTACGTGCCGCTCGTGTACACGGCCTGCCGGACCTGCTACTCGGAGCTGGAGCCGCAGGAGATCTTCCGCCGGGCCGTGGAGGGCGAGGTCGCGCCGGCGAGCATGCAGCGGCTGATCTCGAACGTCATCGAGTCCGGCCACGGCTCGACCATCGAGCACATCGTGTTCACGTTCGCCCTGTCCGGGGTGTCGAGGACCCTGTCGCACCAGCTCGTCCGGCATCGGGCCGGCGTCGCCTTTGACCAGCAGAGCCAGCGCTACGTCAAGTTCAAGGGCGCCGCCACGATGCTGCCTGCCACCATCGCCGAGGGAGACCCGGAGCTCCGCGACCGCTACCAGCACCAGGTGGACGGGGCGCTGGGCCTGTACGGCGAGCTGCTCGAGGCCGGCGTGCCCGGCGAGGACGCGCGGTTCGTGTTCCCCAACGCGACGCGGACGAACCTGGTGATGACGACGAACCTCCGCGCCCTGATCCACATGTCCGGCCTGCGACTGTGCACGATGGCCCAGTGGGAGATCCGCCGGCTGTTCCAGCTGATCCGCCACGAGGTCTTCTCGGTATCGCCGTTCCTGGGCTCGTTCCTGGCTCCCAAGTGCGTGCCCCTGGGCTACTGCGACGAGTTCAACAATCGCGACGAGCACTGCCCGATCCGCCCGCACAAGGACAACGTCCTTGCGGCGTGGGCGCAGCAGCGCGACGCCGCGAAGGCCGCCCGTCGGGACCTGCCCGTCCGCTGACGCGCCGCCCGACCGGGCCTGGGCTGGTGCGGCGGCTGGTCAGGCGCTGATGCCGGCCTCGCCGGCGCCCGGCAGCTCCGCCACGAACCGCCGGATCACCCTCGCCAGCCTCGGCCCTGCCTGGGCGCCGGCCTCGAGCACCTCCTCGTGGGTCAGCGGCTGGCCCGTGTAACCGGCCCCGGCGTTCGTCACCAGCGAGACCCCGCACACCTCGAGCCCGATCCACCGCGCGGCGATCGCCTCGAGAACCGTGGACATCCCGACAGCGTCGGCGCCGAGCGTGCGGAGCATCCGGACCTCGGCCGGGGTCTCGTAGGTCGGGCCCAGCAGGCCCGCGTAGATCCCCTCCTCGAGGGCGACGCCCTCGGCGGCTGCGGCGGCGTGGAGACGCTCCCGAAGGCGCGGGGCCCAGACGTCGGTCATGTCAGCGAACCGCGGGCCGAGCTCGTCGGCGTTCGGACCGAGCAGCGGCGTCCGGCCGGTGAGGTTGAGATGGTCCGAGATCACCATCAGCGTCCCGGGTCCGAAGGCCGGGTTGACGCCGCCGGCCGCGTTGGTGAGGACGACGAGCCGGGCGCCGAGCTGGCGGAACAGCAGGACGGGCTGGACCACGAGGCCGGGGTCGTTGCCCTCGTACATGTGCAAGCGGCCCTGGAGCATCGCCACCGGCACCCCGGCCAGGCGCCCGAGCAGCAGGCGCCCGACATGACCCGGCGCGGTGGCGGCCGGCCACCCCGGCATGTCGCCGAACGGGATCGCGACGGGGTTCTCGAGGTCGTCCGCGAGGCTGCCCAGCCCGGAGCCCAGCACGATGCCGGCCCGCGGGACGAGCGCGGTGCGTCCTCGAACGGCCTCGAGGAGCGCCTCGAGACGGGCGGGCTGGTCGGACGGAGGGATCGGGCGGGAGCGGTCGACGCGGCCGAAAGGAGGCATGTCGTTCATGCGGGGAGCATAGTCCGGGGTCGGCGTCGTGGCCGTTAAGCTTCGACGCCCGGAGGGAGTACCGACACCGGGATGCCGGTCACGTCCTTCCGGGCGCCCATCGCGGCCGCCCTCGCGGGCTGCCACTCTGGCAACGAAGCGCCCGAAGCGACCGGAGAGCGTCGATCCTTGATGTGATCGCGGACCTGACGCCGGCGTGGCCTTGAGGTGATCGCAGCCGGCCGGGTGGAACGGGTTTGAGGCGATCGCCTCCGTTCCGGGCCTCCATCGGCCCCTTCGGGCAGGACCTACGGTATGGCGCGGACAGCCCGGCATCCAACGGGGTTTTCCACGAACCTGCCCCGCGACGCGGCCGGCCCATCCACCAGTTTTCCCCCGCTGTGGACGACCTGTGGACGACCGCGTCACGGCGGCTCGCGGGGCACGCGCAGGATGACCACGCCGTTGAGCGGCGGCGGGCGACCGACGGCGAGGGCCGCCATGGTCGCCCGCGTATCGAGCGGGTAGTCCCCTCGGAGTACGGTTGCGGCGAGTCGGAGTGCATGACGGTTCCGAACGGTGTCCGCGACCAGCAGGACCACGCGCGCGATGCGCGGATCGTCGCGCTGCTTGAGGTTGACGCGTCGCAGCGTCCCGTCCACGACGCCGATGACGCTGATCGCCTCGATCGCAGTCCATCCATCTGGCGCGATCACCACCGCGTCCCAGGCGCGTCGATCGCCTTCGATCGGCAACGTCACCTCCGTCCGCCAGGCGAGCGACGCGTGGAGGCGAGTGCGGAACGCGGCGAGGAGGCGCAGCTGCACGCGGTCGTGCACGGGCTCGCCGTCCGGGTACAGGTTCAACCGCAGGCTGAGCCCGAGGGCGCCCGCGATGGCGCCTAGGTCCCCGGCGCGCGGTTCGACGACCTCCCCGCGTTCGATCCGTCCGATCTTCGTTCGGGGAATCCCTGTCGCGTCCGATAGATCCCGTTGGCTGAGGCCCACCGACATCCGCGCCCGGTGGAGCTCATCGACGGCGGTGCCGATCGCCCGGCGGGTCGCCCTCCTTCCGCGGTCGGCCGGGCGCTCTCGAGTGGGCATGCGACCAAGTCTCGCGCACTCCGCTTATCCGGGGCTTACGCGGGTGCCGCGGCTCCTGCCAGACGGCCTGCCTGCCTGCCAGACGGCCTGCCTGCCTGCCAGGCGGACTGCCTGCCTGTCAGGCGTATGGATGAGCAGCCTCGCGATCCCGCCTGTCTGGCAGGCAGAACACCGAAGGAGGCGGCGCGTCTTCGAGATCCTGCCTGGCCAGCAGGCGCGAGGATGGGATCTCCATCGGGACGCCTGCTGGACAGGCACGGACAGGCACGGACAGG
>MGOE01000077.1:59430-60940 GCA_001797035.1 Chloroflexi bacterium RBG_16_72_14
GGGGCACCGGCCAGGGCACGGGACAGGCTCGGCCGGGCAGCGGGCAGACACGGGACAGGCACGGCCGGGCAGCGGGCAGACACGGGTCCGGGCAGCGGGCGAGGCGAGGCGCGCGCCCAGGGCGGAGAGCCGGCCGAGGGGCCCGGCGGCCGGCCTATCCCCCGAGGGCGAACATCTCCACCTTCGGCAGGTCGCGGGTGGCGGCGCTCCGAAGCTCCGAGTAGCGGTCCACGCGGGCCGCCCACACCGACCGGATGCGGGCTTCGAGCTCCTCGTCCGACTCGCCCGCCCGCAGCGGCGTCTTGAGGTCCACCCCGGACATCGCGAACAGGCAGGTGTACAGGTGCCCCTCCGCGGACAGGCGCGCGCGCGTGCAATCCGCGCAGAACGGGCGGGAAACGGAGGCGATCACGCCCACCTCGCCGGTGCCGTCGCGGAACCGGTAGCGGCCGGCCACCTCGCCGCGGTAGTTCGCCTCCATCGGCTCGAGCGGCAGCTCCGCGTCGATGATCGCGATGATCTCGTCGGCCGGCACGACGTCGTCCAGCCGCCAACCGTTCGAGTGCCCGACATCCATGTACTCGATGAACCGGAGGATCAGGCCGGCCTCGCGCGCCCAGCGCACCAGCGGCAGGATCGATGACTCGTTCATCCCTCGCCGCACGACGGTGTTGACCTTGATCGGCGAGAGGCCGGCGGACCGCGCCGCCCCGATCCCGTCCAGCACCCGAGAGACCGGGAAGTCCACGCCGTTCATCGACCCGAACACCGCGTCGTCGAGCGAGTCGAGGCTGACGGTGATCCGCTGCAGGCCCGCCGACGCCAGCGGCCCCGCCAGGGCCCGCAGCGCGGACCCGTTGGTCGTGAGCGTGAGATCGACCGGCGAGCCCTGCGGCGTTCGCAGCGCCGCCAGGCGGCCGATCAGCACCGGCAGGTCGCGGCGGACGAGCGGCTCGCCGCCGGTGATGCGCAGCTTGGTCACCCCCAGCCGCAGGAACAGCGTCGCCAGGCGGGTGATCTCCTCGAACGACAGCACCTGGTCGTGGGGCAGGAACGCGAAGTCGCGCCCGAACACCTCCGCCGGCATGCAGTACGGGCACCGGAAGTTGCAGCGATCGGTGACCGAGATCCGCAGGTCGCGCAGGGCACGGCCGAACCGGTCGGGCACGCCGGCGAGCCCGTCGAAGGCGTCGGTTGCGGCGGGTGTCGGGGGCGACGAGCCGGGATGCTGGCGCGGGGCTGGCTCCATCCCGACATGGTAGTCGGGCGGGCGGAATACGCTCGCGACGACGCGCTCGCCGACCTCCGGGTACCGGTGCGCCAAGGCGACGAACCACCCCTCCGGTACCACCGGAATGCCCCGCCAGTACCTCTAGCGACTCCACCGGAGCCCACTCGGCCGCCTAATGTGCGGCCACGCCCGCTTCTCGACTTGCGAGTGCAGAGGACCCCACGCTCATGGCGACCACCGAAACCCGATCCGGCTTCCGCCTCCCCTGGAGCTCGGACC
>MGOE01000077.1:60948-62042 GCA_001797035.1 Chloroflexi bacterium RBG_16_72_14
CGACGCCCAGACCGACGCCCGGCCAGACGGCCAGCCCGCCGACAACGAGGCCGGGGCGACGGCGGTCGTGCCCGAGCCCGAGCTCTCCGACGGCTCCGATCTCGCCGACGGCACGGAGGCCGCGGCCAGCGAGGCCTGGCCGGAGATCGACGTCAACGCTCGCCTGCACCGGCTCGGCGCCGACGCCGAGGGGTCCGATCCGTCCATGTCCCCCGCCCACACCCCCGAGGAGCCTGCTCGCATGGCCGAAACCGCCGCCGCCCCCGTCCCTGCCCCGGCCGCGGCGCCGAGGAAGCCCTCCAAGCTCATCGCCGACCTCGCCACGGCGATGCGCGCCACCGCGGAGACCGCCCGCGAGCAGTCGCTGTCCCAGGTCGAGGCCGAGGCGCGCGAGGTCGTCGAGCAGATCCGCGCCAAGTCGACGGACGGGACCGCCGGCCTGCGCCAGCGCTCCGACGACGACATCGCCGCGATCCGCGACTGGTCCAAGGCCGAGATCGCCCACATCCGGGAGGAGACGGACCGCCGGATCAGCACGCGCAAGGCGACCCTCGAGGAAGAGATCACCGCCCACGCTGCCGCCATCGAGCGGCACGTGGAGCAGGTGCAGGCCACCGTCGCGGCCTACGAGACCGAGATGGCCGAGTTCTTCGAGCGGCTCCTCGGCGAGAGCGACCCGGCACGCCTCGCGGCGATGGCCGAGTCGATGCCCGATCCGCCGTCCCTCGCGCTGTGGGAGGAATCCCCCGACCTCGACCGCAAGGCTCCGCGGGCGGAGGCCCAGGCCGAGCCGGACACCGAGGACCAGGCCACGACCCAGCCGGAGGCCGAGGCCATCGGCGATACGGAGGTCCTCGGCACCGCCGACGACCTCGACGCCACCTCGACCGAGGGGCTCGAGGCACAGGCCTCGGCCGAAGTGGAGGCCGTGGCCGAGAACGAGACCGTTGCCGAGACCCTTGCCGAGACCGGCACCGGCGACGCCTGGGCCGGCACGACGTGGGGTGACCACGGGGGCGGCTGGGCCACGACCGCCGAAGCCGCCGAGGACGACACGACCGCCGAAGCCGCCGAGGACGACACGACCGCCGAAG
>MGOE01000077.1:62086-62453 GCA_001797035.1 Chloroflexi bacterium RBG_16_72_14
CGAGGATGACACGACCGCCGAAGCCGCCGAGGATGACAAGACCGCCGCCGGGTCCGAGCCTGACGTGCCCCGCTGGGCCGACACGGACGCGACCGGCAGTGGCACGATCGGGGGTGGCGATCCCGTCGACCGCGGGTCGATCATGGCCGCGCTCGAGGCCGCCGCCGAGGCCGTCGTGGCCGCCGAGTCCGCCGCCGAGTCCGCCGACCAGGCCGAGGCCGCGGCCGACGTCGCGGAGACTGCCGCCGAGCTGATCGTCGGGCGCGTGGACGCCGACGAGGACCCCGCGCTCGATCCCGAAACCGCCTTCGCCGCCCGCCTCGACGCCGGCGGGTTCGATGACGAGCCCTCGCTCGCCGACCGGCTG
>MGOE01000077.1:62494-76411 GCA_001797035.1 Chloroflexi bacterium RBG_16_72_14
CCGACCGCCACCCAGGTGATCGTCACCGGCCTCGTGTCCGTGGCGAGCATCGCCAGCTTCAAGCGTCACCTCGGCCGCCTCGGGGGCGTGCAGTCCGTCTCAGTGGCGTCGGGGCCCGACGGCGAGTTCATGTTCAACGTCACGCACCGCGCCGACGCGACGTTCCGCGATGCGATCGCGACGCTGCCCGGCTTCGGCGCCCGGGTGACCGGCACCGGCGAGGGCGTCGTCCACGTCACCGCCCGCGATCCCGAGACGGACGGGTGACCCGCATGCCCACGTCCCTCGGCCGGCCGGCCGTCGTGATCCTGCTGCCCGCCACGGAGGTCGGGCCGGTCTCCGACGAGCTGCGCGCCGGCGGCTTCGACCCGCTGCCCGTCGCCGATGCGCGCGAGATGGCGGCGCTGCTCGACGCCAAGCGCGACGTCGCCGTCGCCGTGATCGACCTGGAGGGCAGCCCGAGCAACGGCCACTCGGCCTGGTCCGTCCTCCACCGGGGCCGACGCCGCGTCCCCGCCCTGCTCGTGGTCAACGCGTCCGCGCTCGACCGGATCAGCGGCGACGAGGAGACCCGCGAGGACGACGAGTACCTCACCCGTCCCTACTCGGCCGAGTCGATCCGCTGGCGGGTCGAGGCCATGTGCATCCGCTCGATTGCCGTCGACGACGGCAGCGGGCCGGTACTCCAGACCTCGATCGAGACCGCGGACTGGAGCCGGCGCGGCCAGTTGCTGGCCGTGTTCAACCCCAAGGGCGGCGTGGGCAAGACGACCCTGGCCATGAACCTTTCGGCGTCGCTCACCGCGAAGGGCCGCGGCGTCCTGCTGGTGGACGCCGACACCGTCACCGGCCACGTCAGCACGTCCCTCGGGATGGAGGGGGTCGCGACGGTCGTGGACGCGTGGCGCGACGAGCCCGACGGCGGGCCCGTGCTCACCTTCGACGAGCTCGCGTCGGTCCACTCGTCGGGGCTCAAGGTGCTGGCGCTGTCGTCCAGCCCGATCCACACCGAGGTCCTCGAGCCGCAGCGCGTGGCCGGGGCCGTGACGGTGGCCCGGCGGCACGTGGACTACGTGATCGTGGACCTGCACCCGTCGTACAGCCCCCTCAACCGCGCGCTGTTCGACCGCTCGGACCGGATCCTCGTCCCCGTCACGCCCGACCTGCCCGCGATCCGGGCCGTGATCCAGCTGCGCGACGTCGCGGAGGAGCTGGGGATGCGGGACCGGCTGTCGCTGATCGTCAACCGGGCCAACAGCGGCGTCTCCGTCGCCGACCTCGAGAAGGCGATCGGGATGCCCAGCTACGCGCAGATCCGCTCCGACGGCCTGCTGCTGGTCAAGGCCGCGAACGAAGGGCGAACGGCCGTGGAGATGGCGCCGCGCGAGAAGATCGTGCAGGACTTCAACACCCTGGCCGACCGCATCATGGGACTCCCCGAGCCCGAGGCCGCCAAGTCGCAGTTGCGCCTGTTCGGGCGGACGGTGAGCGCTCGCGCCTGACGGTCAGCGGGAGCGGTCCTGCCAGCTGACGCCGCCGAGGGGCTGCCCCGGCAGCTTCTGGTGCCGCTCGCCGGTGCGCTTGTCCACCTGCTCCACGCCGCGCAGGTAGAACCGGTTCACGAGGATCGCCTCGGTCTCGGGGTCGCTGACCTCCACCTCTCCGAGGCGCGCGATCGCGTCCACGACCGGGACGAACATCTCCGTCGAGCGCTCCATCAGCCGCTCGGGGTCCGAGCCGGGGTGGAGGTACACCGTGCCGACCACCCGGAACGGCGGCGCCTCGAGTGCCACGTCGTACGCGATCTTGTGGACCTTGAGCGCGACGCGCTCGGTCTCGGTGAGCGGCGGCAGGCTCTCCTCGCCGGCGGTGACCAGGATGAGGTCGTATGGGTCCACGCTCTGGAGCCCCGGCGCGGGCTCCAGCGGGGCAGAGCCGTCGGGCGGTCCCCACTTCACGTCGTGGATGGCGATCGCCTCGCGCTTGTTGAGCGCGTCGGACAGCCGGCCCGCGATGTCCATCCGGCCCGACAGGCGCCATTCCTCGGTCAGGGCCGTGAACGGCACGCCGCGCAGCGGGCCCGTGTGCCGGCCCGGTGGCGTGGCGGA
This sequence comes from Chloroflexi bacterium RBG_16_72_14, assembly GCA_001797035.1. GTDB lineage: Bacteria > Chloroflexota > Limnocylindria > Limnocylindrales > CSP1-4 > CAIXZV01. Next base: position 64,603 of record MGOE01000077.1, read on the forward strand.
TGCCGCCTCGGGCGAGGGGGCCTTGGCCCTGTCCCCGCCCAACATGCGCCTCAGGAAGCCGAAGGGCACCCCGTCACTCCTCCTCGGCCTGGCCGGTGTTGGACCGGATCGTGTCCACGACGTTGGCGTCCGCGAGGGTCGTCACGTCGCCCAGGGCCCGGCCCTCCGCGATGTCCCGCAGGAGCCGGCGCATGATCTTGCCGGACCGGGTCTTGGGCAGGTCGGGGACGAACATCAGGTACTTGGGGCGGGCGATGGGGCCGATGACGTACGCGACGTGCTCCCGGAGCTGGACCCCGAGCGCATCGGACGGCTGCTGGCCGGCCTTGAGGATGACGAACGCGAAAATCGCCTGGCCGCTGATCGCGTCGGTCTTGCCGACGACCGCCGCCTCCGCCACCGAGCGGTGGTCCACCAGCGCGGACTCGACCTCGGTGGTGCTGATCCGGTGGCCGGCCACGTTCATCACGTCGTCGACGCGGCCGAGGAGCCACAGGTAGCCCTCCTCGTCGCGCTTGGCGCCGTCGCCCGCAAAGTACATGCCGGGGAACCGGCTCCAGTACGTCTGGCGGTAGCGCTCCGGGTCCCCGTAGATGCCGCGGAGCATCGCGGGCCAGGGCCGCTTGAGGACGAGGTATCCCCCGCCGCCCAGCGGCACGGAGCGGCCGTCGGCGTCCACGACGTCGGCCTCGATGCCCGGCATCGGGAAGGTCGCCGAGCCGGGCTTGGTCGTCGTGACGCCGGGCAGCGGGCTGATGAGGATCATCCCCGTCTCGGTTTGCCACCAGGTGTCCACGACCGGGACCCGGTCGCCGCCGATCACCTCCCGGTACCAGCGCCACGCCTCGGGGTTGATCGGCTCGCCGACCGACCCGAGCAGCCGCAGGGACGACAGGTCGTGCCCCGCCGGGTGCGTCTCGCCCTGCTTCATGAACGCGCGGATCGCGGTGGGCGCCGTGTACAGGATCGTGACCTTGTAGTCCTCGACGATCTGCCACCAGCGGTCCCACTCGGGCGTGTCGGGCGCCCCCTCGTAGATGATCCCGGTCGAGGCGTTGGCGAGCGGCCCGTAGACGATGTAGCTGTGTCCCGTCACCCAGCCGATGTCCGCCGCGCACCAGTAAACGTCGTCGGGCTTGATGTCGAACACGGCCCAGTGCGTGAAGGCGGAGCCCAGCAGGTAACCGGCGGAGGTGTGCAGGATTCCCTTGGGCTTGGCCGTGGTCCCCGACGTGTACAGCAGGTAGAGCATGTGCTCGGCGTCCACCGGGACCGGCGGGCAGGACTCGGACTGGCGGTCCACGATGTCGTGCCACCAGTGGTCGCGGCGCGGGACCATGTGGACGCCGTCGCCGAAGCGATCCACGACGATGACGTGCTCGATGGTCGGGGCGTCGGTGCACGCCTCGTCCGCGTGGTGCTTGAGGCCGACCTTCTTGCCGCGCCGCCAGCCGCCGTCCGCGGTGATCAGGACCTTGGCCCCGCAGTCGTTGATCCTGCCCGACAGCGCCTCCGCGGAGAAGCCGCCGAACACCACCGTGTGGGGCGCCCCGATGCGCGCGCAGGCGAGCATCGCGATCGGCAGCTCCGGGATCATCGGCAGGTAGATCGCGACCCGGTCGCCCGTGCGCACGCCCAGCTCGAGCAGGGCGTTGGCGGCCTTCGACACCTCGCGCAGCAGGTCCGCGTAGGTGAGCGTGCGGGTGTCGCCGGGCTCCCCGATCCAGTGGTAGGCGACCCTGTCGCCCAGGCCGCGCTCCACGTGCCGGTCCACGCAGTTGTAGGCAACGTTGAGCTCGCCACCCACGAACCACTTCGCGTCCGGGAGGTCCCACTGGAGCGTCTCGCCAAACGGCGTGTACCACGACAGGCGCTCCTTCGCCTGGCGCTCCCAGAAGCCCACGTAGTCCGCGTTCGCCTCGTCGTAGATGGCGGCGGTCACGTTGGCCCTGGCGGTGAAGGCGGGATCCGGCGGGAACGTCCGCTTCTCGGCCAGGAGGTTCTCGATCTCCGGCCCGCGACCGGCCTGGGACTCGACGCTCACGGGTTCCTCCAGCACGACACCCTGGGTCGGGCCATTCTACGCGCGCCACGCCCGGCGGCCGCCGCCGGTGCTCCCGCCGCGACCACGTCAGTCGGTGCCCGCGGACAGGTCGTCCTGGGTGGGGCCGTCGGGCGCCAGGCCTCCCAGCAGGTCCGTGGCCGGCTCGCGCGCAAGCACGACGCGCTGCGGCCGCGGGATCTCGATGCCGTGGGTCGCGAAGGCCGCCAGCAGGCGCTTGCGCAGCTCGCCACCCGCGGCCCACTGCTCAGGGGCACGGACCACGCCCAGCACCTTGAGCGTGATGCCGTACTCGCCCAGCGCCTCGATCCGCTCCACGTGCGGCGCCTCCATCACCCGGCGGCGCCAGTCCGGGTCCGCGAGCATCGCGCGGCCCACGTCGTTGACGACCTGGGTCGCCTTCTCGATGTCGGTGCCGTAGGCGACCATGATGTCCTGGTTGATGCGCGCCCAGACGCGCGTCTGGTTGGACGCGACCCGGATCTCGCCGTTGGGCACCGTGTGGACCACGCCGTTGAGGTCGCGCAGCGTCGTCCGGCGCATGCTGAAATCCTCGACCGCGCCGCTTACCCCGGCGATCGTCACCACGTCACCCCGGCTGAACTGGTTCTCGATCAGGATCAGCGCCCCGTTGAAGTAGTCGCGGACGAGGCTCTGGGCGCCGAAGCCGACCGCGATGCCGACGATGCCGAGGCCCGCGATCGCGGGCGCGATATCGAGCTTGAGCTCGCCCAGCACCATGACCAGCGCGATGAGCAGGATGAACGCCCGAATCGCGTTCGTGATCAGGCCGTCGAGCGTGTCCATCCGCTTCTTGATCTCGACCGCGGACAGCTCCTGCGCCGTCCCCTCGCTGACCTCGCGGTCGAGCAGCGCCTTGACCACGCCGCGCACGCCCGTCCGGGCGAACCGCATCAGGACGAGCGTGATGACGATGATCAGCAGGATCGGGAGGACCGGGTCCCTGAGCAGCTCCAGGATCCGGTCATCGACGTTGGGCGGCAGCGACATCGCCCCTAGCCTAGCGTCCCCTCAGCCGCGCGTGGCGGCGCGCTGCGGCCGCCCGCCCTCGGGATGGCGGGTGCCGGCCCTCAGGACGGCGTTCCGCCCAGGCGCACGGACACGGCGCCGGCCGCCTCCCGCACCTGCTGGACCAGCTCCGGGATCCGGCGCGGCGTGACGCGGAACGACGGGCCCCACACGTCCACGGCGGCGATCACCGAGCCGCGCGCGTCGTGGACGGGCGCCGCGACCGCGTTGAGGGCCGGGTCGTACTCTCCGAACGCCGTGGCATAGCCCCGGCGCCGCACGCGGGCCAGCTCCTCGAGCAGCGGCTCGAGGCCGGTGATCGTGCGGTCCGTGAACCGGTCCAGGCCGCGGCGCACGAGGCGCAGGATCTCGCGCTCCGGCATCGACGCCAGGAGCACCTTGCCGGCGGCGACCGAGTGGAGCGGCACCCAGCGCCCGGTCCAGTCGCCGACGGCGACCAGGTTCGGCCCGTCCGCCTGGGCCACCGTCAGCAGCTGGTCGCCGTCGAGCACCCCGATGCCCGTCGTCTCGTGCGTGACGCGCGCGAGGCGGTCGAGCTCGGGCATGGCGATCGAGCGCAGGTCGAGCGTGCGCTCGGCCCGCTCCGCGAGGCGGATGACCACCAGCCCGAGGCGGTACTTGCCGGTCTCCTCGTCCTGCTCGACGAGGCCGCGCTTCTCGAGCGTCGCGAGCAGCCGCGACGCGGTGGACTTGTGCAGGCCGAGCCGTCGCGCGAGCTCGGTCACGCCGGCCTCGCCGTGGCTGTCCCCCAGGGCCAGCAACAGGGCCGCCGCCCGGTCCACCGACCGGACGGCGTTCCCGTCGAGCGTCATCCGGGTACTCCCGTCCTCGTCCGGGCTCAACCGGCGGCCGACTGCGACATGGCGCCGGAGTCGTGCTTCGCGAGCTGGCCGCGCGACCGCGCCTCGAGCGCCGCCGCGAGCGAGTCCTCGAACGCCGTGATGACCCGGTCCACGGTGTCGCCCCCGGCGTGGGCCTCGCACACGAACCACGGCTCGCGGCTGTCCGGCTCCGGCATCGCGCCCCGGGCATGCATCCCGACCGCGATCGCGTCGTACAGCTCGTGGTCCGTGTTGGCCCAGTCGCGGTACTCGGACGCGACCTTGTCCGTGAACATGATCCCGAACATCGACGGGTGACCGGTGAACTGGTACGGCAGGCCCGTGGGGTTGAGCACCTCACGCAGGCCGTCCTGGATGTGCCGGCCGGTGGCCTCGATGACCTCGAGGGCGTTCGTGTCGCGCAGGATCTCGAGCGTCTTCACGGCCGCCGCGGCCGCCACCCGGTTGCCGGCGTACGTGCCGCCGTGGCTCACCTTCGAGGGCATCATCTCCATGATCTCGCGCCGGCCGCCGAAGGCCGCCGAAGGGTAGCCGTTGCCCATCGCCTTGGCGTAGGTGGCGAGGTCCGGGCGGATGCCGAAGTACTCGGCGGCGCCGCCCCTGCCGAACCGGAAGCCCGTCTTCACCTCGTCGAAGATCAGCAGGATGCCGAACTCCTCGGTAAGCGCCCGCATCGCCTGGTGGAAGCCCGGCTGGGGCATGATGCCCTGCGCGTTGCCGAGCACCGGCTCCACGATGATCGCCGCGATGTCGTCGCCCTCGCGCTCGAACAGCCGGCGCAGGAACTCGACGTTGTTGTACCGGGCGGGGATGATCGTCCTGGCGACGGCCTCGGGGATGCCGCGGCCCCAGGCGAGGCCCACGGGGTTGTCCTGGTCGCCGAGCTCGGCCATGTTGTTGGGCGCCACGCTGATCAGCGCGTAGTCGTGGACGCCGTGGTACTGGCCCTCGAACTTCACGATCTTGGTCCGGCCGGTGAACGCCCGGGCGACGCGCATGGCGTGCATCGTGGCCTCGGTCCCGGAGACGGTCATGCGGGCCATGTCCACCCAGCCGTTGAGCTCGCACACGAGCTCCATCGCGCGGACCTCGTCCTCGCTGGTGAGCGAGAAGCTGACGCCCCGGCGCATCCGCTCGTTGACGTAGTCGTCCACGCGGTCGTCGCCGTGGCCGAGGATGACCGGCCCGTAGCCCATGCGCAGGTCCACGTACTCGTTGCCGTCGAGGTCCCACACGAGGCCGCCCTTGCCACGGTCCACGTAGATCGTGTCCTCGCCCCACGCACGGAAGTTGGAATCGGCACCGCCCGGCAGCGTCTTCGTCGCCCGGCGGTACATGTCCAGCTGCCGCTCACGGCTGAGCCTGGGCGTCGAGGGGGCGGTGGGGTCGGCGGTCATGATGCCTCCAGGCTGCGAACCCCGCGGCCCGATGACGAGCGGGTGGCCGACGCATCCGGCGGCGGGCGGGGGCCCGCATCCGCGCTCCCGGGATGGCGCGCATCCCGGGACAGGCGTTGCGGGGAGTGGAACGGGTGCCCGGATCGTGCCATACGATCCCCGGCGCCGTCAACGCGAATATCGTCCCGGATCGGGGCGCAACCAACGAATCCCGCATCCCCAGGCGCGGATCGGGCGGCGATCCGCGTACATTGACGTCATGAACGGACGCTCTGGCCAGCCTCCGCCCGCCGCTCCACCGGGGGCGTCCGCGGGCGGCAGCTTCTGGTTCACGACCGGCGATCCCGGCGTCGTGCGCCCGCGGCTGCGCGGGACTTCGCGCGTGGACGTGGCGATCGTCGGGGCCGGGTTCACTGGGCTCTGGACGTCCATCCGCCTGCTCGACACGGATCCCACGCTGCGGGTGGCCGTGCTCGAGGCCGACCGCGTGGGCTGGGGGGCCAGCGGACGCAACGGCGGTTTCTGTGCCGCGTCCCTGACGCACGGCCTGTCCAACGCGCTGCTCCACTTCCCCGACGAGGTGGACGTGCTGGAGCGCGAGGGGGTCGCCAACCTCGCGGAGCTGGTGGGATTCGTCCGCGCCGAGGGGATCGACTGCGAGCTGGAAGAGACCGGCACGCTGGAGGTGGCGGTCGCGCCCTGGCAGGTGGACGAGCTGCGCGACGCCGCGGAGCTGGCGACCCGGCACGGTCACGCGGTGACGTTCCTGGATCGCGAGGCGGTCCAGGCGCTCGTCCACTCGCCGCGCTGGCTGGCCGGCGTCCGGGCCGCACCGGACCGGTGCGTCATGCTCAACCCCGCGAAGCTCGCCTGGGGGCTGGCGACGGCGGCGGAGCGGCGCGGCGCCGTGATCGCCGAGGGGAGCCGGGTCCGGGGCCTGCGCCGGCACGCCGGCGGTGTCCGCGTGGAGGTCGACGGCGGAGGCACCGTGGACGCGGCCCAGGTCGTCGTCGCGACGTCCGCCTACAGCGGCTGGCTCCGGCGCCTCGTCCCGCGGTTCGTCCCGGTCTACGACTACGTGCTGGTCACCGAGCCGCTGACGCCGGTCCAGCGCGAGGCGATCGGCTGGCGCGGGCGCGAGGGCATGTCCGACGCCGCCAACCAGTTCCACTACTTCCGCCAGACCGCCGACCACCGGATCCTGTGGGGCGGCTATGACGCGATCTACCACCCCGGCAACCGCGTGATGCCCGCGCACGAGCGCCGGCCGGCCACGTACGACCTGCTGGCCCGCCAGTTCGTCGACGCCTTCCCGCAGCTGGACGGCATCCGGTTCGAGCATCGGTGGGCGGGCGCGATCGACACGACGACCCGGTTCACCGTCACGTTCGGCGAGACGATGGGCGGGCGGGTGCACTACGCGCTGGGCTACACGGGCCTGGGCGTCGGCTCCACCCGCTGGGCGGCCGGGATCCTGCGCGACCGGCTGCTGCGCCCGGACTCGCCGCTGCTTGACCTGCGGTTCGTCAGCTCGGCCCCGTTCCCCATCCCGCCCGAACCGGTCCGCACGCCGGCGGTGGAGCTGATGCGGCGCGAGGTCATCCGCGCGGACGACCACGAGGGGCGCCGCTCGCTGTTCCTGCGCGCGCTCGACACCCTGGGCATCGGCTTCAACAGCTGAGCGCCCGGGCCGGCGAGCGGATCGAGGCCGGCCCCGCGGGGACCGGCCTCAGGTGCGCGTGGCGAGGGTCGGAGGATCAGCCGCCGGGCAGGTACACCCGGAGCAGCTGGCCGCCCTCGCGCTCGAACACGACGTCCCGGTCACCGAGCGTGCCGGGCGTGGACTCCCGGATGAACGAGCCAGCCTGGACATCGAGCAGGAACCAGCCCTCGCCCCAGATGGCCGAGGCGTCGATGATGCCGCTCGACTCCCACGCGCCTCGGTTGGCGGCCGGGGCGATGTCGACGTCGCCGACGCTCTCGTCGAGCGCCTGGTCGACCTCGAACACGGCGTCGAGGGCGCCCGTGGCGAGGTCGTAGCGCCACACGCGCGCGCCCACCCCTGCGGCGTCCGCCAACAGGAACTGGTTATGGCTGCCCGGGTCCTCCTGGACGTACACGGCGTTCGCGGTCGTCTCGACGTTGTCCGGCTGATGCATGGCCAGCGGGTTGGCGTAGCCGCCCGCGTCGGCATCGATCAGGATCGAGAGCTCCGTGACGACGCGCGGATTCTGGGCGTCGAGCACCATCTTCCAGATCCGGCCGTTCATGAACGGGCCACGGAACGTCGAGCCGGCACGGGTCAGGCGGCCGGCGCCCGCGGAGGTCGCCGTGCTGGCGCGCGGCTCGCCGGTGTCGGCGAAATACACGACGTTGGGGTCGGTGCGGTCGTAGGCGATGTCCTCGACCCGGATGAACTGGAAGGCGTCGTTCGCGTTGGACCACGCCTCGAGGCCGTTCTGGTCCCCGACTGCGACGCCGCGGGGCACCGGGACGAACTGCCCACTCACGGTCTGCGAGCCGGCGATGTCGCCGTAGTCGTTGACCAGCGGGTCGTCGGACACGAACGCATACAGGGCGCCCGCGTCGTTCCACACCGCGTCGGTGTCGCCGGCGATGTACGCGTACAGCTGCGACGACGGCGCGCTGAAGGTGTCATCCCCGGACAGGACCACGAGCTCGTCATAGCCGGGAATGGCGACGCTGTTCTCGTGGTTGTGGCGGCCCATGCCGTACAGGGTCCGGTGCTCGCCCGACGTGACGTCGAGGGCGACCACCACGCCCGCCTGCTCCGGCTGCGAGCCGAACGCCGGGTCCGCCGGCCAGGCGAGGCCCTGGCGGTTGACGATGTCGGTGGCCTCCTCGTTCGTGAACAGGATCCGGCGGTCGAAGCCCTCCTCCGCGCCGGCCAGGAAGCTGGAGCAGAAGCGCTGGAAGTTCGCGTCGCTGGGGATGGCGTCGAAGCCGCGGAGGATCCCGCCGTGCTGGTTGATCATCAGCCGATCCACGTGGCTGTTCGAGAAGTCCGTGAGGATGCCCGGGAACGGCACCAGCGACGTCTCGTGGTTGACGTACAGGTCTGCCCGGCCGTTGCCGCGCAGCGTGAACGCGATGCCGTCCGGGATGGAGTCGAACACGAAGCCGTCAGTGAGCATGTCGCCCACGGTGATGAGCGGGTCGATGACCACGCCCGCCGGCGCGTCCGCGCCGGGCTTGAGCATCACGGCCGTCGAGGTGTCGAAGCCACTCGGGTTGGCGGCCGCGACTGGGGCGGCGCCCACGGCGACGAGGGCCGCGGCGAGCAGCACCACGGCACGCGGCGACCGGCCGTGCAGGGGACGGCGGATGGGCTGGGACATGGGCTGACCTCCGAGGATGCGGGGCGCTGCGGGGTCGGGGCGCGTTGGCGCCGAATCCTGCGCCTGCAGGCCGCCCGCAGGCAAGCCGATCCCGTCACGCGGTCCGGGCTCGCGGTGCCCCCACGCACCATGGATCGCGGCCCGTGCGTGGAGCCGGCGCCCGAGCGCAGACCCGGCCCGCGACCTCCAGGCCGACGCGGCGCCGGCCGGCGGGGACCAGGCTGGTCGGGGTCAGGCCGGGGTGGCCACCCAGCGCGGCAGCTCGCGGGCCAGCGTCGCGAGCGGCAGGGAGCCGTGGCCCAGCAGCTCGTCGTGGAAGGCCTTGAGGTCGAATGCCGCGCCATCACGGGCCTCGAGCTCGCGACGCAGCCGCCGGATCTCGCGCATCCCGGTCATGTAGGTCAGGGCCTGGCCGGGCCAGGCGATGTAGCGGTCGGTCTCGATCACCGCGTCCGTCTCGGACAGCCCCGTCTCGAGCAGCCAGTCGATCGACTGCTGCCGGGTCCAGCCGAGGCCGTGCATCCCGGAGTCCACGATCAGCCGCGACGCGCGCCAGGCCTGGGCGTCCAGCATCCCGAAGCGCTCCGCGGCGTTGCGGTACAGCCCCAGCTCGTCGGCCAGCCGTTCGCTGTACAGGCCCCAGCCCTCGACGTACGCGCCGCCCACCATGCGCGCACCCAGCCGGCGGAACACGTTGAGGCTGGGGTGCTCCATCTCAAGGCTGATCTGGAAGTGGTGCCCCGGGATCGCCTCGTGGAATGTCGTCGAGGCGAGCTTCGAGAAGGTCCGGCTCGGCAGGTCGTACGTGTTGACGTAGTAGATCCCCGGGCGCGAGCCGTCGAGCGTGGGCGGGAAGTAGTACGCGAACGGCGCGTCCTTCTCCTTGAACTCCTCCACCGGGCGCACCTCGCACCCCGCGCGGGGCAGCCGCCCGAACACGCTGGGCGCAACCGCGGCCGCACGCTCGATGTCCTCGGTTGCGCGGGCCACGAGCTCCTGCTGGGTCGGCGCCTGGTTCGCCGGGTCCTGGGCGAGCGAGCGCCGGTACCCGTGGATGTCGTCGCCGAACCCCTCGGCGCGGGTGATGGCCAGGCGCTCCCCGGTGAGCATCGCGAGCTCGTCCATGCCCACCTGGTGGACGTCGCGGGGGTCCATGTCCAGCGTGGTCCAGAAGCGGATCGCGTGGCGGTACAGCTCGGTCCCGCCGGGCGCGGAGTGCAGCCCCGGCGCCTCGCGGGTGGCGGCGAGGTACTCGCCGCGGAGGGCCTCGAGGTAGCGCCGGTCGGCCGGGTACACGACGTCGCGCACGACTTCGCGGACGCGCTCGCGATCCGCCTCCGAGGCGACGCTGGCCATCGCGGGCACGATCGCCTCCTCGACCGGGATCGCGAGCAACCGCTCCAGCTGCTGGATGGTCCGCTCGGCGACGATCCGCGCCGCCGTGCGCCCCGACGCGCGGCCCTCCTCGAGGATCTCGATGTGCGCGTCGATGTACGGGCCGTAGGCGATGATCCTGGCAAGCAGCTTCTCGAGCCGCTCCGGCGTATCCCCCGGTTGGAACTGGGCCACCTGGGCGAGCAGCGTCTGCGGGCCGGCGATCTGGTCGACCGCGCGGAGCTCGTGGAAGGCGAGGTCGTCCTCCTCGATCGCAATCCCGGACATGACGAGCAGCATGTCGCGGGTGATCCGCTCCTCGACCGGCAGCCCGTCCGGGGACACATCGCCAGCCTCGCGCCCGACGCGCTCCGCGAGCGCCCGTGCCGCGGCCCGTCCCTCGGCGGACGGGTCCTCGAGGCGGTCGTCGTACCGCGTGTCCCCGTACATCGTCGCGGTCGTCGGCGACAACCGGAGGTAGTCCTCCCAGAAGCGGGCGGCGACCTCGTCGATGGCGGAGGCCGGGCGGGCGGGATCGGTCACGGTTCGGACCCCCTGTCGGGTGGGTTGCCGGCCCGGCCGGCGTGCCGGGGGCGGTCGTGCGCTGTCGCGTAGCGTACCCCGCGGCCGTCGGGCGCACGCCCGGCGGGGTCCTTAGCCCTCGACCCGCGGGCCTCCGCCGCCGGCCACCTGCGGGGCTCCGCCGCCGGACGCCTGACCGGCAGGCCTCGGTCCCCAGCTGCCTGCGGGCCTCCGCCGCCGGCTGCCTGTCCAGCAGGCGTCCGGAAGGAGATCCCATCCTCGCGCCTGTTGGTCAGGAAGGATCGTGACGATTCGCCGCGTCCTTCGCCGTTCTGCCTGCCAGACAGGCGGGATCGCGAGGCTGCTTATCCATACGCCTGTCCAGCAGGCGCGCCGTCTGGCGGAAGCCACGCGGACAGGCGCCGGCCAACCGGCCCCGTGACGCCGGACGCGTTGGACTCAGCCGGTGAACAGCGACAGCTGGTCGCCGGTCCGTTCCACGGCCGGGTCCAGCCCCAGCAGCGGCTCCAGGTCCGCGAGCTCCACGTGCTCGCGCGTCGCCCAGTCGCGCAGGTGGTTGGCCTTGAGCAGGTGCCAGGCCCCCGTATCCAGCTCGGCCCGCAGCAGCGGCGACCGCTCCAGCTTGTGGCGGACGAGCTCGGCCCGCTCGGGCAGGACCACCAGGAACCGCACCAGCCTGTCGTCCTGCGGGATCCGGGCGTGGCGGCGGAGGACGGTGTCGCCCAGCATCGCCGTCCACTCGATCTCCCACAGGAAGGCCGCCCGGCCACGGACGTACCAGATGACGTCCACCTCCTCGAGGTCCTCGGCGCGGATGCGCCCCAGGTACGGCGGGCCGGCCAGCTCCCGGTCGTCGAGGCGGTCCGACAGCGGGACGCCGTGGATGCGCCGGGACTGCTGGCGGGCGCCGATCCAGCAGGCGAACCCCATGCGGTGCCCGAGGTCCACGAGGCGCCCGATCAGCTCGCCGTGCTCCTGGCTGCGCTTGACGAGGTCGTCGGTCGTGAACAGGTGGTCGGGCGTGCTCGCGAGGCTGCGGTAGCTGTCGAGGCAGGCCCGCACGAGCGGCTCGTCGGGGAGGTCGGGACCGGTGAACAGCCCCGCGATCCGCTCCAGGAACTGCGACTCGGACAGCGGGCCCGCCGTGGACAGGAGGCTGTACACCGCCCACTCGACGCGGTC